>DATDFN010000103.1:0-7535 GCA_036522615.1 Binatia bacterium | reverse complement strand
GAGCGCGATAAAGTGCTTCAGCTGCCGCTCGCGTTGCTCGCGCGAATAGCGCTTCGAGTCGAGGCCGAAGGCGACGTTTTCCTCGAGCGTGAGCCACGGGAAAAGCTTGCTCTCCTGCGGCACATAGCCGACTCTGGTGTTGAGTTCCCGCACCTCCGCGCCTTGATAAAGGATCCGTCCGCCGGATGTCGGCGTCAGGCCGGCGATGAGTTTGAGCAGCGTCGATTTGCCGCAGCCGGACGGCCCTACAATCGTAATAAATTCGCCGTAGGGGACGTTCAAGCTGATATTTTCCAGCGCGATCAGGTGGCGGCGCTCGGGAGTCTGGAACGCTTTGGTGACCTCTTCGATGCGTATGACGAGATCGTCCCCGCCGGAGCGGGCGCTGTAGCCGGTCGGTTCCATGAATGGCGGGCATTCTCTATCATGGAATACGACGTGTCAATACGGCGCGATGCCCTGAAATTCGCTGCAAAATCGTTCGCTTGATCGCCGGAATGGGATGACGTATGACGAGGCTAAACAACGGGAGGAAGCATGGCGAGCAGCGAGACGATCATTCCGAAAAACACCGGCAAAGCCTTCATCGTCAAAAAAGGACGCATCATGCGCGTGCACGGGGAATCGACGGCGGATTTCGTCGTCTTCAATGCCCGCGACGTCGACGAGCGCTTCGATCAGGCGCGCACCAAAGTCGACCAGGGAAAAATCTACGTCACGACCGGCGACCTGCTGATCTCGAAATTCAACAACGTCATGATGACGATCGTCGAGGACACCTACCAAGGCACGCACGACATGGAAAAGGGGATGTGCAGCACGTCCTTTTATAAGAAATGGGGCGATCAGATCTTTGCGATTTACGGTGAAACATGGAAGAAGCTCGGACGCGAAAAGGTCGTCGCGCCCAAGCACGGCTGCTGGGAGAATCTCGCCAAGGCGCTGAAGCCTTACAAGGTTAAGAAGGCCGACGTGCCGAGCCCGCTGAATATCTTTCAGACGATGGTCATCGACGGGACAACCGGCTCGATGCGCTACGCGATGACGCGCCCACGCCCCGGCGGCGATCATATGGATCTGCGCGCGGAGATGGACTGCCTTGTCGGCATCAGCGCGTGCCCTGAGGGCGGGCGCGGCAAGCCGCTCACAATTACCGTCTACGACAAGTAAGCGCGCGCCCGAAGGGTTCTATTTGTAAAGCCGGTCGATAAAGCCGCTCGACTCCAACTCTTTCAAGAAGCTCACGTCGGTGAAATCCGAAGGCTTCGCCTGCGCGGCTTTGGGATTCTTGCCTTTTAACTGATCCAAGAAGATCTGGATGCCGGGCTCGGTGGGATACGGCACCCGGCGGGTCAACTTGACGACGATTTCGTTGTAGGCCTCTTCGACCGGCTTTTGATCTTTGATCGCGAGATATTTCTGCAATATTTTTTGCGCGCCCTTCGGATTGGTCAAGTTGTAGTGGATCGCCTCGACATAGGCGCGCATGAAGCGGCGGATCGTATCGGGCTTTTTCTTGATGTAGTCGCGCGTGACGGCGACGCCGTTTTGCTGCCACTCGACGTCGAGCTTGGTGAAATCGAGCAGCGCGCGGAGCCCGATCTCCTTCGCCTTCAGCGTCTCCGGCGGCTGGAGCAGCGTCGCCTGAAGGGCGTTGGTCTGCATCGCCGCGAGGCGCGCGGGGATCGAGCCCGCCTGCACATAGGCGATCTCGCCTTCCTTGATGCCCAATTTATCGAGGACGGTGATCGCCGCGGCGTTGTCGGCGCTGCCGATCCGGCTCACGCCGAATTTCTTACCTCTCAGGTCTTCCACGCGTTTAATCTCGTCGGTGACGAAGAGCACGTAGGGGAAGCGATTGATCGCGCCGGCGATCAGCACGGTTCCCGAGCCGGCAAGATTGCTCGTAATCACCGCCGAGGCACCGGTGTGGACGATCGGCGTCTCGCCGCCCACGAGGGCGGCGACGGCGAGCGGCGCGCCGACCAGCAGCACCAGATCCGCGTCGAGACCATTTTTGGCGTAATACCCCATATCCTTGGCGGTCCAGACGTTGAGCTGCGTCGGCGCGATAACGGTGTAGGCGACATGCAGTTTCTCAAGCGTTTGCGCGAATGCCGACGACGCGAGCGCGGATAACTGCAACGCGCAAAGCAGAGCGAACACGAGGCGATGCTTTTTCATGCTCCCTCCGTTGCTTTAGGAACGGCCGGTCATGATCCTGTCATCCTTCGCCGGATCATAGCCGCGCGTGTCGCGGGCCAAGTCGATGCCCTTGAGGACTTCGGCCGGCGCCTTCGCCTCTTTCGGGAAATCGTACGGCGGCAGCGGCTTGGTCGCGTCGAAGATGAGTTTCGTTTCCATCGGCCCTTTTTCGAGGCGGTCGTAGCCGTACGCGGTCGGATTCAGGTGCGAGCCGAGCGCGTGGGGGATGACAACCAGATCGCGGTCGGCCTGAAAGCGCATCGCCAGCGCCCAGAGCACCTGCGTCTCGTTGAAGACGTCGATGTCGTCGTCGACGACGATGACGTGCTTGATGTTGGGATCGGTGACGATCGCCGCCATCGCCGCCTGCTTGGGCTCGCCCTCGGCGCGCTTTTTGAGCGCGATGTAGCAGTGCGCGCGCGCCGCGCCGGACATCGGCATGTTGACGCCGACCAAACTCGGCACCGCCTCCTGGATGCGGCGAAACAGGCTCCCCAGCCGCGGCGCCGCGCCGATGATGTTGTGCTCGAAGTGCGCGCTGTGGATGCTCTGGTAGATCGGATTTTTCCGCATCGTGATCGCCGTCACCTCGATGTAGGGCTGCTCGCCTTCCTTGTAATAATAGTGCGGCCATTCGCCGAACGGGCCTTCGTAGTGGCGTTTGTGCGGCGGCACCACGCCTTCGATGACGATCTCGCAGCGCGCCGGGACCATTAGATTCACCGTTTCGGCTTTGACGACCTCCAGCGGCTCGCCTAAGAACGCGCCGGCAACCTCCAGCTCCTGGCCGATGCCGGCCTGCTTGCTGACCGCGGCCATGTTGAGCGCCGGGTGGTGGCCGATGGCGAGCGCGACCTCCATCGGCTCGTTGTGGTCTTCGTATTCGGCGCGCACGTAGTTGGCGTGGTTCGCCGGGTTGATCATCACCCCGAGCTGGCGCTTGCCCTGCTTCTGGTGACGGTAGATGCCGACGTTGACCGCGCCGGTGCCGCGCTCCTTGCAGATCAGCGCCGCGGCGTTGATGTAGCTGCCGGCGTCGCCTTCGTTGTGGGTCAAGACCGGCAGCAGGTCGAGATCGACCTGATTGCCTTTCAAGATCACTTCCTTGACCGGGGCGTCTTTCGCGGCAACCTCCTTGACCGGCAGCGGATTGTGCTCGCGCGCCGCGAGGTCTTTCACCATCTGCGGCACCGTCGGGGAGCCGAGCGCCAGCGCGAGCCGCTCGTAGGTTGCGCCCAGATTGATAACGAGAGGAAATTTCGAGCCCTTGATGTTTTTGAAAAACACCAGGGGGAATCTGTTCTCGCGCTCGAATTTTTCCACGATCGCCGCCGCCTCGTAGCGCGGATCGACCTCGCGGTCGACGACCGCGACGTCCTGCGGTCTTTTTTCCAGCAATTCGTCCATGTAGCTGCGCAAGTCCTTGGCCATGGGGGTCACCTCCCGGAACAAACGTTATATCCTGCGCCGATTTGCCGGTGTCAAGGCGGGTTGACAGCACGCGGCGCTTCTTCTAACAGTCATGCCGGAGTCACGTCATGCGCCGGCTGCCTACCAGATGGGGTCTCAGCCTGCCGAATCGCGGCGTGCTCTTCGGTCTCACCGACACCGACATCATCTTGCGCGCGGCGGCGCTCGCCGAAACCTCGGGTATCTTCGAGTCCGTCTGGTTCGGCGACAGCCTCATTCACAAGCCCCGGCTCGAATCGATTGTGATGCTGAGCGCCGCGGCGGCGCGGACCGAGAAGGTCCGTCTCGGCGTCATGTGCATGGCGAGCTTCCCCGTGCGCCATCCGGTGCTGCTGGCGATTCAATGGGCGAGCCTTGATCAGCTTTCCAAAGGGCGCACGGTGCTGGGAGTCTGCATCGGCGGCGGTCACGATCCCGAGCTGCGCGCGTTCGGCGCGCGCCGGAGCGAGCGCGTCGCGCGCATGACCGAAAGCATCGAGCTGCTGCGGAAGCTCTGGACGAAGGATGAGGTGAGCCACGCGGGTAGGTTCTATCAATTAGAGCGATGCCAGGTCGTTCCCAAGCCGGCGCAGAAGCCCTGCCCGATTTGGATCGCCGTGAGCCCCGACCGGAAAGCGGTCGGCGATGCGGTCGTCGATAATGCGATGCAGCGCGTCGCAACGCTGGCGGACGGCTACATCACGATGGGCGTCGAGGCGGCCGAGTTTCACCGCCGCTGGGAAGTCATCGAGCGGACCGCGCGCGAGATCGGGAAAGACCTGTCGAATTTCGAGACAGCGATACACGGGATGGTCAATATCAACGATGACCGGCGCGCGGCTTACGTGGAGTCGCAGGATTACTTCAGCCATTATTACAGCCCCGGCTATCCGTCGGAAGAACTGATCAAGGTCTGGCTCGCGCATGGGCCTCCGTCGGCGTGCGCGGAGATGATCCAGAGCTGGATCGATATGGGTATCACGACGCCGGTGTTGCGCTTTACATCACGCGATCAGATCGGCCAAATCGAGCGCTTCATCGACGACGTGCTGCCGCTTTTGCGTTTGCAGTGAAACTGCAAAAGTGGCTAAAACACTTTGTGCCGCAGCCCGGTTCACCGGCAGATAGGAAGCCGCATGTTTGAAGATTTGAGAGGTTATCTCCAGCACCTCGAACAGCAGGGGCAGCTTAAGCGGGTGTCGGAGGAAGTCGATACCAAGTACGACATCGCCGCCGGCATCCGCAAGACGTCCGACATCGGAGGCCCGGCGCTTCTCTTCGAGAACATCAAGAACTTTCACGGCTGGCGCGTGCTCGGCGGGCTCTTCGCGACGCGCAAATTGATCGCCCTCGGCCTCGGCGTGCCGGAAGATCAATTGCTCGAACGCTATTTAACCCTCGAAGACAAGCGCATCCCGCCGGCGACCGTCTCAACGGGGCCGGTGAAGGAGATCAAATGGACCGGCGCTGACGTCGATCTGCACAAGCTGCCGATCGTCACACACGCCGGCAAGGACGTCGGTGCATATGTCACGATCGGCGTGCAGGTCGGCAAAGACCCCGATAACGGCGCGCGCAATCTCTCGATCCACCGCATGCTGCTGCTGGGCAAGGACCGGCTGTCGCTCTGGGCGCCGCCCGATCATCATCTGGGTCGGATGATTCTAAAGGCCGAAGAGAAAAAGCGCGGCCTCGAGGTGGCGACGGCGATCGGCGTCGAGCCGGCGATTGTCATCGGCTCGCAGGCGAAGGTCCCTTACGGCGTCGACGAATATCACGTCGCCGGCGGGCTCCGCGGCGCGCCGGTCGCGCTCGTCCGGTGCGAGACGATCGATGTCGAAGTCCCGGCAATGGCCGAGATCGTCATCGAAGGCGTCACAATTCCCGGCGAGCGCGTTCCCGACGGCCCGTACGGCGAATATCCCGGCTGTTACAGCGAGGCCAAGTCGGCGCCGGTGCTCAAAGTCACCGCGATCACGATGCGGAAGAATCCGATTTACCAGACCGCGCTTACCGGCATGCCGGTGACGGAGAATCACACGCTCATCGAATACGCCAATGCGGCGGTGATCTATCGCGAGGCGATGAAGATCGTTCCCGAAGTCCGCGACGTCTACGTCACGCCGGGCGGGACGTTCCGCCATCACGTCGTCGTCTCGATCAAGAAGCGCCACGACGACGAGGCCCGGAACTTGATCCTCGCGCTGCTCGCGCTCGGCATCGGCCTCAAGCAGGTGACGGTCGTCGACGACGACATCGACATCCGCGACCCGACCGAGGTCGAGTGGGCGCTCAGCACCCGCATGCAGCCCGACCGCGATCTCATCGTCATCCCGCGTCTCGCCTGCTCGACGCTCGACCCGTCCGTGCCGAAGCCGCGCTCGACCGCCGGCTGGGGCATCGACGCGACCGTGCCGGTCGCCGACCGCTCGAAGTACGAGAAGGTGCTGATTCCGGGAGTGGAGAAGATCAAATATATTTAAGAGCCCTTCGACCGGCTCAGGGCGAACGGATTTAAAAATCTTTGTCAGTGGCAATAACCTTCCGTTCGTGACTGAGCCTGTCGAAGCACGTATGATGCGAGACTTCGAATACCTCGAGCCCGCCACCGTTGCCGAAGCGTGCGCTATGCTCAAAGAATACGGCGGCGAGGCGCGGCCGTATGCCGGCGGCGCCTATCTCTCCATCGTCATGCGCCAGGGGCTGCTCCAGCCCAAGGCGCTGATCAACATCAAGAAAATCGGCGAGCTGCACGGGATTCGCTGCGACGCCAAAGACGGCCTTATCATCGGCGCGCTCACGACGCATCGCGAGCTGGAAACGTCGAAGGTCGCGAATGAGAGATTTCCCATCTTCGCGCACGTCGAGCGCGATGTGGCGAACATCCGCGTGCGCAACGTCGGCACGGTCGGCGGCAATCTCGCCTCCGGCGAGCCGCTCACCGACCTCGCGCAGGTCTTCATGACGCTCGACGCGCGCGTCGCGATCGCCGGCCCGGCGGGCAACCGCGCGATTCCGATCGGAGAATTATTCCTGGATTTTTATCACACGAGCCTCGGCGACGACGAAATTCTCACGCACGTGATCGTGCCGCCGCTGCCGCCGTGCTCGGGGGTCGAATATATCCGCTTCTCCAGCAGCTCGGTGGTCGACAAGCCGTGCGTCGGCGTCTGTGTCCGCCTGACCCTCGGCGCCAACGATACCCTCGATACCGTTCGTGTCGCGCTCGGCTGTGTCGCTCCGACGCCGCTGCGCGCGCGCAAGGCCGAGGAGATTCTTTCCGGCAAAACTTTTTCAGCCGAAGCGATCGAGCAGGCCGGAGTCGCCGCCGCCGAAGAATGCAGCCCGACGAGCGATCTGCGCGGTTCGGAAAAGTTTAAGCGCGGCATCGTGCGCGTGCTCGTGCGACGCGCCGCGGAAACGGCGTACGAGCGCGCGATAGAGCGGCGTTAAATTGGGAGTGCTTCGACAAGCTCAGCACGAACGGAAAAAATACCTAACTGGATTTTAATCCGTTCGCTCTGAGCCTGTCGAAGGGCTCTTAGATTAAAATGAAGAAACAAATTCGCATTCGCGTGAACGGCTTGGATCGCGAGCTCGAGGTCTCCACGCGCGCGACGCTGCTCGAAACCGTGCGCGATCAGCTCGGGCTCACCGCCGCCAAGCTCGGCTGCGAGATGCAGGTGTGCGGCGCGTGCACGCTGCTGGTCGCCGGCAAGCCGGTGAGCGCCTGCTCGTATCTCGCCGTCGACGCCGACGGCGCGGAGATTCTCACGACCGAGGGGCTCGCCGACGGCGACAAGCTCCACCCGCTGCAGGAAGCGTTCATGGATTGCGGCGCGCTCCAATGCGGCTATTGCACTTCGGGCTTTCTGCTGACG
>DATDFN010000102.1:0-8124 GCA_036522615.1 Binatia bacterium | reverse complement strand
GCCGCGGTCCTGTGGAGCCTCGCCGGCGTCTTCATCAAAATGCTCGCGTTGAATCCGCTCGCGATCGTCTTTTACCGGAGCCTTTTCGCCGCACTGTTCTTCGCGCCGCTCGTGAAGACGAGGAATTGGAAATTCTCTCCGTCGCTTTTCGTCTCGGCTCTCAGCTATACCGCGGCCGTGAGCGCTTTTGTGGCGGCGAACAAACTCACGAGCGCGGCGAACGCGATCGTGCTGCAATACACCGCGCCGATTTTCGTTTTCATTTTCGCGCGATTGTTGTTCCGCGAAAGGATCTCGCGGAGCAATCTCCTTGCTCTCGCGGCTTGCACGCTCGGCGTCGCCATCATCTACGCCGGCAGCGGCGGCGAGCGCGACGTCCAGGGCGTCGGCGTCGCCCTGTTTTCCGGTCTCTGCTTCGCGGTCTACATGACCAACCTGCGTTTTCTCAAAGATACCGACGCGCGCTGGCTGACGTTCGCCAACAACATCGCCTGCAGTCTCCTGCTCCTTCCGTTGGTCGCCGGCGCGCTCGCGATCGACAGCTCCGACGCCGCAGTGCTTCTCGTCATGGGGATCGTACAGCTCGGAATCCCGTATTTTCTTTTCTCGAAAGGGCTGGAGAGAATTCCGCTGCAGGAGGCCGCGCTCATCGTGCTCGTCGAGCCGGTGTTGAATCCGATCTGGGTCGCGGCGGTATACGGCGAAATGCCCGCGCCGGCCACTTTGGTCGGCGGCGCTCTGATTCTATCGAGTCTTGCCGTGAGGTATGCGCAGCGGCTGCCTGATATGAAAGGCGAAGCTTCGTTTCGCGGGCGTTAGCGGACAGTGCCGCCGCCGCGGATTCGTTCCATTTCCTCCGGCGGGAGCTGCTTGATGTCCTTCCGCAGCTCGTAGTTGATGTGCTGGAGCTGATCCTGCGGGCCGGAGCGGTTGCCCATCATGATCATCGGCCCGTCGCCGCTGTTTTCGAGCTGATAAAACGAGCCTCCGGTAATGAGGGCCGCCATGCCCGGCTTCATCACCGCCTTGCCGCCGTCGGGAAAATGCATCGTGCACTCGCCCTCGATGACATAGAATGTCTGGTCGGCGTTGTGGCAGTGCATGTCGTCCTTGTCGCCGGGATTGGGATAGTAATGAACCCAGGCGTGCATCCGCGGCGTGCTCAGCACCACGGTTCTTTTTTTTACGTCGTGCGCCAGCTTTACGGTATCGATGATTTCGATGGGCATAAGACTCCTCCGCTTCGCGCGGAGCCAGCCTAACAATCCCGCACGCGCGATGTCAATCCATCCCCGGGTCGTTTCACTTCTCGAAAGATTTTGTGATAGGTTGCTTCGATCCATTGACACTTCAAAAGGAGGCTCCGACTCATGGATTGGGGGATGAAAAACAGGCTCTCCAGGATCATCAAACCGGAAGACGGCCGCGCCGTCATGCTGGCCGTCGACCACGGCTATTTTCTCGGGCCCACGAGCGGACTCGAAGAACCGCGTAAGACGATCGCGCCGCTGCTGCCGCACGCCGACTCCATCATGCTCACGCGCGGCGTGCTCAGGACGTCCGTCGATCCAGCGGCGAATGTGCCGGTCGTGCTGCGCGTCTCCGGCGGCACGAGCATCTTGAAAGAGCTTTCGAACGAAGACATCACGGTGTCGATCGAGGACGCGATCCGCCTGAACGTCTCGGCGATGGCGCTCTCCATCTTCGTCGGATCGGAATTCGAGAAGCAAACGCTCGTCAGCCTCGCGAAGCTCGTCGACGAGGGCGAGCGCCACGGCATTCCCGTGCTCGCAGTCACCGCCGTCGGCAAGGATATGGCGCGCGACGTGCGCTATCTGGGCCTCGCCTGCCGCATCGCCGCAGAGCTCGGCGCGCATATCGTCAAGACCTATCATTGCGAGGATTTCGACAAGCTCGTCGAGAGCTGTCCGATTCCCGTCATCATCGCCGGCGGCAAGAAGACGCCGGAGCTCGAGGCGCTGGAGCTCGCCTCCAACGCGGTGCGCGACGGCGCCGTCGGCGTCGACATGGGGCGGAATATATTCCAGTCCGACAACCCGACGGGCATGATCCGCGCGGTCCGCGCGATCGTCCACGACAAGGCTACCGTCAAACAAGCGTATGAAATCTATCAGAGCTCGAAGTCCCATAAGGCGCGAAAAGCGGGCTAGCAGATCATAGATGCGCGTCGCGATGTACTATAACAACCGCGACGTGCGGCTCGAAGAGCTGCCGGTGCCGGCGGTCGGGCCGGGCGAGCTGTTGGTGCGCGTCAAGGCGAGCGGCATCTGCGGCACCGACGTCATGGAGTGGTACCGCATCAAGAAAGCGCCGCTCGTGCTCGGGCACGAGATCGCCGGCGAGGTCGCGGCGGTCGGCGAGGGCGTAAGGGACTATCGCATCGGCGACCGGGTTTTCGTCTCGCACCACGTGCCTTGTATGCAGTGCCGCTACTGCCGCGCGGGACACCACTCGGTTTGCGACACGCTCCGCAGCACGCATTTCGATCCCGGCGGCTTCGCGGAATATCTCCGAGTCCCTAAAATCAACGTGGAATTCGGCACCTTCCGCCTGCCGAAGGAGATATCTTTCGACGACGGATCTTTCATCGAGCCGTTGGGATGCGTCGTGCGGGCGCAGCGGTTCGCCGGAATGGCCGCCGGACAGAGCGTGCTGATCGTCGGCAGCGGCATCTCCGGTCTGATGCACGTGAAGCTCGCGCGCGCCCGCGGCGCGGCGCTCATCGTTGCCACCGACGTGAACGACTTTAGACTGAATGCCGCGCGCGCAATGGGCGCCGACGCGGCCTTGACGGCGGCGAGCGACGTGCCCGACAAATTGCGCGCAATGAACGACGGCCGACTGGCCGACCTGGTGATCGTCTGCACGGGCGCAAACGCCGCCATCGCGCAGGCGCTGAAGTCTGTCGAGCGCGGCGGGACGGTCCTTTTCTTCGCCCCGACCGCCGCGGGCGTCGAGGTGCCGATTCCGCTCTATGAGCTTTGGCGCGACGAGGTGCGCATCGTGACCTCGTACGCTGCAAGCCCCGACGACATCATCGAAGCCATCGACCTACTCCGGAGCGGGCGCGTCATCGTCGGCGACATGATCACGCACCGGTTAGGCCTCGGCGATGCCGGCCGCGGCTTCGAGCTCGTGGCGAGCGCCGGAGATTCCATCAAAGTCATCATCGATCCGGCGCTCTAGCCGATCTCCCCCGCCGCTAGAGCTTCGCAATAAAGTTGCTCTTCTGGATCTCCGCCCTCAGGTTTCCGTCGGCGCGCGCCGCGACCGTCAACGCCGAGAGAAGAACCGCGGTCGAAGACAGCGCCGTGCGTACGGCCATATCAGCTTCGTTTCGCGGAAGAATCGTTAGGTTGAGATGTTACTTGCCGTAGAGCTTTGCGATGTAACCGCTCTTTTGGATCTCTTCGAGTAAACTCGAATCGATGAAATCTTTGGCCTGAGCCGATTTCGCCTTGGGTGTGCCGATGGAATCGATCGCGGCCTGGATGCCCTTGGGCTCCGGAGTCGGAACGTCCCGCAGGCTTTTAGCGATCCGATCGTAAATCCACTTGGCCGTCTTCGGATCGGCGATGCCGTCTTCCTTTTGGAGAATTTCGATCGCCAACTCGGGACGGGTCTTAAATACGTAGATGCCTTCGACATACGCCTCGATGAGCTTGCGCGCTGTTTCGCGTTGGTTCTTGACGTAGGCCGTCGGCATGATGATGCCGAAGCGCGCGTAATCGAGCGGTATCTCCGACAGATCCGCGAAAACGCGGCAACAGCCGGTCGCAAGAACTTTATGGAGGGAGTCGGGGCTGATGAGAGCGGAATCCACCTGGCCCGTCACCAGGGCGGCGACGCGCGTGGGCGTGTTGCCCGACTGGATAAAAGCCAGATCTTTGTCCGGGTCGAGCTTCCAGACGCGCACCACCATGCGCGTCGTTACGTCTGAGGCGGAGCCGAAGCGGCTGATCGCGACTTTCTTGCCCTTGAGATCTTCGGCCGATTTGATCTGCGAGCGCACGACGAAAAAATGCTCCAGCCGGTTGATCGTCACGGCGACGACGCTCACGTCCATCATTCCGGCGACTCTGAGATTGATCTGCGCGGGGACGTCGGAATCGGAAATGACGATGTGCCCGCCGAGCATCGCCTGGGTAAGCGTCGTGCCGCTGTTGAAATAGACGGGCCTCACGTCGAGGCCGCGCTTCGTCCACAGTCCCGCCCGCTGTATGACCCGCCTTAGGTCGGTGCTGATGCCGCTGCCCGTGTATCCCATCGGGACGAGAGTGGGCGTCTGTGCGATTGCAGGAACAGGAGCCGCCCAAAAAACCGACAAAAAGGCAAAGCCTAGAATCCTCGCGATATTGTGAATCATGGTTCTCCCGCTGCTTTTGCCAATGGCGAAGAGGGACAAACGGCCGCCGGGTCCGAAGCATCCTCGTCTTGGCATCTTTCGCTCATCCTGTCAACAAAGAGGCGCCGCACCGTATTCCGGGGCACGATAATAGCAACTTTTGTCATTTCGCGTTCGCCCAGGTCGTCGCGGCTGCGAATAGATTTACCTATTGACGCCCAAACATACGTTCAAACAGCCCTTTAGGCCGTTGACCGCTCCTGGCATGTGCCTTGCTCGCCACCTCCAGCCATGGAGGTACAAAACATGACCGGCGAGCAAACCGAACTCAGGTTTTTAACACTAGCCGAAGCGGCGATCATCCTTCAGGTATCCAAGAGAACAATTCTGCGCATGATTCAGAAGAAGGAGGTCCCGGCGCTCAAGGTCGGCGGCCAATGGCGGCTTCGGGAAAGCCAGTTGAAGCGGTGGGCGGAAGAAAAAGAAACCGTCCTTTCCGCGTTCTAATAAACGCTTTTGAGGCGAACATCATGGGTCTTTCCGACCGCATTGTCGCGGCCTTGAAGGTTTCCCTGCAAGGGTCCGAAGAAAAGCATCCCGATGGTGTCGGCGGCGCGAGGGCGCCGCAGCCGCCCGTGTTGTCACTCGCTTCTAATCTTAAAGACCGCTACGGCGAGCTCCAGATTTTGCACGAGCTTAGCCAAACGATTCTCGCTTCTCCCGACATTCAGACGACCCTTTCGGCGGCCTTGAAGGCCATTCTCGCGACGATCGGTTTCGACGTCGGAAACATTCGACTGTTCGACGCGTCCGGAAAACTCACGCACAACGCTTCCCTCGGCTATCTCGATGAGCGGAATACCCGTCGCTATTTGACTCATACCGGCGAGGACGCCGCGGGCATTTTTGGCCCCCGCGTCATCGCGTCAAAGCGGAGCCTGATTATCGAAGACGTGATCGCCGGCGAGGGGCTTCGCACCTTCAAGCTTGAAGGCGTGCGCTCAGCCATTCTCGTCCCGATCGCAACCGATAACGAGACATTGGGAATCATCACTGCGGGCAGCCGATCGGGACTAGAAGTGCCTCCGGAGAAGGTTCGCCTGCTCGAGGCGATGGGTGCGCAGATCGGCATCGCCTTACAGAAAGCGCGGCTCTTCGATGAGATGCAGCTTACGGCTCAAGAACAGGCGGCGCTCAGCGCCGTGACCATCGCCGCGAGTCGGTCGTTGAACGTTCGTGACGTGCTCGGAGAAGCGCTCGAAAAAGTCCTCGAGGTCACCGGGCGCGAGCGCGGCACCATCCGATTCAAAGACGATCTGACCGGACACATCACGCTGGCGGCGCATCGGGGCTTCTCTCCTTCCGAGGTTAGCGATATCCGCCAGACCAGCGGCCGGATGGCGGAAAATGTTTTTGCGACGGGAAAATCGTCGGTCTTGAACGACACGACGGCCGCGCCAATTCAGGCGGCGCTTTTGCCCGATGTTTGCTCGCTGGCGGCGATTCCGATCGTCGCGGGCAAGGAAGTCGTCGGCGTGCTCACCATCTCTGCCAAACGACCGATACCCTTCGAGCGCCGCGAAGTGGACTTTCTGGAGAGCATCGGACACGTCATCGGCGTGGCCGTGCAAAATAGCCGGCACTATCTCGAATCTCTGCGTGGGCAGGAAGTCCAAAAACTTCTCAAGGAGCTCAGCCAGGACATCACGGCGCTCGATATCGGCGAATTGTTCCAGAAAATCACCGACAAGGTCCGCGAGTTTTTCAAAGTCGACATCTCCGACATTCGACTCTTGGAAGAGCAGGGATCGCGGCGCGTCGTCGGCGCCTCCGGCACCGACGCCGGCAACGTCTATCAGCTGGGCGGCATTCGCGGGCGAACGGCGTGGATCGTCCAGCATCGCCGCCCGCTTGTGATCGCCGATGCGGTGCTCGATCAATCCATCCCGACCGGCCAGGCGCTGGGCCGTCTGGGCATCCGCGGCTACGCCGCCGCTCCGCTTTTCGGCCGGAGCGGCGAAGTTATAGGCATTCTCCGCGCGCTGTCGTTCGAGCCGCGAAAGTTTAGCGAGACGGAGATCGACCTTTTGCAGCAGCTCGCCAACGGCATCGCCATAGCGCTGGAAAACGCGCGGCTCTTCGAGGAGACCCGGGCGTCGTTCCGAGAGACGCAGGTGCTGAACGAGGTCGCCCAAGTCGTCCTGGGAGGGCTCGACCTCAAGACGATGGCCCAGCGCATTCTCAACAAAGCCGTCGAATTGGGCTCGTTCGACTTCGGCACTGTCGTAATGACCGATGGCAATTGGCGTGAGGCCATCGCGCATTTCGGTTACCGCGACGGCAGCGCCATAGCCAGACGATACGAAATCGCCGGTTCCGAACATCGAAAGCGCTCTCTGAGAACGAAAGACTGGATGGTTATCGAAGACGTCGAGCAGACCGAGGGCGTGAAGACGCTGCATCGTGAGGGAATCAAGTCGGCGGTTCTCGTTCCGATCATGGCTGAGGGCGAAAATGGCGGCGTGTTGCAGCTCGGAAGCCGCACGCCGCGGAATTTCGACAGTCGCGAGCTTCGGCTGCTGAAAGGCATTGCCAATCTTCTTGGGATCGGCCTGCAAAAGGCACGGCTCTTTCAGGAAACAGAGCAGCACGCGCAGGAACAGGCGACCATCTCGGCCATCGCCATGGCCGTCAGCCAATCGCACGAGCAAGAAAATCTCCTGCGAATCGCGTTGGACAAAGTACTCGAGGCCACCGGGCGTGACCGCGGCTATATCCTGCTCAAGGATCCCGCGACTGGCGACCTGAGCTTGGCGGCGCATAAAGGCGTCTCGCCGCGCTATGCGGAATTCTTGAAAACGCACCGCCGCCACCGCGGGGAAACGGGAAAGACCGCCCGCGTGATAAAGACCGGAGAGCCGCTGATCATCAACAATGAAAAGGAAGTCGGTCGCGAGACCAGCCGCGACGGCCAAAGGGTCATCGCGCGCATTCCGATCAAAGCCGGCGGACGTGTGGTGGGAGTCTTGAACGTCGCATCGCGCCGGCCGGAGCCTTTTGCGCCGCGAGAAGTCGAGCTGCTGCAGGCGATCGGCAACGTCATCGGCGTTGCCCTCGAAAACGCCTGGCTGTACCAGGAGTCGCGGCAGCAACAGGAGATTCAGACCCTGCTCAAGGAGTTGAGCCAGGATATCACCGGTCCCGGAGTCGGGCGGCTGCTCACGCGCGTCGCGGAAAAAGTGCGCGAGGCGTTCCAGATCGATCTGGTCGACTTCCGAATCTTCGAAGAAGGCACGGGTAAATTCATCGGCCGCTCGGGCGAGTGGGGGCAACACGTCACCACCTCCGACACGCTACGCCGGCGTATGAAATGGATTTTAGAGCAGCGCCGGCCGCTCATGGTCCCCGACGTGAGCCTGGAAAGGCGGCTTCCGCGCGGCGAGTTGCACCGACTTGGCGTCAAGGGATTTCTCGGGGTGCCGCTCTTTTCCCGCGGCGGCGAGATCGTCGGCGTGCTGAGAGCGCTCACTTACGCGCCGAGGGAGTTCAGGCAAGAGCAGATCGACTTTCTTCAACAGCTGGCGAACGGCACCGCGATCGCGATTGAGAACGCGCGCCTTTTCGAGGAGACCGAGCGGCGCGGGCGCGAGCAGGCCGCGCTCTACGCCGTGACGGCCGCGGTCGGCAGTTCGTTCGATGTCGATCAGACGCTCGTCAAAGCGCTCGATACGGTGGTCGAAACGGCCGGCATGGACGGC
>DATDFN010000101.1:0-6772 GCA_036522615.1 Binatia bacterium | reverse complement strand
CACCGGGGCGGGGCGCGAGCGCTTGGTCGCGGCCCGACAAGCCGCCGTGCGCTGGGCCGCGGAGAAAAAAGGGACGCAGCCGAGCGAGGACGAGCTCCGCTTCGCCAGGGAGAAGTGTTTTTCCTCTCCCGTCATCATCATTGTTTCGATGGTGGGCGACGAGAACAAGATCACCGACCAGTAGAACTACGCCGCCTGTTGGTACGCGATCGAGAACCTGCTGGTCGCCGCGGCCGCGCGCGG
Organism: Binatia bacterium; assembly: GCA_036522615.1. Classification (GTDB taxonomy): domain Bacteria; phylum Desulfobacterota; class Binatia; order UBA9968; family UBA9968; genus JAJPJQ01. The sequence goes on along the minus strand of DATDFN010000101.1, from coordinate 6,529 downwards.
CCTGGGCAGCTATCCGAGCACGGGCACGTGGATCGACCAAAACTTCGTCGGTCCGGTGCTCGGACTGAGCGAGAAAGAGCGGCCGGTGTCGTGCATTTTTCTGGGGTATTCGGAGCAGAAGACGATGGCCAAGCGCCTGCCGGTGGAGAAGCACACTATCTGGTACACCGACAGCTAAGATTAAAGAGGCGCCCGGCGGCTGGTCGTCGAGCGTGCGCGGCTCTGCCCGCTCCACATTTTTCTCTCTGACCTGGCATTCATCCACGGCGGCGCGAGCGGAGAAGCGCCGCTGCCCGGGAGCTTCTGCTGCTTTACTCGGTTTTTTTCGCCGATTGGCAGCGCTTCTTGGCAACAGCGCTTATCGTCCGCTGTACGGAGCGGAGGCCGTTGTCCAACAGCTGCCTCTCCCTTCCGCCGCGGCCGAAAAGGACGCCTCCCTTCTTGTCGATGAATACTTCCTGGTCGAGAAGCCCGACGGCTTTGACGCGGACCTGACTGTTGTCGAAGCCTCCCGTCGTCGCCGCGCGCAGCGTTCGACGAAGGCTCTCGGCTTCTTTGCCGCGGGGGAGGACCGAAAAACGGCAAGTGCCGGCAGACTTTTCGAGGTTGTCGACGTTAACCGGCGGGGAAGCTTCCGTTTCGAACGGCAGATAAAAAATCGTCACGTCGTTCACGGCGTCCGCCGGTGGAATGCTCGTGCTGCTGCAGCCGGACGCTTGAAGCAGCATCGCGAGGCAAAGCCAACATAATCTCCTTGCCATGACGCTTGGCCCCGCGCCGACGCGGCCCCGCCTCACCCCTTCCCGAACATCTCGACCGGCGTCTGGCGCGGGCCGAGGCTCTCGTAGTACTCGTTTTTCTCCGGGTTGTATCTTCCCTGATTGAAGCCGCCGCCCTTCTGGCTGCGGATGATGATCGCGACCGTGCGCTCGCCGACGGTGACTTCGGTGTGAATCTCGTAGGGCCGGACGAGATCGATCTCGCCCGGGCCGACGAGCACGTCGGTCGTCTTTTTGATGACCGCGTAGCCGGCCTTGCTGCGGTCGTCGAGGCGCTCGTAGCGCTCGACGCGCTCGCGGCCGTCGAGCACGCCGTAGAGCGTGTAGATGTGCGCGTGATCGTGGATGCGCGCGCGCCCGCCGTTCGCCTGGCGCGCGACGCCCTTGGTGAGGCCGTTGACCGCAAACCCGTAGTCCGGGTCTTCGTAGAAAAGCAGATTCTCGGCGCGTCCGTCTCTCGGGACGCAGTCGGGCCAATGTTTCGAGGCCGCCTTCACTTCGGGATCGGCAAGCAGCTCGGCCAGAGCCGGCGCGAGCTGCGTCCAGCGCTTTTCCGGATCGCTCTCGCGCGCGAACAGCGCGCGCGTTTTCTCGACGAAGCGCTCAAGCGCGTTTTGCTTCTTTACTTCCATGATCGCTTCCATGGTCGGCTCCTTTCGTTGCAGCGCCTGCGCTTTCTTCCATTCCGTAAAACGCCGCGCAATTGTCCCAGAGAATTTTCCGCTTGTCCTCGTCGGCGAGCGGCAGCTCGAGAAAGCACTCCACCGCGCGCGGATAGCGCGAGTCGCCGTGCGGATAGTCGGTCGAGAAGACGATACGGTCGCTGCCCATCTCCTCGATCAGGTGGCGCGCCGGCGCCTCGTCGGGCTCGACCGCGACCCAGCACTGGCGCTTGAAATATTCGCTCGGCGCCATCGTCAGCTCCGGCATGAAGACGTCGCCCTCGCGCTCCCAGCCCTCGTCGAAGCGCCACAGAAGCCACGGCACCCAGGAGCAGTTGGCTTCCAAGAACGCGACCTTGAGCCTCGGGTGGCGCGCAAGCACGCCGCCGCCGATGAAGCTCCCGAGGCCGAGCATCTGCTCGAACGGCTGCGCGTAAACGCGCCGGATGCCGAAATTGGGCTCGAACCAGTCGCCGGTCTGACGCGAGCGCGAGCCGGTCGCCTCGTGGAAGCCGACGGGAACGCCGAGCGCTTCGAGCGCGCTCCACAGCGGCTCGTAATACGGATCGTGCCAATTCTTTTCGTTGATGATGTTCGAGCGCAGGAAGACGGCGCGAAAGCCCAGCTCTTCGACGCACCGGCGGCTCTCGTCGACGGCGTCTTGAATGTCGAAGACCGACAGCATCCCGGCGCCGATCAGCCGCGCCGGATCGCCCTTGCAGAAGTCCGCCATCCAGTCGTTGTACGCCCGCGCGATCGCCGCGGCGAAGCGCGGCTCGCGCCCGGGATGCGTGAGCACGCTGAGACCGCGGCTCGGAAACAGCACCGCGACGTCGATGCCCTCATTATCCATCGCGTCGAGCTGCACGTCCGGCCCCCAGCCGCGGCGCGCGTCGTCGCGGTAGAGGATTTGATTCTTCTCGTAATTGCGGCCGCGGTGCGGCACGCCGCTCGTCCTGCGCCCGTTCGGCTCGCCGTCGGGAAAAATTACCCCCAAGTCGCGCACGTTGTCGGAGGTCCGCCCGCGCGGCGCGATCGTCTTGAACTCCGGCGCGATGTACCGCTCCCAGAGATCGGGCGGCTCCATCACGTGGAGGTCGCTGTCGAAGACCTTGAATCCCTGCTTCATGGACGCTCCTTTATCACTGCGAATAGATCTTGTCGATGAATCCGCTTTGATCCAGCTCGCGCACGATGCCGTCGTCCACCATGTCCTCGAAGCGCAGCCGCGCGCCGGGCTTGCGCGCGGCCGCCTCCTGGATCTGCGTCTCCATGCCCGGCCGCGTCACGAGCGGCACGCGATCGTAGAGCTTCGCGGCCGCGTTGTAGGAGTCTTCCAGATACGCCGCATTCGTGATGCGGCTGTATTTGGAGACGATTTTCTTCGCCTCTTCCTTCCGGCTCTTGAAAAAGTGCATCGCGTCGATGTGCGCCATGACGACTTTCTTCACGGTCTCGCGCCGGCGCGCGAGATAACTCTTCGTCGTCGTGGCGCATATATAAGGAAATTCGAAGCGCGTCTTGAAATCGGCGGTGCTGGCGAGAATCCTGAACGTCATGTTGGTGAGATGGATGACTCCCGGCGGCGAGGGAAAGCCGGCGATCTTGCCCGTGCGAAACGCCGCCGCGCGCTCCGCCGGCCCGCCGACCTGTATGATCGGCACCTGTTTGTCCGGCTCCAGCCCCAATCCTTTGAGGAGGACGCGCGCCGCCACGTCGGAGGCGCTGCCGATCCGGCTGATGCCGATGCTTTTGCCCTTGAGGTCCTCCGCCGATTTCACCGACTCGCTCACGACCAGCTCGTAGGGCAGTGAATTTTGATAGCAGGCGACAAGCACGAGATCGGAGCCCGCGACGACCGCGCTCGCGACGCCCCCGCCGGAGGCGTTGGCGATCTGAACGTCGCCCGAGACGAGGCTAACAACGCTGGTGGTCGTGCTGGGAATGAATAGCAGCTCCGCGTCCAATCCGTTCTTCTTATAAAATCCCAGGTCCTGCGCGATGTACCAGACGGCGTTGTTGGCCTCGAGCGCGCTGTGGGAGAGGCGGATCTTTTCTTGACCTGCGGCGGCGGAAGAGAACACGGCGTGCAAAAGCACCGCCGCGCCGCCAAACAGCAAAAATCTCCGCGGAAGTCCCATGGAGCCCTCCTGAAGACGAGCCGCCGCGATTTCAAGCAAGCTCTAGCGCGATAGCGGGAAGATGTCCATAGCGAACGGCGCGCGACGATTTTGTCCCCTCGCGCAACTCTCAGGGTTTCCGCGCCTTCATCAGGAATTTTTCATCGCGATTTAAGGTAAACGCTCGATGGTTGTTAATTGCACGCGTGTTAAGTGTAGTCGCCGCGACAACGGGAGGGTTATGCGATGGCTATGCTCAGAATTTTTATGTTACTGATTTTGCTCGGCGCATCGGGCTGCTCTCAAACTACGTACTTGACCAAACCGGGTCTGAACGACGAAATCTATAGGCGCGACAGCGAGGCGTGCGCAGAATATCGGCGGCAAGAGTCGCTTTTCAACGGCTGCATGGCGGGGCGCGGCTACACGACCGTGCGGAACGCTTCGCTGCCGAAGATCCAGTGGACAAGCCGCGAGTAGCCCCTTTACGCGAACAGGAAAGACAGCACCACCCCGGCGCCCAAGACGCCGGCGAACCATCCCCAGGGCAAAAATTTCGTATACGACGAGACGAATACCGCTCCCCACGCGAGCAAGCTCGTCAAAAACATCCCGACGATGATAAAGTCGAACGTCGCGCTGGCGATTCCCTTGGCGGAGAGCAGGATTCGCACCGTGAGCGTGATCGCAATCAAGAGCTGCAGCATCAGGATGGTGAGAAGGCCGGCGCGCACCGGCTTCTCGCGCGCGTCGGCTTTGCCATCGGCCACCCGGTCGAAAAGGCGGTTGGTCAATACGACGAGCGCAAGGCCGGTCGTGAGCACGCCCTGAGGAAAGTGAACTGAAGCGGTCCGTCGAGCATCGGGTTCGTCATAAACCCTCCTTTCTGTGCGCGATTAAAGTAGATGGCTTAACACCGACTTGCAATATACGCGGCGCCGCGCGATTTGCGCGAGGGCGCCCGAAAATTGTATTCTGCCGCGGAGCATGCGATTAGCGCTCCTATGCGTTCTCTGCTCGGCCATCGCGGCGTGTACCCCGCTGCAGACGTATCCCGGGCCACAGCTCCCGCGCGAGCAGGTCGCGACGGTCCGTGGCGTGGTTAATTATTACGGCGTTGGCTGGGTAATCGCCGCTATCGACGCCGTTGACGGGAAAAAAATCGTCGGAAGCTCCGACGCGCTGTACTTGGGCCGGATCGAAATGCTTCCGGGGCAGCACGAGATAAGTGTGAGCCTGTGGGTGTCGGCGGTAACGCCGACGATGTTTATCAATCGCGGCGGGACTCCCGAGCTGCGGCGGTTGACCTTCGTCGCCGAAGCCGGCGAGCGCTACATCGTCGACGGAAGCTGGGGCGGCAGCTCGGATAAGAACGCGCTCTGGATCGCAAACGAGCGCACGCAAGAAATCGTCGGCGGAAACAAGCCGTAGCGCGCCCTAGAGCGGTATTCTTTCCATCGCCTCGGCCACGCCGCCGCGGAAAATTCGGAAGAGGTCGAGCGACTCGCGCACCGCCTGCTTCGCGGCCGTCTCGCGCTCGCCGGTCGCGAACCTCTCGAGATCGGCGAGAAACATCTGCCCGTGGTCCTCGTCGGCCTGGCTGTGGACTTTATAGTTCGGCATTTGCTTCCAGCTCAGCCCCAGGTCCTCCATCCAGCGGCGCGCGCTGCGCGTCGCGTGGCCGCCGCCGAGATCGGCGAGAAGCCGGTCGTCGTTCGACCATTCGGTAACGGTGAGCGCCGCCATGCCCTCGACCCAGTTCTTCTCACGCGTTATCCACGCCCAGGCGTAGAGGCACGCGCGCGTAATCGGCAGCGGCGCGACAGCGTTCACCTCCTCGGGCGTCATGCCGACGGCCTCCGCCTGGCGGGTGACGAGCTCCAGGTGGCCGCGGTCGGTGTAGTCGTCCTTGATCACCTCTTCGTATTCGTGGCGGAGAATCTTCTGCTTGATCGATAGCTCAGGGCAGTTCGCCGACAGATAGGCCCAACAGTCGCGCCGGTGGCGGCTGAAAAGCCCGTGCTGTGTGAGCATCATCGCGGCGCGCGGGCGGTTCAGCTTGACGGCGAAGTAGCGGTCGAAGTCCGGCGCCGCCATCACCTCGCGCACGGTCCGGGAAAGCCAGATCTTCCATTCGTTCGCGTCCATGGCTAAGGGCGATCATAGCCAAAGATGGGTGGGAAAATCCAATCGCGTGCCTTGCCGACTTTCGGCAAAACAAAAAGGCCGGGAGAGAACCGCCGGCCGTGTGTCGCGACGCGTTGCCCGATGCTCAGAAATAGGAGTAGGCGACAAAAATTAACGCCGCGGCGACGCCCTTGGTCCAGCGATCGCCCAGCTCCAGGACGTCCGTGAAGAGCTGGCTATAGTATCGGTAAGTCATTTTCGCGGCGTGCGCGATGTCGGCGTAGTGATCGCGACCGTCCGCGTACCACGCGACCGCCCATGCCGCTTCCTGAACGTGCTCTACATCCACGCTTCCGTGAACGCGCAAAAAATTCGTCGCCTGGCGTGGAATGCCGTACTCCGCCACGAGCAGCTTCGCTACCTCCGTGCCGTTAGTGGCGCCCAACTCCTCGGTCGCGAAGGCCTCTCCCAGCAGCGCGAGCGGATTACCTTGGCCGGCCCAGAAGTAGCACTGCGTCACCATTCCCCACGCGCCGGGATTCGGTTGGCCCGCTAGGATATGATTCGGATCCTCGCCCATCGCCCTGATGTCGAGAACGCACAAAAACTCGTGCCCGGTCTCCTCGCGAGCGAAGTTGCGAAAATAGGCGCATAGCCGCTGGTCGCTGCCCGCGACGCGCTCCGCCGCGAGCGCCAAGTACCTCGGCGTATGTTTGACAAGATGATACGTCTCCCTCAAGTAGGCGAGATAGTGAAATCGCGTAATCTCGCCGCCGGCGAGGCGCGCAAACAGTGGATTCGAATCGATGGGCCGCCGATACGCTTTGAGATCTTCGATTAT
>DATDFN010000100.1:0-3045 GCA_036522615.1 Binatia bacterium | reverse complement strand
GCAGTGCCTAGACACGCGATGCGCCTATCCTGAATCCTTCCATTCATCGCCTTCTGTCTGCATTCTTGCCACACAGCCGCGGGAATGAGTTTGATTGTGAAGGCAATTCCGAGCGGCACTAACAGCAGATCGTCAAGGTATCCGATTATCGGGATGAAGTCGGGGATTAAGTCTATCGGGCTGACAACATAAGCGACAATGCAACCTCCAGCCAGCTTCGCGTACCAAGGAGTGCGAGGGTCTCTGAGCGCGAAATAAAGGGCATACGTCAGCGTCTTTAATTCTTTGGCCCGCTGTTTCCAGGAAGAAAAACTAGACATATGCCGAAAGCGGCGTCCGCGGCGATGACTCAGGGCGGGAATCGAGAGGGTCCCTTAGACTTGGGGCTCGTCCGCCCTGGTCCCCCGCACGACCACGTTCTCGCCCTCGCGGCGGATCTCGATGTTGTGCGCGCCGTCGAGGTAGATCATCGTGCGCGGCGGCTCGAAGAGGATGGTCTTCTGCGGCAGCTCTTCGACGAAGACCTGCGCGGCGCTCGGGGGCAGCTCGAAGCGCTCGGTGTGCATGAGGTCGCCCTCGTAGCACACCTCGATCCACGGCCGGTTGCCCGACACGCCGAGGATGATGACTCCGGCGCGCTTGACGCGGCCGAGGAGGTTGTCGTCAGCGGGCTTCGAATTTGTCATGACGACGAGAGCATTGATGTCACCCTGAGCGCAGCGAAGGGTCTCTCCGGGAGATTTTGAATTCGTTAGGATGCGTTCGGAGAGATTCTTCGCTTCGCTCAGAATGACAAAGACTGAGCGCGAGACAACTGCCGGTCAGACGACGCATTGAAACTCTATTCCCCCAGCAGCACCTTCGCGTCGCGGATGACCTTGCCGGTCGCGTTCCGCGGCAGCGCCTCGCGGATCGCGATCTTCTGCGGCACCTTGAAGCTCGCGAGGTTCGAGCGCAGGAACGCGAGCAGCTCCTTTTCCACCGGCTTCTGCCCCGGCCGCGGCATGACCGCCGCGCCGATCACGTGGCCGCGCTTCGCGTCGGCGATCGGGAAGACTATCGCCTCGGCAACGGCGGGATGCTCGGCCAGCATATTCTCCACCTCGGCGGGATAGACGTTGAGCCCGCCGGTGATGATCATGTCGTCCTTCCGCCCGAGATGATAGTAGTAGCCGTCGGCGTCTTTTCTGCCGATGTCGCCGGTGTGGAACCAGCCGCCGCGGATGCGCTCGGCGGTCGCCGGCGCGCGGCGGAAATAGCCCTTCATCACGTGCGGCCCGCGCGTGACGATCTCGCCCGCCTCGCCTTCCGGCGCCTCGCGCCCGTTGTCGTCGACGATCTTCACCTCGATGCCGGGCACGGCCCGGCCGATGCTCGCCATTTTCGCGTCGGCGACCTGCGGCTCCGTGAGCGTGATGAGCGGCGAAGTCTCTGTGAGGCCGTAGCCCTGGATCACCTTCACGTGCGGCTGCGCATTCTTGAAGCCGCGCATGAGCGCGAGCGGCACCGTCGTCCCCATCATGCCGGCGAGCTCGACGGTCGAGGTATCGTAGGATTTGAGATTGGGAAGATTCAGCAGCAGCTGGAAGATGATCGGCACGCCGTGGAAGAAGGTGACGCGGTGCTTCTGGATGCCTTCGAGCAGCGTCACCGGATTGAACTGATCGAAGATCACCATGCGGCTGCCCTTGTCGACGATCTCGTTCAAATAAATCGGCCCGGAGATGTGCGACATCGGCAGGATGCAGCCCCAGATCGTGTCGGCGCTCGTCCGATGCATCGCCGTCATCACGCGCGGAAACTGCGCGAGGTTGACCGCGGTCAAAACCACGCCTTTGGGCTCGCCGGTCGTGCCGGAGGTATAGAGGATCAGCGCGTCGTCGTCCGGCGCGCGCGCGGCCGGCGTGAAATCTCCGCCGCCCGCGAGCCTCTGCTCGAAGCTCTCGGCCCCTTCGCCTTCCGCGATCCACAGCGGGACGTTTTTCGATTCGCCCATTGCTTCGCGCGCGTCGGCGGCGAGCTTCTGGTGCGTCACGAGCAGCTTTAAATCCGCGTCGCGCAGCACGCCGGCCAATTCTTTCCCCTTGAGGCGCGCGTCGAGCACGACGGTCACGGCGCCGGCACGCTGCGTGGCGTAATAAGCGAGCGCGAACGCGATCGAGTTCGGCAGCAGAACCCCGACGCGGTCGCCCGGCGCGATGCCTTCCTTGCGGAGATTGGCGGCGAGCGCCGACACCTGCTTATCGAGCGCGCCGAAGCTCAGCGCCTCTTCTTTGAAGATAAGCGCCGGCTTGTCAGGCAGCCGCCGCGCCGTCGCGGCGAGGACCCGATCGGGAAAAAAAGCTACTTGATGGGGATCGTTTGCCATAGTGCGAATGCCCGCTGGAACGGCTTGAACCATTTGGAGAGCTGATACATCTCGCCGCGCTCGAGCTTGAGCTTGCCCTGCTGCGTGGCGAGAAACGCGTCGAGGCGCCCGCGGAAAACCGCCTCCCACCACTCGCGCGCGCCGCCGATGGAAAACTGGCCGTCGTCCGCCTGCTCGAGGCGCGTGATCGCGCCGCCGTCGAAGTGCACCGTCCACGGCGCGCCGTCGCCTTCCATCCGAAGCGTGAGCGTCGTGCTGAGCGCGCTTTCCCGTCCGTGCCGGCGGTACTCCTCGTCGCCGTTCGCCGCGTCGACGAGCGCCTGCATGTGCGCGCGCGAGAACAGCGGATGCGCGGGACCGTCGCGCCGCGGCAGCGGCGTCGGCTTCGCCGCCTTCGGCTCGGCGGCCCCGGGACGCGCAACGCCCTGATCGCGCACGAGCTGGCAGTGGACCGCCTCTTCGAGCAGGTCGGTCAAGAGAAACGCGTCTTGCAAATCCTTGCCGATGGCGACGCTGCCGTGGCCGCGGAGAATCACGATCGGGCGGAGCTTCAGCTCCTCGACGACTTTCGCCGGGTCGGTGACGGTCGGCGTGTCGTGGCTCACGACCGGCACTTCGCCGATCGTGTATTTCTCCTCGAACGAGAGCGGCGAGAAGTTATCGTGCGCGAGCGAGAA
>DATDFN010000099.1:0-2424 GCA_036522615.1 Binatia bacterium | reverse complement strand
TTGCGCTGCGCCGCCTCGGGCATCTCTTTCGCCATCTGCGCGAGCGCGAACTTGACCGCGCGCTCGTCGCCGTAGGGGATCTTCTTGTACGCCGGCTGGTAAATCTCCCAGCTTTTCTTCAGCACGTCGCGGTCGGTGATCTTCAAATATTTGCCGATGACTTTGAGCGCCAGCGCCTCGTCGGTCTTGAACGCCTTGATGCCCTCGACCCAGCTCTTGAGAAAATTTTTCGCGGCATCGCGGTTCGCCGCGATGAATTTCTTCGAGGTGATCACGCCGTTGACCGGATAGTAGATCGGCAGCTTGCTCAGATCGATCACGACATGAAAGCCCATCTTCTCCGCCAGCACCTTCTTGTCGCCGGAGAGCATCGCGCCGTCGATGGCGCCCGCCTGGAGCGCCGCGAGGCGCGGCGCCTCGCCGCCGGCCTGCAGGATCGTCACGTCCTTATCGGCCTGCAGATTGTTCAACCGCAGCGCCTCGCGCAGCGCCATGTCGGTGAGCGAGCCGTAGCGGCTGACGCCGATCTTTTTGCCCTTGAGATCGGCGGGCGTCCGGATCGCGACCGGCGTGACGACGGTCTCCAACAGTTGATCGACGCCGCTCGCGATCAGTGTCAAATCCGCGCCCTTCGCCCACGCGCCGATCGCCGCGGGCGGCGCCATGTTGGCGACCTTCACGTCGCCGGAGATCATCGCCTGGATGATCACCGAGCCGCCGGGAATATAGATCAGCTCCGCGGGGACGTTGTTCTTTTTGAAGTAGCCGGCCTCGTACGCGATCCACAGCGGCCCCGCCGTCGGCGAGAGCGAGACGTACGGGATGCGCAGCGGCTGCGCGCATGCGCCAGCCGCGATAAGATAGCTCGCGATCGTCGAGCACACGACGCATGCGATGCGGGGCAGCATGGTCTCTCCCCTTATCTCGGCCAGCGAATCTTCACCGCGATATCGACCCAGCGGCCGTCGGGATCCTGCACGCGGTAGTCCGCGTCCTTGTCCGCCTTGGAGTCGATCACGACCGGAAAGCCGGAATCCTTCAGACGCTGCTCGAAAGATTCGATGTCGTCGGCCTCGAAGCCGATGTGATTGATGCCTTCGGGCTGGTCGTCGCGCTTGATCTCGATCAGCGCGACGTTGACGTCGCCGTCGGACATGTAGATCGCGCCGCCGCGGCCGCGCTTCGGCTCGAGGCCGAAAACTTTCTCGTAGAACTCGACCATCTTGGGACGGTTTCGCGTCATCACCGCGATGTGCCTGACTTTGGGCCGCATGATCGCCTCCTTTACATTTCCAATCCGTACAGCTTCGCCGCGTTCTCCCACAGCATTTGGCGCTTTTCGTCTTCCGGCACGCTTGCGAGCGCGGGCGCGAGGCGCTCGCGGCTCTCGGGCCAGCAGGAAGTCGCGAGCGGAAACTGCGTCGACCAGAGAATATTCTTCGATCCTAGATAGCGCCGCACGCGCACGCTCTCGCGGTCGTACCAGCAAGTAAAGTAACACTGGCGCGCGAAAAGCTCGGAGGGCTTCAGTGGGTAGCCTTCGCCCGGCAGGCCGTCGGCCGCCGATTGATAATCGGCATACTCGATCTCGTAGGCGCCCCAGCCGAGCGAGGTCTCGGCGAAAACGACCTTCAGCTTGGGAAAGCGATGGAGGATACGCGAGAGGATGAAATTCGCGAAAACCGCGATCGAGCTTACCGAGCGCGTGATGTCTCCGAACGCCGCCGCTGCGGCGGGCGGAAACGACGCGCCCGGCGCCATCTGAATCTTCCGCGAAGCGCCGGAGTGAAAGCAGAGCGGCACGCCGAGCTCTTCGCACGCCGCCCAGATGGGATCGTAGGCGCCGTCGTTGATGTGCGGCACGTTGCGAAGCTCCATCGGCGAGGCCGGGTAGACGACGCCCTTGTGGCCTTTGGCGACCGCGCGGCGGATCTCCGCCGCCGCGGCTTCCGCCGGCCAGAGCGGCACGATGCACTGCGGCACGAAGCGCGGGCTCGCCGCCGCCCACTCTTCGACGAGCCAGTCGTTATAGGCGCGGACGCAGTCGAGCTCGAGCTCATGATCCTCCAGGCGCGCAAAGGTCTCGCCCGCAAGACCGGCGACGATGGGATAAAGCACGGAGTAATCGACGCCGTCGCGGTCCAGCGCCTTCAGGCGCTCTTTCGGATCGTACGCGGCCGCTGGAACTTCGTCCCAGCGCCGCGGCGCGCGCGTGCGGTCGTCGAGCGCCGCGCCCGCGAACGCGACACCGGGCAGATCGACGCGCCGGCCGTCGACGCTCCAGTGTTGAGCACCGGTGCTCTCTTCGCGGAGCTGCGGAATTCGCTCGCCCCATTTCGTCTTCGACATGCGCGACGTCCAGACTTGCGGATGCTCCTGCGCGTGATCATCGGCGCTGATAAAGCCGTATTTCATGTGACCTTC
>DATDFN010000098.1:0-12512 GCA_036522615.1 Binatia bacterium | reverse complement strand
CGAGATCGTGCGCGCGCTGATCGACGGCAGCGTCGAGCCGGAGGGCGTCGAGCTCACGGTGCTGACCGACATGACGTCGGACATCCGCCACTGGCGCATGATCCGGAACCGCGAGTTCGACGTGGCGGAGCTCTCGATGTCGAACTATATCGCGGCGAAGGTGCGCGGGCAGCCGTTCGTCGCGATCCCGGTGTTTCTCCACCGCCGCTTCCGCCACAGCTTCATCTATACGAATACGAATAAGGGGATCAAGGAGCCCAAGGACCTGATCGGCCGGAAAGTGGGCTTGAGAAATTTCTCCGCGACGGCGAACCTCTGGATGCGCGGCATCCTCGAGCACGAGCACGGCGTGCCGCACAAGAAGATTCAATGGTTCAAGCAGGACGACGAAGAGGTCGAGGTCGATCTGCCGCAGGACCTCTCGCTCACGAAGATCCCCGCGGGCGCCGAGATCGAGGAGATGCTGGCGGAGGGCGAGATCGACGCGCTGCTCCATCCCGAGCTGATCCAGCCGATCCTCGACCGCGACCCGCGCGTGGGGCGGCTCTTTCCCGACTACAAGGAGCGCGAGATCGAGTACTTCAAGCGCACGGGGATTTTTCCCATCATGCACACGACGGCGATCCGCGCCGAGGTGGTCGAGCGCCATCCGTGGCTGCCGGTGAGCCTCTACAAGGCGTTCGAGCGGGCGAAGGCGATCGCGTACGAGAAGATGGAGAACCCGCGGCGCGTGCCGCTCGCGTGGTTCCGCCACGCGTTGGAGGAGCAGGAGGAGCTTTTGGGGAAGGACCCGTGGGCCTACGGCCTGGGCGCGGCGAACCGGAAGAATTTAGAAACGCTGATGCAGTATTCGCAAGAGCAAGGGTTCATCGCGCGCAAGGTGCCGGTCGAGGAGCTGTTCGCGGAGATGAAATTGTAGGGGCGGTGCGCGAACCGCCCTCCGACATTCTCGCCCTCCCAGGAGGGAGAGGAATGAGGTGAGGGTGGCCCTCACCCTTGCCCTCTCCCGAGGCGGGAGAGGGAATAAGATTACGGCCACGGCGCGCTGTGCTCGACATATTTCCCGTCCGCCTTTACGCCTTCGCCCTTTTTCGTTAGGGTGAGGACATCATGGAAACCGCCATCGTCGCCGGCGTGGGGCCGGGGCTCGGCGCCGCGCTCGCGCGCGCCTTCGCGCGCGAAGGCTTCGCCGTCGGCCTGCTCGCGCGCAAGCCCGACACGGGCCGCGAGGTCGCGTGGGAGATCCGCGCCGCCGGCGGCAAGGCCGCCGCGCTGGAGGTGGACGTAACCGACCGCGACGCGGTGCGCGCGGCGGTGGACAAGCTGCGGGGCGAGCTGGGCGCCGTGACGGCGCTCGCGTACAACGCGAGCGGCTTCGGCCGCGGCAAATTTTTGGAGCTCGATCCGGAGTTGGTGCGCGCCGCCTTCGAGGTCAGCGTCATGGGCGCGGTGCACCTCGCGCAGGCGGTGATCCCCGGCATGCTGCAGGCCGGCCGCGGCTTCATCTCGCTTACCGGCGCGACGGCGTCGCTCCGCGGACGCGCCGGCTTCGCCGGCTTCGCGATCGCCAAATCGGGGCTCCGCATGCTCGGGCAGTCGCTCGCGCGCGAGTTCCACCCGCAGGGAATCCACGTCGTGCACGTGATCGTCGACGGCCAGATCGACAACCCGCGCAGCCGCGCGCGCGACCCGAAGCGCGACACCGCTACGATGATCCCGCCGCGCGCGATCGCCGATGCGGTGATCGCCGCGCTGAAGCAGCCGAAGAACGCCTGGACGCACGAGTTCGACATCCGGCCCGCGGCGGAGAGCTTCTAGCCGCCTAAAGCCGCGCAAAAATTCATCCTCCCGCGCGGCGCACGCGCTCACCCCATGCCCGACCCGAATCAAAACTCGCCGGCAAAGCCGCCGCTCTCGGCCTACGCGATATTGTTCCTGCCGCCGATTTTCTGGAGCAGCAACTTCATCGTCGGCAAGGCGCTCGTCGGCAGGGTGCCGCCGTGGACGCTCAACACCGGGCGCTTCGCGGTCTCGGCGCTGATCCTGCTGCCGTGGCTGCTCTACCGGCGCGAGCCGCCGCCGCCGCGCCGGACCTGGCTGCCGCTCGTGCTCATGAGCCTCACGGGGGTCTTCGCCTTCAACGCGGTGCTCTACATCGGGCTGCGCTACACGAGCGCGATCAACGCGACGCTGGTGAACGCGACCACGCCGGTGACGACGACGCTGATCGCGCATTTTTTGATCCGCGAGGAGATCACGCGCCGGCGCGTCGTCGGCATCGCGCTGTCGTTTATCGGCATCGGCTGGATCGTCGGGCGCGGCTCGCTCGCCGCGCTGCTGGCGCTGAATTTCAATCTGGGCGACGTGATCGTTTTTTTCGCGACGTCGCTGTGGGGCTTCTACATGGTCATGGCGAAGCCGATGATGCGCCACATGTCGCCGCCGGCGCTGACGGCGGTGACGACGATCCTCGGCGCGCTGTTTCTGCTGCCGGCGGCGGCGCTCGAGCTGAGCGCCGCGCCGGCGGACCTCGCGCGGCCGGAGGTCATCGCGGCGATCCTGTACCTGGGAATTTTTCCGTCGTTCCTGTCGTTCACGCTGTGGAACCGCTCGATCCGCACGTTCGGGCCGAGCCGCGCGAGCCTCGCGTACAATACGCTGCCGCTCTTCGCGGTGATCCTGGCGGGAATTTTTCTGGGAGAGAGCCTGAAGCTCTATCAGATCGTCGGCGGCGCGATCATCATCGCCGGCGTCGTCATCGGCACGCGCGACTAGAGCCGCATCGGCATGATGACGTAGAGGTAGCCCGCATCGTCGTTTTTCTTGAGGATGCTCGGGCTCACGTCGTCTTTCAGCGCGACCTCGACCCCGCCGCCGTCGCCCAGCACGGTGAGCACGTCGATCAGGTAGCGCGCGTTGAAGCCGACGACGAGCGGCTTGCCGTTGTATTCGATTTCGATTTCCTCGACCGCCTCGCCGAGCTCGGGGTTGCTCGCGGTGATCGCGACTTTGCCCGACTTGAGCTCGAGCTTGATGCCCTTGTAGCGCTCGCTCGAGAGGAGCGACACGCGCCGGAGCGCGTGGAGAAAATCCGCCGCGGTCAGGCGCGCGAGCTGCGGGTTATCCTTCGGGATGACCTTGGTATAATCCGGGAAGTCGCCCTCGATCAGCCTCATGAAAAGCTCGACGTCGTCCTTGACGACGAGCCCCATGTTCTCCTTGAAGCCGACGGACACGAGACCTTCGTCCGCGCCTTCGAGCAGGCGGCGCAATTCGGTCAATCCTTTACGCGGTAGGATGACGCCCTTGGCGAGGCCGAGCGCGCCGATGCCGCGGTCGATCATCGCGAGGCGATGGCCGTCGGTCGCGACCATTCGGACGTTACCGTCTTTCACTTCTTCGATGAAAACGCCGTTCAGGTTGTAGCGCGTCTCGTCGCTCGAGACGGAAAAGATCGTGCGCTCGATCATCTCGCGCAGCGTCTTCGCCGGCACGCTGGAGAGCTTCTCTCCCTCAAACTTAGGAAATTGAGGAAACTCGCGCGCGTCGAGTCCCACGATCTTGAAGACCGATTTTCCGCTTTTGATCTCGACCCACTCGTTCTCCAGCCGCTTCAACTGCAGGGTTTCTTCGGGCGCCTCGCGCACGATCTCATAGAGTTTTTTTGCGCCGACGGTGACGACGCCTTCGCGCACCACCTCGCCTTCCAGCTTACCGCGAATGCCCACTTCCAGGTCGGTGGCGGTCAGATGGATCCCGCCTTTGCGCGATTCGATCAGGACATTGGCGAGAATCGGCATCGTGTTGCGGCGCTCGACGATGCCTTGCGTCCAGTAGAGCGTCGCGAGGAGGTCGGCTTTGCTGGCCCTAAATTCCATTTATGCCTCCCGACTCTTATGACTCCCCTTATATAAGATAAACAGAGGAGTAATAGTAGGGCCTGTGTATAACGCGCATAACGGGGCTATGTCCAGGACCGGCATCGCTTTTTTCCTGTGGATCGATGGCGCCGCTTTTCCACATCCGTAAACGGTCCCGCGGTAAACGCGTTGAAGGGGGAGGTTGTGCTCAGTAATCACGGGTTTTGCTCACAGCTCGTTCACGATCGTTTGATGTTGAGGTTCTTCTCCAGCTTTTCGATCGTGGTCTGCATCTGCGGGTCTTCCTTTATCTTCTTCTCGATGGTCTTGGCGGCGTGAATGACGGTCGAATGATCGCGGCCGCCGAATTTCGATCCGATGATCGGGAATGACGTCGCGGTGTGCTTGCGCGCGAGATACATCGCGACCTGGCGCGGCAGCGCGATGTTCTTGGTGCGGCGCTTGGCCTTGAGGTCGTTGATCTTCAAGTTGTAGTAATCGCAGATCGTCTTCTGGATACTCTCGACGGTGACTTCGCGCGAGTTCCCGCGCAGTGTGTTCTGCAAGACTTCCTTGGCGAGGTCGATCGAGATCGTCACCTTGGTTAGGGAAGCGAAGGCCCCGAGCCGCGTGAGCGACCCTTCAAGCTCGCGCACGTTGGAGTCGATGTGCGAGGCGAGAAAAATCGCGACGTCGTGCGGCAGCATGACGCCTTCGACCTCGGCTTTTTTCTGCAGGATGGCGACCCGCGTCTCCATGTCCGGCGGCTGGATATCGGCGATCAGTCCCCACTCGAAGCGGTTGCGCAGGCGATCTTCCAGCTCCGGGATCTCCTTGGGGAATTTATCCGAGGTGATGATGATCTGCTTGTGGGAATCGTAGAGCGAGTTGAAGGTGTGGAAAAACTCCTCCTGGGTCCGCTCTTTGCCGGCGATGAACTGCACGTCGTCGAGAATCAGCGCGTCGATGTTGCGAAAGCGCGTCTTGAACTCGTCCATCTTGTCGCGCCGGAGCGAGGCGATCAGCTCGTTCATGAACGCCTCCGAGCTCAAGTAAAGGATCTTGTGCGCGGGGCGCCTTTCCGCGATGCGGTGGCCGATCGCGTTGATGAGATGGGTCTTCCCGAGGCCGACTCCGCCGTAGATGAACAGCGGGTTGTAATGCTCGCCGGGCTGATTGGCGACCGCGAGCGAAGCGGCGTGGGCGAACTGGTTGCTGGCGCCGACGACGAAGTTCTCGAACGTATATTTCGGAATCAGGTTATTGACGCGCGGCGCCGGCTTCGGCGCCTCACGCTCGACGGCGCGTCTTTCGAGCGGCGGCGCCGCCGACGACGTCTGCAGGGTTTGGTTGACGGCGAGGGAGATTTTTACGTCGTGCCGGGCTGCGAGCGCGAGCGTGTCGTGAATGGAGCGGAGAAAATGCTCCGCAAGCCAGTCGCGAAAGAATTTGTTGGGGACTTCGAGAAGAATTTCATCGTCGGAAGCCTCGCGCGCCCGGATCGGCTTGATCCAGGTCTCGAAATTCTGCTGTCCGAGCTGCTCGCGCAACTGGCTCAGCGCTTCTTGCCACATCTGGCTCATGGCCGACCTCGGGCGGAATCGGTGCTAAGTAACCGGGAAATCGGAGAAATTAGCCATTGAGTTACGAACAAAATTATCCACAACTGTGGATAAGTCCTAAAATGCTTAAATACTGCGTCGACTTATCGGCGATCTTGAACAGCGAAACTGACAATCGAGGCGCGATGGCGGAGCGTCGTTTTTCCGGCAAACGCGGAAAACACTTATTTTGGTCGAGGTTCGGAACGAACATCGCTGCCTGTTTTCTTTTCGGATGCGGGCAATAGCGCGCCAAAAAAATCTGTGGATAATTTTTGTCGCGGAAAAAATTCATAGTCCTTTTCCACAGCCATTGCAAGAAAAAAATTTCAGAAAAAATATTTCTGTGTTCGCGCACGAGCTTGACACGAAAACGACCGCGATGCTACGCCAAAAAGGATGGCGGATCGCTCGCGCGAATGGTTCGATCGCGCGCAAAAAAGAATCCCCGGCGGCGTCAACAGCCCGGTGCGGGCGTGGAAGGCGGTCGGCGGCGAGCCGCGCTTCATCGCGCGCGGCGGCGGCGCGCGTATCTTCGACGTCGACGGGAAATCGTACGTCGATTTCGTAGCGTCGTGGGGCCCGTTGATTCTCGGGCACGCGCATCCCGACATTCTCGCCGCCGTCAACGCCGCGGCGAAGGACGGCACGAGCTTCGGCGCGCCGACGGTCCGCGAAGTCGAGCTCGCGGAAGCGGTCGTAGAGCGCTTTCCCTCGGTCGAGAAGCTCCGGCTTGTGAGCTCCGGCACCGAGGCGACGATGAGCGCGATCCGGGTCGCGCGCGGGTTCACCGGACGCAGCCGCATCGTCAAGTTCGACGGCTGCTACCACGGACATGTCGACGCGCTGCTGGCGCGCGCCGGATCCGGCGTGGCGAGCTTCGGTCTTCCCGACAGCGCCGGCGTGCCGCCAGCTTTCGCCGCCGAGACCGCGATCGCCCCGTTCAACGACCAGGCCGCGGTCGAGGCGCTGTTCGCTGCCCATAGCGACTCGATTGCGGCGCTCATCGTCGAGCCGATCTGCGGCAACATGGGCGTGATCCCGCCGGCGCCGGGCTTCCTCGCGTTTCTCAGCGACATCACAAAGGAAAACGGCACGCTTCTCATATTCGACGAAGTCATCACCGGCTTCCGGGTCGCCCGTGGAGGGGCGCAGGAACGGTTCAACATCCGGCCCGACCTTACCTGTCTCGGCAAGATTCTCGGCGGTGGCCTGCCGCTCGGCGCTTTCGGCGGCCGCGCCGAGATTATGGATATGCTCGCACCGGACGGACCCGTCTATCAGGCGGGCACGCTTTCAGGCAATCCGGTGGCGGTCGCCGCCGGGCTTACCATGCTGAAGGCGCTCTCGCGTCCGGGCGTCTACGAACGGCTCGAAGAGCTGGGCGCGCGATTCCAAGGCGGACTGGAACGTGTGCTCGAGTTGCGGCATATCGCGGGCGTCGTCAATCGCGAGGGATCTATGCTGACGCTCTTTTTCGGGGTGGGGCGCGTGCGCGACGCCGACGAGGCGCGCGGCGCCGACCGGGAGCGCTTCGCGCGGTTTTTCCATGGCATGCTGGCCCGCGGCTTTTACTGGCCGCCGGCGCAGTTCGAGGCCGCGTTCATCTCGCTCGCCCACGGCGAGGCCGATATCGACCAAGCGGTCGCCGCATTCGACGATTGGGCCGCCGGCGAGACGCAAGGTTGAAGTCGTTCCGACCGCATGATAAATCACCACCGGAGTGGCGGCGAAGCAGCCGGATAAAGACCCCGGGAATATCGATCTCCCGTTCGCAAAATTCGCCAAGTATCTCGCGGTCGGTCTGGAAATACCCAGCACCATCGTCGGCTCGCTCATCCTCGGCTACCTGATCGACCGGTGGCTGGGGACATCGCCGTGGATAACCGTCGCGGCGTCGATCCTGGGCTTCGTCGGCGCCGTCGTTCGATTGACGCAGTATCTAAAATACTTTTCCGACAGCAAGGGAACCGATAAATCCGATGAGAGCTGAAGCGCTGGGCCAGACGGTCGTCCGCATCGAGGTGATGCACGTGGCGCTCGTGGCGATCCTATGGCTCGCGCTTGCGCCGGTAAAAGCCGTCGAGCCAACCTCGCTCCTGGCCGGCGGCATCTTCATGGGAATCAACTTTTTGCTTTTAAGCTCCGGTATACGCTGGGTGTTGACGCCGTTCGCCGGCAAGGGCCGCGTGCGTAGCGGCGTCGCGCTGCTCGTTCTTAAAATGGCGCTTTTTTTGGGCGCGCTGGCGCTCCTGCTGACGCGGGTGCGGCTCGAGCCGCTGTCGTTCACGCTCGGCTTTTCGTCGCTCCTGGCGGCGATTCTCTTCGAGCGCGTCTGGGCGCTGTCACGATAGGAAAAACATGGAACATCCGTTTACATGGTACTCGCTGCTGCCGTACCCGATTAATCTGATCGCCGAGCCCAACTTCACCGCGTTGATCGTCATGCTCGTGCTGATCGTCTTGGCGCTCGTCTTCCGCAAGTCGCTCCAGACCGCCAAAGACCCCGCGATCCCCGACGAAGGCGTCACGGTAAGAAATGTCATGGAATTCCTGGTCGAAATCGTCGTCGGCCTTTCCGACAGCATCATCGGCAAGAAAGGGCGCAAATACGTCCCGCTCTTCGGCAGCCTGTTTCTTTTTATCCTCATCGGCAATTTCTTCGGGTTGATTCCGGGGATCGTCCCGCCGACGAGCAGCTTCTTCGTCAATTTAGGCATGGGGCTCGTTGTGTTTGTCGCGTACAACTACTTCGGCGTGCGCGAGAACGGCGCGCATTATTTCAAGCAATTCATGGGGCCGATGCTGCTGCTCGCGCCGCTGTTCATCCTGATCGAATTTTTCTCGCACATTTTTCGGCCGATCTCCCTGTCGATTCGTCTTTTCGGCAACATGTTCGGCGACCACCTGGTGCTGGAGATCTTCAGCAACCTGACCAAGCTCGTGATCCCGGTCGCATTTTACATTCTGGGCTCGCTCGTATCGGTCATTCAGGCGGCGGTCTTTACGATTTTGAGCGTTATCTATGTCGCCATGGCGATTAGCCATGAGCACTAAGCTAAGCGGCCTGCCCGGCGGCGAGGATGAGGATAGAGGAGCGGAAGGGCATCGAGGCGCGCTGGAAAGGAGGTAAGACAATGCGCAAGTTACTATCGTTCGTAACCGCGGCGGTGCTGGGAGTCTCCACTTCCGGCGTCGCGCTGGCAGCGGCGGAGGCCGCGCCCGCGGGCGGGGACTACTCCCGCGCGGCGCTCGCAATCGCCGCGGGCCTTGCGATCGCGATCGGCGCCTTCGGCGCCGCGCTCGGCCAGGGACGCATGGCCGCGGCTGCGATGGAGAGCATCGGCCGCAACCCGAACGCGGCCGACCGCATCCAGCTGCCGATGATCCTGGGCCTCGCGTTCATCGAGGCGCTCGCGCTTTACGCGTTCGTCATCGCATTCTTCCTTCAGGGCAAGATCTAACGAAGGAAGACAGACGGAAATGGGGGACGGGGCTTACGCTCCGTCCCCTTTTCATTTCGGCGGCAGCTCGACTCTCTCCAGATGAACGTGCGTGAGGTTCAGGATCTCCTCCAGCGTGTGCAGCTTGTAGGGGCTTTCGTAGTAAACATTCTTGATGCCGGTGTTGACGAGCACCTTGAGGCAATGGATGCAGGGCGTGTGGGTGATATAGATCGACCCGTCGCGGATCGTTGAGCCGTTTTTCGCCGCCTGGGCGATTGCGTTCATCTCCGCGTGGATCGTCCGGAAGCAGTTCTCCTCGATATCGCCGGTCGGCGTCTTCGATTGATACATGAGGCAGCCGACCTCCGTGCAGTGCGGCATGCCGGCGGGCGCGCCGTTGTAGCCGGTCGCGAGAATATTCTTGTCGCGCACGATCACCGCGCCGACCTTGGCTCGATTACAGGTGGAGCGCTCGGCCACGTCGCGCGTGATCGTGAGAAAATACTGGTGCCAGCTTAGTCGCTCGCTCATCGCGGTCCTCTCTTCCATTCGTTCGCTGCAAGCCCTCCCGACCTTCGGGCGGCTGCGGACGCTCCTCGCGTGTGTCGGGTTCGATGAATTTAAACGGATCCGGCGTGAAAGTCACGGCCAGCGTGGCGAGGAGAAACCACCCTAGAACCTTCCGCTTGGGGTCGAGCGGCGTGTCCGGATCGATCGGCGGCGGATGGCGCAGGCCGGTCAGCGCCAGGATCAAAATTCCCCAAAAAATCCACCCGAGCCAGCCGCCGAAAAGGCCGAAGAGAAACAGGAGCACCACGGTCAGCTGCGACACGCGGACATGGCGCTGGCCGAACAGCGCGTACGAGACGTGGCCGCCGTCGAGCTGGCCGGCGGGGAGGAGATTGATCGCGGTCACGAAGAGGCCGACCCATCCCGCAGCGGCAACCGGATGGAGGGCGAACGTTTCCTGCGGGAAGCCGCCGAGAGCCAAGTTGACCAGAAAGACAAATAAGAAAGACGGACCGAGGCCGATATCCGGTCCGGTCTGCGGCGGCGCTTCGAGGCGAAGTCCGATCAAGACCGCGGCGATCGACAGCGCTAGCCCGGCGAGCGGCCCCGCCGCGCCGATATCGAACAGCGATTTGCGGTCGGGCATGCGCGACTGCATCTTGATGAACGCGCCGAAGGTGCCGATGAAGGACGGCCCGGGTAGGAAATAAGGCAGCGTCGCCTCGACGCCGTAGCGTCGTGACATGAGATAGTGGCCCATCTCGTGCGCCAGCAGGATCGTCATCAAGGTGCAGGAAAACGGCAGGCCCGACGCGACCTCCAATGGATCGAGCGGGAAATCAAAGATGTCCACGCCATTCTGCCACGCGCCGGCCAACGTCGTGGTCGCAAACGTGACGAGAAAAAGCGCGACGTGAAGCCAGAGTCTGCGTGGACGCGCGGCTTCGCCGTTCATCGACTCGCGCTCCGGACGTGGACGGGGTCGCCGATGCCGGCGCCCGAGCGCTGATCGGCACGGGCGTTGTAGCAGGAGATTTCGAGCAATCCCCAGCTGTTGATCAGCGCGGCGTAACCGCTCGTCTCCGCGCCCGCGTAGTTCGCCGCGAGCCCTCGGATCGCGATATCGACGAGGGCGATCTCGACCTTCTCGCCGCCGAGCGGCTCGAGATCGCGCGCGGTGAGGTTCGTGACGAGGTTGCCGAAGTGATCGATATAGATGATCTCACCGCGAACCTCGCCCTCGTTTTTGACGGCGGTGGGCCATGTAAGGCGCGTATAGTCTTTCAGCGCGCCGCCGAAATCCTCAGCCGGCGTTCCCAGCGACAGATGCGCCGCCGCCGGCGCGAAGATGTCGCGGCCGTGAAACGTTGCGCTGACGGGCTGGAGGCGGTAGCGCTCGTTGGCGAGCTCGACGACGCGGCGGGCTTTGACGCGCTCGGCCGCTAGGCTAAGCACGCCGTTGTCCGGCCCGACGAAAAAGGCGTCCTCGCACTCGATCAGGATCGGCCGCCGCTCGGTGCCGACGCCCGGATCGATGACGGCGACATGGATCGTCCCCGGCGGAAAATAGGGCGCGGCGTAGTTGAGCGCGAGTGCGCCGCCGCGGATGTCCTGCGGCGCGATCCCATGCGTCACGTCGACGACGCGCGCGTCCGGATTGATGCCCACGATAACGCCCTTCATGATACCGACGAACGGATCCTCATAGCCGAAGTCGGTCGTCAGCGCGATGAGCCGATTTTCCATGGGAGCGTTCAATCTAACGGAAAAGTAAAGAAGCGTAAAGGAAGGAGGGCTGCGTCGGCGATCTAAGAAGCCCGCTCAGCAGCATCGACAGCTGCCTTGAGATGCGCCACGTTTATGGTGCCGACGATCAGCGCGTCGATGAACGGCTGCTTCAGGACGAACTCGATCGCAGTCGATGCGGCCAGGTGACCGCTCGCGAGGCCCTTGATGGCGAGCACGCCGAGGCCGGCGGCGTGCGCTTTCGAAAGCGCGCCGGCGAGGGCTTGGTCGCTTTGACTGAACGGCGCCATAACCACGTCCAGCGACTTGCATGCGAGGACAATGCCCGCCTCGGTCTTCGCGGAAATCCCCGCGGCGCGCACCTTGCCGCTTCGCTTCAGAGCCGACAGGCCTTCGAGCGCGTCGGTCTTGGTCAAAATCTTCACGTCTTCGCCGTTTGAATGGAGCACAAGAATATCGACATGGTCGGTCTTTAAATTTGTCAAGCTATTCTCGACGGATGCGGTGAGCGCTTTTGCGGAGAAATCGTACACCGAGCGGCCGTTTTCGTAGCGCTCGCCGCATTTCGTCGCGAGCACGATCTTCTCGCGATGCGCTGCAATGAAGGGGCCGAGGCGCGCCTCGCTAGTTCCATAGGCGGGCGCGGTATCGATAAGGTTGACGCCGAGATCGAGCGCCGTTTGCAGCAGACGTTCGACTTGTGCGTCCGACGGCAGCTCGAACGCCGCGGGGTACTTCACGTCCGTGTTGCGCCCGAGCTTGACCGTGCCGAGGCCGATGCGGCTTACGTTCAAGCCCGTGCGTCCTAGCGCGCGGGAAACCATTGGGTGTCCTCCCACGGGTAGCGCGCGACCGGCGGCGCCGGCCAGGGCGGCAAGGGATGGTGCTGGTAGCCGGCCGGCTGCGTCAAATTTGCCTCTGCGAGCGCAAAGACTTCGTCCGCCAGCACCGGCGCCATCGAGAGTTTGGTCGGCCACGCGGCGATCACGCCGGGCGCGAGCTCGCTCGCGTGCACGCCGCTCGGACGGCGTTGGTCGGCTGTCCGCGCCTCCGCTCTGACGGCGCGGTAGAGCGCGATTTCTATATGGCCTAAGTCGAGCGCAGGCAGGCGTGCGCGTATCTCCCGCAATGCAGAGCGGCGCGCCGTATTGTCGTCCGTTTCGCGCGCCAATTTCTCGGCGAGTTCGCCGCCCACCTGCCATAAACGTTTTTCCGGTGCCGTAATCGTCAGCCGCGTCTTCCCGCCGACGATGCAATGGCCGAAAAGTGGCGGCAGATCGCCGCGCAGCAGCACCATCCCGAGCGGGCGGCGCTGCATCGGCTCGCCGTCGACGCCCAGCCGCCCGAGT
>DATDFN010000097.1:0-28152 GCA_036522615.1 Binatia bacterium | reverse complement strand
GGAATTTTCTGCGGGTCGTGGCCCATCGCCTCGAGCAGCGCGTAAAGGCCGCCGACGCCCAGTAGACTCATCGCTACTACGAAAAGCCCCGAGACCGCTCCGCCCCGAAGCGCGATACGGAGGCCGTCATTCAGGCTGGTCCGAACCGCGGAGGCGGTGCGGATGTTGGCGCGGATCGATACCCACATCCCGATGTATCCCGCGACGACCGAGCAGAGCGCACCCAGGATGAACGACAGCGTCGTCCAAAACGCCAGCTCGAGCGGCGGCACGGGATCGGCCGGGTTGGGCGTGCGCACGAAACCGTAGAGGATGAAAATCAGGGCCGCGAGCACGACCGCCAGCAGAACGATCGTTTTGTTTTGCCGCGCCAGGAAGGCCTCGGCGCCTTCCTTGATGGCGTTCGATATCGCTTGCATCGCCGGCGTCCCTGTGTCGCGCTTCAGCACGAAGCGCGCGAGATAGCCCGCGAAGAGCAGCGAGGCGAAGCTGATGGCGATCACAAATTCGATCATCGAGTGTCCCTTTCTTCAGGTGGTTTCATCGTCGGCCGGCTGGGCGCGGTCCTTGCGCCAGACGTAAGCGACTCCGATACTCAGCAAATACAAGAGCAGCATCGGCGCGGCGAGCAGCGTCTGGTTGATGACGTCCGGCGTCGGCGTCAAAATCGCCGCGGCGATGAAAATAAGAACGATGGCGTAGCGAAACGACCGCCACATGAGGCGGTAATTCAAAATTCCCAGCCTTACAAGAAAGAAGGTGAAAACCGGCAGCTCGAAGGTGATGCCGAAGGCTAGGATCATGCGGAAAAAGAAACTGAAGTACTCGGCGATGCGGATTTCCGGCGATACTCCGATCGATTGGTACTGCTCGACGAAATAGCCGAAGGCGACCGGCAGCACGACGCGGTAGCAGAAGTAGGCGCCGCCTAAAAAGAACCCGGTCGCGCAGACGACGAACGGAAGCACCATTTTCTTTTCTTCGCCGAGCAGCCCGGGCGCGAGAAAGCGCCAGATCTGGTAAAAGATCACCGGCAAAGCGACGAAAACGCCGCCTACGAGCCCAACTTTCATCTCGATGAAAAAAGCTTCGGCGACGCCCGTGCCGATGAGGCTCTGGCCGGGCTGCAGATTCTGCTTCAGAGGCGCGATCATCAACGCGAAGATCCTGTCCGACGCGACATAGCATAGAATGAAACCGAGCGCGACCGCGCCGACCGATTTGATCAGCCGCCAGCGGAGCTCTTCGAGATGCTCCGTGAACGTCATGTAAGGCGCCGCGGCCATCGCGCTCGAATAAGCTCCTTTGACTCGAAAATGAAAGCTCAACCGGCCGAAGCGCTCGCCCGACTCCGACACGGTCGCAGAATCTTCCACGCTGGCGCAACGGATCTCTGCGCGGCAAAGTAGATAGGCGTTTCGATCGGCGGGCCTAGTTGCAAAAAAGGGGAAGGATTTTGGAATCCCTTCCCCTTTTCGGTTGTCAAACCAATCAGGCGAATTGAAGCCTTACTTGGTCTTCTTCTCCATCGACTTATCGGGAGCCGCTGGTGCTGCCGGGGCCGCCGTCATCGACGTATCCGTCCCGCCGGGGGCCGGAGCCGCCGCGCCGGGCTGTCCGGGCGCGCTCGCATCAGGTGCCGGCGGCGCCGCTGGCGCTGGAGCCGGTGGAGGCGGAGGCGGTTCTTCTTTCTTTCCGCATCCGGCGAAAGCTAGAGTGAAAATAAAAAGGCTCACCATTGACCATGAAGCAACTCGTTTTCCCATCCTTGTTCACCTCCTTTCCACAACTCAAGAGCCTGCTTGCTAAGAATTTGTATTACACAAGATCAAAATTCTTGCAAGGGGGTCAAAATTTTACCAGGATGTGCGGCTCGGGTGGCCTTCGGTCGGCTCCTCGGACGGGCTCGCCGCGTCGGTTTTCGGCAATGATTCCGACTCGGTAGGCACGGAGTCTTTGACCGGCGCGGGTGCCGGCGAACGGGCCACGGAGATATAGGGGATTTTGGCGACGGGGGAGTTCTCGTAAAGCGGCAGTGGATAGCGCTCGCGGAGATTGACGTCCATCCAGTTGATGCCTTCCGGAACGGCAAAATCCTCTTCTTCTTTCCCTTCGTTCGCCGTCTTCATGAATGCGAGCCATATCGGCAGCGCCGTGCTGGCGCCGGTCTCCTTGTCGCCGATGGAGCGGTGATCGTCGTAGCCCACCCAAACACCGGCGACGAGACTCGGGTTGTAGCCGATGAACCAGTTGTCGCGGTAGTCGCTCGTCGTCCCGGTTTTTCCCGCAATGTTTTTTCCCAGCTTGGCCGCAGCGCGCGCAGTGCCGCTCTGGACCACGTTTCTGAGCATGTCCGTCATCACGTAGGCAACCTCCGGCGAGAGCGCTGGTTTGACGCTGGACTCGTTTTCCTCGAGGACGCTGCCGTCGCGATCCGTCACCTTCAGGATGAACAGCGGCTCGGCGAGTTTTCCGGCCCCGGCGAAAACGCCGAAAGCGCGCACCATCTCGAGCAGCGTGACCGACGGCGAGCCCAGCGCAAGCGAGAGGTTTTTTTCAATGGGCGATGCGATGCCGAGCTTGCGCGCCTGCTGGATCGTCCGCTCGACGCCGACGCGCTGCACCAGGCGCACCGAGACGCTGTTGAGCGAATGCGCCAGCGCGGTGCGCAGCGTCACGGGGCCGTGGAATTTATTATCGTAGTTCTGCGGTGCCCAGACTTTTCCGCCCGCGAGGCGGAACGAAAGCGGGCCGTCCTGCACGACCGACAGCTCCGTGAGGCCCGCCTCGAGCGCCGCTGAGTAGATAATCGGCTTGAAGGAGCTGCCCGGCTGCCGCTTCGCCTGCAGCGCGCGGTTGTACTGGCTCGCCGTGAAGTCGTATCCGCCGACGAGCGCGCGGACCATGCCGGTCTCCGGCTCCATCGCCAATAGCGCGCCCTCGACCTCGCCTTCGCGCGCGGGAGTCTTCTTCGCGGCGGATTTTTTCTTCACGCGGAGCCGCACCTCGTCGAGGCCCTGGCGCACCGCCTTTTGCGCGGCTTCCTGGAGATCGGCATCGAGCGTCGTGTAAATACGCAGACCGCCCTGGAGCAGCGGACGAAAACCATATTCATCGCCCAACACGCGGCGGACGTGCTCGACGAAGTGCGGCGCAATCTGCGAATTGAGCGCTGGAGCGGGATTTAAGCGGATCGCCGTTTGCAGCGCTTCGTCGTAAACCGCGCGCGTGATGTATCCTTCGGCCAGCATCCGCCCGAGCACATAGCGCTGCCTCTCCCGGGCGGCGAAAAAGTCACGGTAGGGAGAATTGCGGCTCGGCGAGCGCGGCAAGCCAGCGAGCAGCGCCGCCTCGGCAATATTAATTTCGCCGACGCTCTTGCCGAAGTAATCGCGGCACGCCGCCTCGATCCCGTAGTTGCCGTGGCCGAAATAGACTTGATTCAGATACAGGTAGAGGATCTCGTCCTTCGTATGATTCTTTTCCACGCGGTAGGCGAGGATCGCCTCGCGGATTTTTCGCGAGAAGGTCCTCTCGGGCGTAAGGAAAAACCCGCGCACGAGCTGCTGCGTGAGCGTGCTCGCGCCTTCATGCACGCCGCGGCGCTTTAAGTTGGCGAACGAAGCGCGCACGATGGCGTAGATATCGACGCCGCGGTGCGTGTAGAATCGCGAGTCTTCCGCCGCGAGCAGAGCTTTGACGACATGCTGGGGGATCCGATCGAGCGGCACGACGATGCGCCGCTGCAGATAGAATTCGCCGATCGGCTTTTCGTGCATGTCGTAAACGGTGC
Organism: Binatia bacterium; assembly: GCA_036522615.1. Classification (GTDB taxonomy): domain Bacteria; phylum Desulfobacterota; class Binatia; order UBA9968; family UBA9968; genus JAJPJQ01. Next base: position 24,359 of record DATDFN010000097.1, on the reverse strand, counting down.
TGACGACCGCCGGCTCATAGGTCGATGCCAGATCCAGCCGGTCGGGCAGATCGTGGCCGTAGTAGTAAAGCACGCCGCCGACAGCCACCGTGCCGATCAGCACCGCGACGCCGATCGTGTACAGAAAGAATCGCATCATGTTGGATTTCACCTCAGCCGCAACGATCCGAGTAGCGCGATTTTAGCAAATCGATACGAAAAATATAATTGTTTTTTCGGAGCGCGATGGCGCGAAAACGAAGCGCTCCGCCAAATTGTCAAGGCGGAAACCCACAAAACCTGTGCATAAGTTGTTGATAACCCCCGATGAGCGCGTTTCATAAGGCTGAAAATGGCTAACTGGAACGAAATGCACAAAATGTTTGCAGATAAAAGCCTGATATTTCAGTAAGATATGCACAATTCAGAATTATTGTTACCGGAGTATGAAACGCCGGACAGCGGCGTTTGTAGGAACCTTCATGCGTTTCGCGCTTCGCAAAAGCCGTGTGAGTTCGGGGAGTTTTGTCCTGCGGCAATACGCGCGCTAACCGCGTTGACTCCGGCACTGCCGCGTGATAAGCCTTTGAAAAAATCTGGGGAGGTTTTCGTTTGGCCATCCATCAATCGGCGATTAAACGCCACCGACAGAGCCTAAAGAAAAGGGCCGTCAATAAAGAAGCGCGTTCCAGGCTCCGAACCCTGATCAAAAAAGCGCGACAGGCGATCGAGAGAAAGGATGCCGAGCAGATTTCCGCCGGGCTGCGCGAAGTCGGCAGCGCGCTCGGCAAGGCGGTGAGCAAGGGGATCGTGAAAAAGAACACCGCATCGCGCTGGCTCTCACGCCTTTCGCGCTCCGCCACCCGTCCCGCGTAAATCGTTTCTTTCGCTTCGCCCGCGAGGTCAGAACAACTCTAAGAGCCGCATGTGCAGATCATGCGCGGCCGATTCGATCAATCGGCTGCGGGCCTCGTCCTTCTGCGTTTCGGTTAGCTGCACGTCGGTGAAGCGCCGCAAGTCCGACGCCTGATAGCCGAGAGCGCGCGACTCCGGCGAGCTTGTGACCACCGCAGCGCGCGAGCCCCCGAAGAGATCGGTGAACCGCGCGCCCTGCGTGCGCCACAAGAGCTCGTCCGGGGCTCGACGCCGGAGATTCAAATCGATGACCAGCAGAAACTCGTACTGCAGCGCCTCGTCGTGGCGGTTGACGCCTACGACGCGGCTGTCGAACGTGCGAATGACGCCGCTCAGGATCGCATCAGCGTCTTCGAGCCGGTCGACGACGCGCAGCAGCCCCTTGCGGTTGATCTCGGTCTTGAGCGCCATGGTCATCTCGCGGTCCACACCGACCTCTTTGGTTCGGTTGACCAGGGGATCGACGAAGACCGTGCGGACATCGCGAGGAAACGCGTCGCCGCGGCCGGTGAATTGATAGCCGCAGCCGGCGGCGAGCGTGAATAGGCACAACGGAATTGCGATTAGCTTCAGAATTTGCCGCTCCTTTATCAACGACACGCGATGCCGGGCGACACCGACGGGCACGGACGCGAGACGCTTCATCTCACCCCTCCAGCACGATGTTGACCAGCCGCCGAGGCACCTGAATGACTTTCTGGATTCGCTTGCCGGCGAGAAAGCCCTTCACTTTAGGGTCCGCCAGCGCCATCGCTTCGATCGCGTCGCCGCTCTCCTCCGCCGGGACGGTGATCTTGCCCCGCACTTTGCCATTGACCTGGACAACGATCAAGAGTTTTTCTTGCTCCAACGCGTCATTCGAGTAGCCTGGCCAGCTGACCTGGTCGAGCGCCTTGGTCTGCCCGAGCGCGGTCCACAGCTCGCTCGCGACGTGCGGCACGAACGGATAAAGCAGCGTCACGATCGCGACGAGCGCGTCTTTCACGACCGCCGGGCGGCCGTCGAGAGAGCCTTTTTGGGCCGTCGCGATGACCGCGTTCAGGAGCTCCATGATTGCCGCTATGGCGGTGTTGAAATGGAAGCGGGTCTCGATGTCCTCGGTGACTTTTTTGATCGTTCGGTGCATGAGGCGGTTGAGATCTTTGAGCTCGCCCGAAAGCTCGGCCCGCGCGCTACCCGCGGCGGCGAGCTGCTCCCGATTCTGCACGACAAAGCGCCACAGGCGCGTGAGAAACCGGAACGCGCCTTCGACCCCCTGCGCGTTCCATTCGAGGTCCTTTTCCGGCGGCGCGGCGAAGAGTGTGAAGAGCCGCGCCGTGTCGGCGCCGTATTGGGCGATCAGATCCTCCGGGTCGACGATGTTCTTCTTCGACTTCGACATTTTCTCGACCCGGCCTTTGATCGCGGGACGGCCGCATTTGGGGCAGCGCCAGCCTTCGGTCTCGGAGCCCACGAGCTCGCTGGGAAAAAGCCATTCGTGCTCTTCGCAGCGGTAGGTCTCCTTGCTGACCATGCCCTGCGTCAACAGATTCGTGAACGGCTCATTCGCTCTCATCAGCCCCAGGTCGCGGAGCGCCTTGGTGAAAAAGCGCGCGTAGAGAAGGTGTAGCACCGCGTGTTCGACCCCGCCGATGTACTGATCGACCGGCATCCAATAATCCGCCTCGGCCGGGTCGAAGGGCTTCGCGTCGAAACGCGGCGACGTATAGCGGAGAAAATACCAGGACGAGTCGACGAAGGTGTCCATTGTGTCGGTTTCCCGGCGCGCCGCACCGCCGCAGCGCGGGCAGGCCGTCTCGACGAACGACTTGCTTTCCGCCAGCGGCGAGCCGCCTTTGCCGGTGAACGGCACATCGCGCGGCAGCGTGACCGGAAGATCCTTTTCCGGCACCGGAACAATCCCGCACTTCTCGCAATACACGATCGGGATCGGCGTGCCCCAGTAGCGCTGGCGCGAGACCCCCCAATCGCGCAGCCGGTAGTTGACTTTGGCTTCGCCCAGGCCGCGCTCGACGAGCCAATCGATGGCGCGCCGCTTCGCCTCATCCACGGCGAGTCCGTTTAAAAATCCGGAATTGATCTTGACGCCTTCGCCTGTGTAAGCCTCGCCCGTCCAATCGGCCGGCCGCTCAACCGTCTCGACGATGTCGAGTCCGTAGCGTTTGGCGAAATCCCAGTCGCGCTGATCCTCGCCCGGCACCGCCATGATCGCGCCCGTGCCGTAGCTCAGGAGCACGTAGTCGGCGATGAATAGTGGTATCGCGGCGCCGTTGAACGGATTGGTGACGCGCGCGGAGAGCCTGAGCCCGCGTTTGGGACGGTCTTCGGCGGTACGCTCTTGATCGGATTGTTTCGCCACCTCCGCGCGAAACGCTTCGACCTGAGCGCGTTCGCCGGCATCGGCGATCAGCTTATCGACCAGCGGATGCTCGGGCGCGAGCACGGCGTACGTCATGCCGAAGGCCGTGTCCGGACGCGTGGTAAAAATACGGACCTTGAGATCCGCGCGGCCGACCACCGGCAGATCGAACTCCGCGCCTTCGCTGCGTCCGATCCAGTTCCGCTGCATCGTGACGACCTTTTCCGGCCAGCCGGCCAGCCGCTCGAGATCGCTCAGCAGCTCCTCGGCGTAGGCAGTGATGCGAAAAAACCACTGCTCAAGCTCTTTTTGCACGACCTCCGAATCGCAGCGCCAGCACGCTCCCTCGATCACCTGCTCGTTTGCGAGCACCGTCAGGCACGACGGGCACCAGTTGACGAAGGAGCTTTTCTTGTAGGCGAGCCCGCGCTCGTAGAATTTCAAAAAGATCCACTGGTTCCAGCGGTAATACTCCGGCTCGCAGGTCGCTATCTCGCGGTCCCAGTCGTACGACAGCCCCATGCGCTTGAGCTGCGTCTTCATGTATTGAATGTTGTCGCGCGTCCACGCCTCGGGGTGGACGTTGCGCTCGATCGCGGCGTTTTCCGCCGGCAGGCCGAAGGCGTCCCAGCCCATTGGATGAAGCACGTTGAGCCCGCGCATGCGCTTGTAGCGCGCGACGACGTCGCCGATCGAGTAATTCCGCACGTGGCCCATGTGGATGCGGCCCGAAGGGTACGGAAACATCTCGAGGACATAGTACTTCGGCCGCGCGGCGTCGCGGGCCGCGCGGAAGCTTTTATGGTCCTCCCAGATGCGCTGCCACTTCTCTTCGACGGTTTGCGGGTAATATCGGTCGTCCATAGATCGAAAATGCCGCTCAGCTAGCCTTCGGATGGCCCGCGGCGGCGATTTTATCCAGAATGCCGTTGATGAACATGGAAGAATCGGCGGCGCCGAAACGCTTGGCGATTTCGATCGCTTCGTCGATGCTCACGTTCACCGGGACATCGGCACAGCAAAGCAGCTCGTAGGTCGCGAGCCGAAGAATGACGAGATCGACCTTCGCGATGCGATCGAGCTTCCAGTTCTCCGCCGTCTCTTCGATGCGGCGGTCGATCTCCGCGCGATGTTCGAGGACCCCGGCGATCAGCCGGCGCGCGAAGTCCTTAGCCTCGACGCCGCCTTCGAAATGACTGAGGAACAGCGCCAGCGATTTCGCCGACGCGTCTCCGGTCACCTCGACCTGATAAAGCGCCTGCACCGCGAGCTCGCGCCCTTGTCGACGAGGTCCCATAGATAGTCGTCAGGCGTTCGATGGAGGTTCTCCCCGCTACTTCGCGCCCCAATCCTTCTTTAAGTTTGCCATCTCGATCGCGGTCAACGCGGCCTCGAAGCCTTTATTCTGATTCTTCTCGCCGGCGCGCTCCATCGCCTGCTCGACGGTATTGGTCGTCAAGACTCCAAATGAGATCGGCAGGCGGTATTCGAGCGTCAGCGCGCCCAGGCCGCGCGTGACCGCGTCGGCGATGTAGTCGAAATGCGGCGTGTCCCCGCGGATGATTGCGCCGAGACAGACGAGCGCGTCGTGCTTGCCGCCGGCGGCGACTTGCTTGGCCGCGAGTGGAATCTCGAAGGCGCCCGGCACGCGGATCACGTCGATGCGGCTTTCGTCGGCGCCGTGCGCCTTCAGCGCCTCGAGCGCGCCGTCGAGGAGCCTTTCGGTCACGAAATCGTTGAAGCGGCTGACGACGACGGCGAACTTGAGGCCGCCGGCGTCGAGCCGTCCCTGAATCGCTTTTGGCATGAACGGCGCTACTTTCCCGACTTAGACTCGAGCTTGGAAAAAAGATGTCCCATCTTCCGCTGCTTGGTGCGGAGGTATTCGATGTTCGTCGCCTGCGGCGGGACTTCGATCGGCACGCGCTCGACGACTGTGAGTCCGTAGCCTTCCAGCCCGATGATCTTCCGCGGATTGTTCGTGAGCAGGCGGATTTTCTGCACGCCGAGATCGCGCAAAATCTGCGCGCCGATGCCGTAGTCTCGGAGGTCTTCCTTGAAACCGAGCTCAAGGTTCGCCTCGACGGTGTCCAGCCCCTGGTCCTGCAGCGCGTACGCCTTTATCTTGTTCGTGAGCCCGATGCCCCTGCCCTCCTGGTGCATGTAGACCAGCGCGCCCTTGCCTACCTGATCGATCATCCTGAGCGAGCGGCGAATCTGGTCACCGCAGTCGCAGCGCATCGAGCCGAAAACGTCGCCGGTGAGACATTCCGAATGCATCCGCACGAGCACGGGCTCGTCTTTGTTAATGTCGTTTTTCACGAGCGCCATGTGCTCGTAGGAGTCGGCGGTGTTGCTGTAAAGGATCGCCCTATACGCGCCGCCGTGAATCGTGGGAAAATCGACCTCGGCGATGCGCTTGACGAGACACTCGCTCCGCAGCCGGTACGCGATGAGATCGGCGATCGACGCGATCTTGAGCTTGTGCTTCGCCGCGAAGCGCTCGAGGTAAGGCATGACTGCGACGGAGCCGTCGTCTTCGAGAATCTGGCAGATGACGCCGCCGGGCGCGAAACCCGCGATGCGCGCGAGATCGACGGCAGCTTCGACGCGCGCCGAGCGCACGAGCACGCCGCCGTTGCGCGTTTGCACGGGGAAGACATAGCCGGGGACTGCGAGATCGCTCCGGCGCGTTTCTTCCGCGACCGCAGCGCGGAGCGTGCGCGCACGGCTCGCGGCCGAGGCGGCCGCAGCGCCGTCGGCGCGGAGCGCGATCGACGCGCCGAGCGAGCCCACGACTTTCGAGCTGCTCTCCTGGACCATGAGCGGAATCCCGAGCTGCTTCATGCGCACTTCCGGCAGGCCGAGGCAGATGAGACCGCGGGCGTGCCGCATCATGAAGTTGACCGCTTCCGTCGTGATATTCTCGGCAGCGGCGCAGAGAAACCCCTCGCCATCGGCGCTGTCGTCGTCGACGAGAACAATGAGCCGGCCCGCGCGGATTTCTTCCAGTATCTCTTCGATAGGAGCAATAGCCATATGATTTAAGCTTGAAACGCGATCGATGCGGAGGAAGCGGAACTATTCACGCCGGAGCAACCGCTGAACGTATTTTCCGATCAGATCGGTCTCGATGTTAACTCTAGCACCAACCCTAAGGTGGCGCAAATTCGTGTGTTTTAGCGTAAATGGGATGGCCGCGATCGAAAACCTGCTCCCCGCGCAAGAGTTGACGGTGAGGCTCACGCCGTCAACCGCGACCGATCCTTTCGGGACAAGAAGCCGGGAAAGCGGCGCGGAGACGCGAAACGTATAAAAGGTATACTCCCCTTTTTTTTCGATTCGATCGGCGGCGGCGACGCCGTCGATATGGCCGGTCACGAGGTGCCCTCCGAGGCGATCGCCGAGCTTCATAGGCCGCTCGAGGTTGACCGCGGCGCCCGGTTTCAGTCCGCCGAAAGTCGTCCTTTTCAATGTCTCGGACGACACGTCGACCTTAAACGCGCCGCGGCTTTTCTCGGTTACCGTAAGACACGCGCCGTTGACGGCGATGCTGGCGCCGAGCTCCATTTTATTAACGGGCAGGCGGGTCCGGACGACCAGCACACCCGCGCCGCCGCGCCGCTCCCAGCGCACGACTTCGCCCACGTCCTCGATAATCCCGGTAAACATCGTTTACAAATATCCCGTCAGCAGAATGTCGTTGCCGATTGTCTCGATTTCAATGTTTTTGACCGGCCGGCTCCGGCTCATATCTTTGATTCCGAGGGACGATACGATTGGAAGGCCGTCGCCGCCGACGATCTTCGGTGCAAAGAAGAACGCGATCTTGTCGACAACCTTCGCGGCGAGCGCACGGCCGGCGGTAACCGCGCCGCCCTCGATCATGACGCTCACCATCTCCCGATCGGCGATTTTTTTGAGCACCGCCGCGAACGGGATTCCGTCGCGACGCGAGGGCAGCCGCCATACTTCCGCGCCGATGTCCTGGAGCCGGGCGGCTTTTCGCTCGGACGCGCGACCGCTCGCGACGACGATCGTCGTTCCCGGCTCGCTGAGCATGCGCGCGGTCAGCGGCATGCGCAGCTGCGGATCGAGAACGACGCGGACAGGGTTGCGGCCTCCCGGAATACGGCAGGTGAGCTGCGGGTCGTCGGCGATCACCGTGCCGACGCCGACGATAACGGCATCGACGACATTGCGCAATTCGTGGACGCGCCTGCGCGCCGCGCGTCCGGTGACCCAGCGCGAGCTGCCGGTCGCGGTGCCGGTTTTGCCGTCGAGCGTCGCCGCCGATTTCAACAAGACGAAGGGAAGCCCGCGCTTAATGTATTTAATGAACGCTTCGTTGACCCTTCGGCACTCGGCTTCCAGTAGGCCGGAGCGAACCTGGATCTTCGCCTGCCGCAGGCGCCTGAAGCCTCTGCCGGATACGAGCGGGTTGGGGTCGGCCATGCCGGCGACGACGCGTTTGATTTTCGCCGCGATCAGCGCGTCGACGCAGGGCGGCGTCCGGCCATAGTGGCTGCAGGGCTCGAGATTGAGATAAAGCGTCGCGCCGCGCGCCTTTCGCCCGGCGCGTTTCAGGGCGTCGATCTCGGCGTGATCGCCGCCGGCCCGGCGGTGATAACCGGTCGCGACGACTTTGCCGCCGCGCACGAGAACCGCGCCGACCATAGGATTGGGACTCGTCCGCCCGGCCGCTTTCTTGGCGAGCCGAAGTGCGCTCCGCATATATCGAATGTCGGCTTCATCGCTCAAGACGAATGGCTCTCCTGCTTTTTCGGCTTCGGCGTCTTGTTCGACTGCCCCTTGCGCTCTTTCAGCAGCTCTTCGAGCTCGACCATGAATTCGTTGATGTCCTTGAAAGAGCGGTAGACGGAAGCGAAGCGGACGTAGGCGACCTCGTCAATGTCGTGCAGCTCTTTCATCGTCGCCTCGCCGATGACCGAGCTGGGGACTTCCTTCTCGGCGCGCTCCTGCAGCCCGCGCTCGATGCGGTCGGCGACCGCCTCGATGGTGTTGATGCTGACGGGCCGCTTCTCGCACGCGCGCTTGAGCCCGTTCACGACTTTCACCCTGTCGTAGCTCTCGCGCCGGCCGTCTTTCTTGACCACGAGCGGCATCGTCTCCTCGACACGCTCGTAGGTCGTGAAGCGGCGGCCGCACTTCTCGCACTCGCGCCGACGCCGGATCATATTGGCGTCTTTGCTCAGGCGGGAGTCGATGACGCGGTTTTCCGCCTCGTGGCAGAACGGACACTTCATTTTTAAGCTTTCAGCATTGAGCTTCCAGCATTCAGCTCTTTCTTAGCTGATGGCTGAAAGCTGACAGCTTCACCGTTTTAGGCGATTCGGGTAGATCGGAAACTTCCGGCACAGCTCGCGGACGTCGTCGCCGACCGAGCGCAGCGCCGCGTCGTCGGAGACGTTGTTGAGCGCGCGGCCGATGAGGTCGGCGATCGTCTCCATCTCTTTCTCCTTCATGCCGCGCGTCGTGACCGCCGGCGTGCCGATGCGGATGCCGCTCGTGACGAACGGCGAGCGCGTCTCGAACGGCACGGTGTTGCGGTTGACGGTAATGCGCGCCTTGTCGAGGGTCTCCTGCGCCACCTTGCCGGTGAGCTCGGATTGCCGGAGGTCCACCAGCATCAAGTGGTTGTCGGTGCCGCCGGAGATCAGCTTGAAGCCTTTCTTCATGAGCGCGGCCGCGAGCGCCTTGGCGTTTTTGACGATCTGGCGCTGGTAGTCTTTGAACTCCGGCGTGAGCGCTTCCTTAAGAGCCACCGCCTTCGCCGCGATCACGTGCATGAGCGGTCCGCCCTGATTGCCGGGGAAGACCGACGAGTTTAGCGATTTTGCGAAGGCTTCGCGACACATGATCATGCCGCCGCGCGGACCCCGCAGCGTTTTGTGCGTCGTCGTGGTGACGAACTCGGCGTGCGGCACCGGCGACGGATGGACGCCGGCGGCGACCAGGCCGGCAAAATGCGCGATGTCGACCATGATCACCGCGCCGACTTCGTCGGCCGCCTCGCGGAATGGGCGAAAGTCGATCTCGCGCGGATAGGCGCTGTAGCCGACGACGATCATCTTGGGCCGGTGCTGGCGGGCGAGCTCGCGCATGGCGTCGTAGTCGATGCGCTCGTCCGAACGGCGCACGCCGTAGGGCACGACTTTGAAGAACTTGCCGGAAAAATTGACCGGGCTCCCGTGGGTGAGATGGCCGCCATGCGTGAGATCCATTGCGAGAATCGTATCGCCAGGCTGAAGCTGCGCGAAATAAACCGCCATGTTCGCCTGCGACCCGGAATGCGGCTGCACGTTGACGTGATCGGCGCCGAAGAGCTCTTTCGCGCGCGCGATCGCGAGGTCCTCGACGATGTCGACGAATTCGCAGCCGCCGTAATAGCGCTTGCCGGGATAGCCTTCGGCGTACTTGTTCGTCATCACCGAGCCTTGGGCTTCGAGCACCGCCTCGCTGACGGCGTTTTCGGACGCGATCAGCTCGAGGTTGTCTTCGAGCCGCGCGGTCTCCTTTTCGATGGCGGCGAATACTTCCGGATCGGTCTTTTGCAGAAACGACATGAAGAAGCTTCCTTTAGTCTTTATTTTTTCTCTTGAGACGCGTTCCCAAATCCCGCTCGACGTCGGCGATCTTGTCGACGCGCCGTTGATGCCGCCCGCCCGCGAACGGCGTCTCGAGCCAGACGCCGAGGATTTGCTCCGCCATCGGCGGCTCGACCACGCCGCCGCCGAGCACGAGCACGTTGGAGTCGTTGTGCTCGCGGCTCATCTGCGCGCCCTTCGGCTCGTGGACCAGCGCGGCGCGCACGCCCGGATATTTATTCGCGACCATCGACATGCCGATGCCGCTCGTGCAGAGCAGGATGCCGCGCTCGGCCGCGCCGCTGGCGACTTTCTCCGCCACGCGGCGCCCAAAGTCCGGGTAATCGACCGAATCGCCGCCCTTGGTGCCCACGTCTTCGACGTCGACGCCGCGCGCGCGGAGCTTTTCGACCAGGAAATCTTTCAGGGCGACGCCGCCGTGGTCGCTGCCGATGACGATCATCCGAGTGCTTTCGCTGCGGAGCCGCGGAAATGCCGCGCGCCGCCGGCTCCCGATAAAAGAAAATCGCAGGAGAATGGCGCGCGGCCATTCAAAGCCCCTGCGATCGCCTTTTGTAGCCTGCGGGGAGCGCCCGACGGTGAGCTCGTCCGCGGCCGTAAATATCTACTTATGGGCTTCGATGTAGGTAATAACGTCCTGAACCGTTTTGATCTTCTCAGCGTCTTCGTCGGAGATCTCCATCTCGTACTCTTCTTCGAGAGCCATCACTAGTTCGACGATGTCCAAAGAATCGGCGCCCAGATCCTCGATGAACGAGGCATCAGGCGTCACCTCATCTTCGCTGACGCCCAGCTGCTCGCAGACGATTTCCTTAACCCTGGCCTCTACCGATGATGCCATTCGCTCACCTCCTCTGACTTTCGTTACGCCATCAACAATCCGCCGTTCACGCCGATCACCTGCCCCGTAATATATCCGGCGCCGGGGCTTGCGAGAAACGACACGACGGCGGCGACATCCGCGCCGCTGCCGAAACGTCCCAAAGGTATAGACCGTAGAAATTCCTGTTTCAATTCCTCCGGCAGTTTTTCCGTCATCTCCGTGTCGATATATCCCGGCGCCACCGCGTTGACGGTGATGCCGCGTGAGCCCAGTTCACGCGCCATCGCGCGCGTAAATCCAATGATACCGGCCTTGGAGGCCGCATAAGCCGATTGACCCGCGTTGCCGGTCTGGCCGACGACCGAAGTAATATTGATGATCCGGCCGTACCGTTCCCGAAGCATGCCGCGGCAGACGGCCTTGGTGCAGTGGACCGTGCCCTTGAGATTGATGCCGAGAACGCGGTCCCAATCTTCCGCTTTGAGACGTACGAGAAGATTGTCGGAGGTCACCCCGGCGTTGTTGACTACAATATCAATTTTTTTGTGCCGGTCAACGATTTTTTTGACGCCGGAATCGACCTGTCGCTCGTCGGAAACATCGAAGGATGCGAGCTCGCCGGAGCCCCCGGATTGAGCCAATTGCTTGAGCGCCTCCTCGGCTGCCGCCGTATTGGTCGCATAGTTGACGACGACATGCGCGCCGAGCCGGGCCAAGTCCAAGGCAATGGCGCGGCCGATACCACGGCTCGCGCCGGTAACCAATGCAACCTGACCTTTTAGAATCATCAGGAGTCGACGATCTTTTTCAGATCGTCGGGTGTCTCGATGTTGTCCGCCTGGAGCTTCGGGCTTATCCGCTTTATGAGGCCGGTCAAAACCTTGCCGGGTCCGATCTCCAGCACGCGCTCGGGAGCCGACGTTTCGAGGCGTTTTACCGACTCTTCCCAGCGCACGGGGCTCACCGCCTGTTTAACGAGCAGCTCCTTGACGCGCCTCGAGTCGGTATTGATTTCCGCCTCGACGTTGGTGATGACGCCGATCGAAAACGGCTTCATCTCGATGTTCGCCAGCACCGCCTCAAGCCCTTCCGCCGCCGGTTGCATGAGCGCGCAATGAAACGGCGCGCTCACCGGAAGCTCCAGCACGCGTTTCGCGCCGCGCTCGCGCGCGAGCGTCATCGCGCGAGCGACGGCCGCTTTTGCGCCGGCAATCACTATCTGTCCGCCGCCATTGAGGTTCGCCGGCGCGACGACCTCTCCTTGCGCGCTGTCGCGGCAGAGCTTTTCAACATCTCCTGCGGCAACCCCGAGGACGACCGCCATCGCTCCCTGCCCCGCGGGCACGGCCTGCTGCATGAGCCTGCCGCGCTCCCGTACTACCTTGACCGCATCGGAAAACGCAAGCGCGCCGACGGCAACGAGCGCGCTGTATTCGCCCAAACTGTGTCCCGCGACACAGACGGGCTCAAGCCCGTATTCAACCTTCAGGACGCGCAGGATGGCGATCGAGACGGTAAGAATCGCCGGCTGGGTGTTTTCGGTGAGTTTCAGTTCCTCTTCGGGGCCGGAAAAGCATAGCCGCGCCAGCGGCGCACGCAGGGATTCCTCGGCTTCGGAGAAAGTGTCACGCGCCGCGGCGAAGCGGTCGCAAAACTCCTTCCCCATTCCGACATACTGCGAGCCCTGGCCCGGAAAAACGAAGGCGAGCTTAGACTTTGCCGCCACCCTTCGTCTCGCTTTCGGAGCCGGCGGATTTGCCGGTCAATTTCGATTTCACCCGCTGCCAGATGCGCTGGGGCTCAGGCGCGGCGCCGTCGGCGGAACTCTGGACAAGCAATTCCATGATGCGCCGGTTAACGTCGTGCGCGACCGCTTCTTTTGCGACGCGGATCGCGTTCTTGATCTCTTTCGGCTCCGAGCCGCCGTGCGCGACGATGGCAACCCCGCTGAGGCCGAGCAGCGGGGCGCCGCCATATTCGCGATAATCCAGGCGACGATAGGCGCGCATGAGCGGCCCGCGGCTGAGCAGGTAGCCCGCGCGGCTGAAAACGTTTTCTTGAAACGCGCCTTTCAGAATACGGCCGATGCACGACGCGAGCCCCTCCATCGTTTTTAGCGCGATGTTGCCGGTAAAGCCGTCGCAGACGACGACGTCGACCGTGTCGTTGAAGATGTCGCGCCCCTCGACGTAGCCGATGTAATTGAGCGGCGTGCGCGAGAGCTCTTCGCTCGCCGCGCGCGTGAGGTCGTTGCCCTTGGATTCTTCCTCGCCGTTGCTGAGCACGCCGACGCGCGGCTTGGCGACGCCGAGGATCTGCTCGGAGTAGACCGACCCCATCGTCGCGAACTGAACAAGCTGGCGCGGCTTGCAGTCGACGTTGGCGCCGGCGTCGATGATGACGGTCCCCTTGCCGGGCGTGGGAATCACGACCGAAATCGCCGGCCGGTCCACTTGGGGCAGCTTGCCGACGACGAACATGCCGACCGCCATCATCGCGCCGGAGTTGCCGGCGCTGACAACCGCCTGCACTTCGCCGCGATTCATTAAATCGTAGGCGACGGCGAGAGAAGAATCCCGCTTGCGGATCGCCGTGCTGGGCGATTCGTCCATCGCGACCGCCTCCGCCGCGTGAACGACGCGTACCGCCGACGCAAGCGAACGATGCTCGAGCTTGGGCTCGATCGCTTCTTTGCGTCCGACCAGGACGATCTCGACGCCGAGCTCACGGGAGGCGGACAGCGCCCCGGCGATGACGGCGTCCGGGGCGTGGTCTCCGCCCATGGCGTCAACGGCGATTTTCACCATATACGGCGAATCAGCTCTCTTCGACGGGAAGCGCCTGCCTGCCGCGATAGTAGCCGCAGGCGGCGCAGGCGCGATGCGGAAAGACGGCTTCGCCGCACTTGGGACAGCTCATGAACTGCGGCGGCGTCAGCGCGTCGTGCGCGCGGCGCTTGTTCTTCTTGGTCTTGGAGGTCCTACGTTTCGGAACCGGCATGTTGGTTTTATCCCTTCTTTTCTCTCCGCGCGGGCGGAAGGAACGACGTCATGAATGGAGGGTTATTGATGCAACTTCATATCGCGGAAAACCGCCATCCGCGGATCGGCATGCGTCTCGCCGCAGCGGCATTCGGATTCGTTCAAGTCGGCGCCGCAGCGCGGGCAGAGCCCGCGGCAATCCTCGTCGCAGAGTGGCCGGGTGGGCAGAGCCAGCAGCGCCTGCTCGCGAATCAGCGGCTCGAGGCTGATCTCCTCGCCGCGGTAAAAGCTCAGCCCCAATTCGCCGGCGTTGAGCTCTTTGTTCTTGGCCGACGTCGAATCGGGCGCGAGGACGAAATCGAATTCCTTCTCGAGCCGAAACGAATAGCTTTTCAAGCAGCGGCTGCAATGTCCCTCGACCTGCGTCTCGACGCGGCCGTGAAAGAAGAGATCCGCGCCCGACCGATAGTGAAGGAGGTGCACGCGCAGCGCGTCGGGAAAACGAAAATCCCTGCTTTCGCCGCTGTAAAGCCGGTTCAACTCCTCCGGAGTTTCGGCAAAATCGAGCTCTTTCGGAGTCTCTGCGATTTGGGAAATCAGGAGCTTCACGGGCCTACTTATGTGTATAGTGATTGCGCCCCGAATGTCAAGCTAAAGATGGCCGTCCTGTGGCGAAAAGCGCGTGAGATTCTGCGCACTTCGCGCGATTTCGCTTCATCCGGCGGGAAGCGGATCGAGCGCGAGAATGCGCCCGAGGACGGCGAAGAACTTCTCGTACGGCGCGGGCTCAAGCACCGGCGTAACATCGTACCTAGCGACGGCGCGGACGAGCATCCGGTCGGCGCCGGACGGCGCGACCGTGACCGTTAACCGCATCAGGTACTGATCCGCCTTCGTTCCGCTCACCGAGCCGCCGGCGAAGTCGGCGCGATCGACGACGAAGTCGAGGTCCTGCAGCGCGGCGATCGCCGCGCGCAGCGCACCGCGCTTGTCGGCTGTCATGAAGATCCGGCTGCGCCTCTCGGCGAGCTTCGCCGCACTCTCCGGCGGCTGCGAGAAATCACGCAGGTCGGACGTGCATCCGGCGAGGGCCAGGACGAGCGCGAAGCGAGCGGCGGCGCGCAGGCTATAATTCATGCGCTTCGGCGCCGGCGGCCTTGGCGAGCTTGGCGAAAAACTCCGTGTACGGCGCGGGATCGGTCACAAGCTCCGACTTGGAGTACGTGCCGTCGGGCTCCCACACGACGCGCTGCAGCGTCACACGCAGCACCACGGCGCGGGGCGCCGCGGCGGGATGCGCGACGACGGAGGCGCGCAGCGCCTGGTCCCTGCTGAACGGCATTCCCGAGCCGATGCCGGTCGCCTGCGAGAGCACGGTGGTCGCCGCGGCCGCGGCCATCTCGCCGATATTGTACGCCGTGCCCCTCTTCGACGCGGCGATCACCCCGAGGTCGTCGCTCCGCACATCGACCGTGAAGCCGAGCTCTTTCAGCACAGCGGCGCTCGCGCCGAGGAGCTGCGCCTCGTCGACCGCGTCGAAGCTCCGGCTCTCGACCTTCCTGCGCGCCGGGCTCTCCTCGGCGAACTGCAGCGACTCCTTCGGGATCTCGCCCGGCATGCAGGCGGCGAGCAGCCCGACCAGCGCCGGCGCGAGCCATCGCTTTAGCATCCCTCGATGATAGCCCGCGGAGCGCGCGCGACGCAAACTTGAGCGCGGTCGCGGGCGGGGCGACTCCAAAAACTTGACAAAGAGGCGGCAACCCTTTACATCGTATGGTCTTATGGTAGAAGTGCGCGGTCTCACGAAGTACTACGGCGACTTTCGCGCGATCCACGACGTCAGCTTCACCGCCGAGCACGGCGAGATTTTGGGCCTGCTCGGACCGAACGGCGCGGGCAAGACGACGACGATGCGCATCGTCACCGGCTTCATGCCTGCGACCGAGGGCACCGTCTCGGTCGAGGGCTTCGACGTCGTCAAGGAGGCGCGCGAAGCGCGGCGGCGGATCGGCTATCTGCCGGAGAACCCGCCGCTCTATCACGACATGACCGTGAGCTCGTATCTGAAGTTCGTCGGCCGCATCAAAGGCGTCGCAAAGAGCGCGCTCGAAGACGCGCTCGAGCGCGTGCTCACCAAATGCTTTCTCACCGACGTCGCGACGCGCATCGTGAGCCGCCTCTCCAAGGGCTACCGCCAGCGCGTCGGCCTCGCGGGCGCGCTGATCCACAACCCGCCGGTGCTCATCCTCGACGAGCCGACGATCGGCCTCGACCCCAAGCAGATCATCGAGATCCGCGGCCTCATCAAGGAGCTGGCCGGCGACCGCACCGTCATCCTCTCGACGCACATCCTCCCCGAGGTGTCGCAGATCTGCAGCAAGGTCGTCATCATCAACGACGGCACCGTCGTGGTCGAGAAGAGCTTGAAGGAGCTCGCGCAGGGCGCGAGCCTGGAGGAGGTCTTCCTCCGCTACATATCGAAGGAGAGCGCGGCGGCGGTGTGAGCCTACTATTCCTTTTCGAATATCCCGATTGACGATCCCAATCATCGACTCCATGGTTGAACGCAACTTGACAACTGAACAGCGGACCGGGCACGGCACGCCGTATCCCTACTCGATCTAATGCGCAACATCCTCGCCATCGCCGGCAAAGAGGTCCGCTCGCTGTTCGTCTCGCCGATCGCCTACGTCGTGCTGACCGGCTTTTTGCTGCTCGGCGGCTGGTTCTTCTTCAATATGTTGTTCCGCTTCAGCTACCTCCTCACTCTATATACCGGCATCCAGAACGCCGAGGCGGTCCAGGCGCTGAATCTGAACGAGTATGTCATCGCGCCGCTGCTCAACGACTTCACGATCGTGCTCGTGATCATGATCCCGCTGATCACCATGCGCGCCTTCGCCGAGGAGAAGCGCTCCGGCACCTACGAGCTGCTGCTGACTTCCCCGCTCACCGTCGCCGAGATCGTGACCGGGAAGCTCCTCGGCCTGCTCGGCTTCGTCGCGATCATGCTCGCGCTCACCGGCATCTACCCGCTGATCCTGGTCTTCTACGGCAACCCCGAGCTGGGCCCGATCGCCGCCGGCTACCTGGGCCTCTTCCTCATGGCGTCGGTCTTCGTCTCGATCGGCCTGTTCGCCTCGGCGCTCACCGACAACCAGATCATCGCCGCGGTCATCTGCTTCGTCGTCCTGCTGCTCCTCTATATTCTCTCGTGGCCGGCCGAGACCGCGGGCGGCGGCATCGCCGGCCTGCTGAAATACCTCTCGGTCGTCGACCACTTCAACGAGATGGTCAAGGGCGTGATCGACACGCGCGACCTCGTCTACTTCCTGTCGCTCCTGATTCTCAGCCTCTTCCTCACGCACCGCGCGGTCGAGGCCTCGCGCCAAGCGCAATGAGCAAGCTGCTGCAAATCTCCGGCATCATCGGCCTCGTCCTGGTCGCGTTCGGCCTGATCGCGCTCGCCGTCACCGAGAATCCGTTCGATCCCTACGTGCTCGCGCACCTGGTCCTTGGCGTCGCCTGCATCGTCGCCTATCTCGTCACGCAGGGAAGAACTTTCCTCGCCTCGTTCGGCAAGCGCTCGACCAAATACGGCGTCAACGCCGCGGTCTACACGCTGGTCTTCATCGGCGTGCTCGTCGTGCTCAACGTGCTGAGCACCAAGTACCACTACCGCTGGGACCTGACCGAATCCGGCGCCTACAGCCTGTCGCCGCAGACGTTGAAAATCTTGAGCGGCCTCAAGCAGGACGTCGTCGTCACCGGCTTTTTCGAGAAGGGCGAGAACGCGCGCGCCGCCGACCTGGTCAAGAGCTATTCCTACCAGTCGCCCAAGGTGAAGTTCACCGCGGTCGATCCCGACCGCCACCCCGAGCTGGTGAAGCAGTACAAGATCCAGCAGCTGAACACGCTCCACATCGCCTACGGCAGCGACTCGACCAACGTCACCGACCCGAGCGAGGAGAGCGTCACCAACGCGATCATCAAGCTCACCAAGGCGACGAAGAAAAACGTCTTATTCCTGACCGGCCACGGCGAGCCCAGGCTCGACGACAAGGAGAGCCCGAACGGCTACGCCGCCGCCAAGGGCGCGCTCGAGAACGAGAACTACCAGGTGAAGGACATCCTGCTCGCGACGCAGCCCAAGGTCCCCGACGACACCTCGCTCCTGATCATCGCCGCGCCGGAGAAGCCGCTCGACCAGCACGAGAACGAGGCGATCGACGCCTATCTGAAAAACGGCGGGCGCGTCCTCGTCATGATGCCGACGGCGCCGAACGACGGCGGCCTCAAGGCGCTGCTCAAGAACTGGAGCGTCGAAGCCGGCGACGACATCGTCGTCGACCAGCAGGTCCGCCTTTTCCAGGGGCCGACGCTCGGCGTCGAGCCGATCGCCGACAGCTACAACAACACGCACCCGATCACACGCGACTTCAAGGAGCGGACGATCTTCCCGCTCGTGCGCTCGGTCGAGCCCGTGAAGGGCGGCGGCGCGGACGCGGTGTCGCTGGTCCAGACGAGCGACACGAGTTGGGCCGAGAAGGATGTCGCCGGCGTCTTCAAGCAGGGGCGCGCCGCGCTCGGCCCCGACGACAAGAAGGGGCCGATCTCGATCGCCGTCGCCGCCACGGCGAACTTAAAGAAATTGGGCGTCGAGAAGCCGGGCGACGTCAAGGTCGTCGCGGTCGGCACCGCCGCCTTCGCCAACAACCGCTACATCAACATCTTCTTCAACCGCGACTTCTTCCTCAACGCGGCGAACTGGCTCGTCGGCCAGGAGGAGATGATCTCGATCCGCTCGCGCTCGGTCCGCTCCTCGCGCGTGCAGCTGACCGACCGCGAGAGCGCGGCGATCTTCTACTTCTCGTTCCTCGTGCCCGAGCTGCTCCTGCTCGCCGGCCTCGCCGTCTGGTGGCGGCGGAGATGACCCCGTGCGCCGCAACACGATCGCGCTAGCGGTTCTCCTCCTCGCGCTCGCCGGCTACTACTATTTCTTCGAGCTCGGCAAGTCCGACACCAAGGCGAGCGACAAGCTCATCAACTTGAAGCCCGAGGACGCCGCCGGCGTCTCGCTCGACTACCCCGGGCGGGCGATCGTGCTCCAGCAGGACGCGCAGGGGCGCTGGAAACTGGCCGCGCCGCTCCAGGCGCCGGCCGACGATCAGGCGGTCGCTTCGATCGTCGCCGCGCTCAGCACCGCCTCGATCAAGCGCACGCTGGACAAGAAGCCCGCGCCCGAGGACTTGAAGAATTTCGGGCTCGCGCCGCCCAGCATCAAGGTCGCGATCACGCTGAAGAGCGGTCTCACGCTGCCCGGCTTGAGCGTCGGCGCGCCGACGCCGCTCGGCGACTCCACCTACGCGCAGCGCGCCAACGATCCGGCGGTCTATCTCACCGACGGCGGACTCTTCTCCGCGCTCGACAAGCAGCCCGAGGAGCTCCGCGACAAGAGCGTGCTCACGCTGCCGCAGGAGCCGATCGCGCGCCTCGAGATCGCCGCCGCCGGCCAGAAGCCGCTCGTGCTCACCAGGAACGAGAAGGATCAATGGAAGATCGAGGCGCCGATCTCGGCGCCGGCGAAGAGCGACGCGGTGAACCAATATATCTTCACGCTTGCGCGCGTTCAGGCGCGGAGCTTCATCGACAACCCGCCCGACGCGCGCAAGTACGGCATGGACAAGCCCGCGCTCAAAGTCACGCTCGGCGGCGCGGGCGGCAAGACGCTCGCGTCCGTGGAAGCTGGTAAGAGCGGCAACGCCTGGTTCGCGCGCCGCGAAGGCGACACGACGATCTTCGCGATCGACGAGAACTCCTACAAGACGCTCTTAAAGCAGCCCGAGGACTTCAAGGCGGAAGAGAAGCAGCCCGAAGAGAAAAAGGCCGAAGAGAAGAAGGAAGAGAAGAAGACCAAGTAGCGTGCGCCGCTTCACCCCCGCTTAGCCCCCCTCCGGGAAAACCCCGTATGGGCTTTACGATCGGAAAATGCGATACGCTATAGAGCGAAAATGCCGGCCGATAATAACCTCAAAACCGAAAGTCAAATCCAAATCGAATTCAGGAAAAAAAGGATGCTCTTCCGGCTGCTCGTGGCCGGGCTGCTGGCCCTGATGTTCATGTATGACCGGGTCGCTCCCGCCGCCGATAATGCGACGACGATCGACGATACTTTCACTCTAGGCGGCGTCGTTTTGCTCGTAACGGCCGCGTGGGCCGTCTTCCGCTGCCCCAGCTGCCGCGCGTGGCTCAAGCAATCCCACTGGATGCCGTGGCGGCGGACGCTCTACTGCCCGCGCTGCGGCGTCAAGCTTTCGGGCTGATCAACGCGCACCCCACTGCGTCTTCCACCTTGGGTTTCACAGCGCCACAGTTGCTTGACACGCCGGATATCCCGAGCAGCCCCAGAATTGCGAGCCGGAGTTCTTTCCCTTCCGTGCCGTGCGCAGCACCATCGGCTTCCCGCAAGCCGGGCAGGCCGGCGCGTTCGGTATTTTCCCCATCCGATCCGTCCGATTCGCCAATCTCTTCTCAAGCCGCGCCGCGGCGAGACGCTCGCTGTAACCGCCGCCATCGATGAAGTCGCGCTCCAGCGCGCGTAATTGTTGGTCGAGCAGATAGTTCGCCTGGTGGATCAGACAAATCACGGCATTGGCGACGACGGCAGGGTCGCGATGGTCGAGCCAATTTGCGTAAACCGACCGATCGGTCCGATCCGACTGATCGGTCCGATCTTTTTGCCCTACAGCCCTCACCGCCTTCGCCTTCGCGTCCTCCTTTCCCCACAAGCGGAGACCGCGCTGCGCAGAAAATCTTCGTAGTCGAGCAGTAGCTCGTCGAGACTCGCGCGCGCGACGCTCACGAGGCGGAGCTCGGTCTGGCTCGAAGCCGCCGACGCGCGGCTGCCCTCGGCGATGTTCTGCCGGCCGCTCCGCGCCGCCTGCACCATTTGGTCGCGCGTGCGTGAGCGCTCGTCGACGAAGCGCGCGCAGAAATCCACGGTCGCGTCGTAGACGATCTCTGCGACTTGAAACGAGCGCAGCCGGCGATAGCCGCCGTGGGCGCGCAGAGTGGAAGGCTTGGATTTCATCGAAGACCCGGAAAAACTCCGAGTCGTTTAAGTCTTTCGCGGGGGAAATGCAAGGTGCTATCATCGACGCGATGAGCGCTAGTCGCACAGTCGCGACCATTGCGGTGGTTCCTCTTATCGCATCGACGCTTTCCGGCTGCTCGCTCCCGCGCCTCTTCGGCGGGTCGGAGAGCTACGATTTCTCCGGCATCGTCGTGAGCATGAAGGACGACTACCCGATCGCCGGCGCCAAAGTCACCGCCGCGTGCGACAACCCGAAGCTCGACGCGGGCGAGACCACGACCAACGCGAACGGCTATTTCCGCCTGGAGCACGCGTTCGGCGGCGACATCGCCAAGTGCGACCTCGCCTTCGAGCACCCGAACTATAAAGCGCGGGCGCTGCGGGTCGACGCGCGGGCGGTGGAGAAAAAAGAGTCGCGCAGGATCTGGACGGTCAACGTCCGACTGGAGCCGGATTAGACTCCCCGGCGCAATGCGCCGTTACCTCCCTAACCCAAATGGGTGGTGAAAGCCTCTAACGTCCCACGCCCGACTTCGATGGAATTTCAAGAGGAATTCAAGCGCAAGCGGCGCAGCTTCCGGCTGCTGATCCTGGCGCTCGCCGTCCTGCTCTTCGTCCGCTACTTCACCAATCCGGTCGAGCCGGCGCCCGCCTTCGTCGCCGACTTCATCTTCTTCGGCGGCCTCGTCATGATCGCGCTCTACTCGTGGCTCGTCTTCCGCTGCCCGCGCTGCCACGCCGCGCTCCCCCAGACCTTCGCGCTGCGGCGGAAAGAATGTAGATGCCCCGAGTGCGGGGAGAGGCTGGCGGAGTGACCGGAGACGAACGAAGCCGTCAGCGCTCGCGATCGAGCGCGATCAGAAGATCGTCAATGAAAGCCCGACTCCGAACCGGAGCGGAATCAAATGAGGAACGGGCGGGTATTTTTTTCCGGCCGGTAGCCGATGACCTTGTGGCCGTGCTCGGCGGTCATCGCTGGGGCCGGGTGCGGATCGCTCGGGGCCTGACCGCAGCTCGGGCAGCGCTTCTCCTGAGCGAACTCGCTGGCGCGGTCCTTTTCGGTCAACAGTAATTCGAAAGTCTCGCAACACTTCCGGCATCGAAACGTCCAGGTGCCTTTTTCCATCGTCCTACCAGTATGCGCCTCGCCGGGCGCTAAACAAGATACTTCGAGAAAAATAAATAAGGCCTCGATAACGGTAGATTAACCGCGCAAAGACGCGCTCCCCCAGACCTTCGCGCTGCCGCGGCGGAAAGAATGCAAATGCCCGGAGTGGAGCGAGGCTAGCTGCTTGAGACGGAGTAGGGGCGCAATGAATTGCGCCCCTACTCCGATAATTCAAAAACTCAACACTTGGAGCAGCGCCGCGTCTCACTTCGCCGCGGGCTTGCCCTTCATCTCCACCACGATCACCTCGAAAGGCTTGTCGCCCACGTTCTCGGGCAGATGCTTGGCCGCGGCGTTCCATTGAGTCGTCCCGGCCTTCACGGTCATATCCTGCGTCTTCCCGTCGGGCAGCGTGAATTTCACCTTGGCGTCGGTCAGAAACACGACCACGCTCGCCGGATGCGAGTGCATCACCGACTTTTCGCCCGGCGCATAGTTGACGCGCAGCACCCGGACCTGGGCGTTTTCGAGCTCCACCTTGTAGTGTTTGGAATCGACTTTCGCTGCGTCCTGCGCCAGCGCCGGCGCGACGGACGCGGACACCAAGAACACCGCCAGTACGAAGATGTTTCGTCGCATGAACTCTCTCCTTAAATGGTTAGGGCCGGACACAGCGGCGGCCTATCCGCCGGCGATCGAGCGGGAGAAGTGTTGCACTGTCCAAGCCGAGGTGTCAACGGGGAAAGCAATGCGAAGAAGAAAAAAGACGCCGGGAGTCTTTTCCAACCCGCGTCCGATCGAAGATTTGGATCGGCGTCATTTAAAAACTTGATCGACCCTTCCACGTTTCGGGAATTCTCGAAACGTCGAAGAGTGATTTTTCTTGACTCGTTCGCCTCTCGGGTTCACCCTGTCGCAGATGAATGAGAATGTTAAATGGACAATCGGCAGGCTTTACCTTGCGATTCTTCTCGCGTCGAGCTGCTACAATCCGCTGAATGCCGTCACATCCGACCGGTATCGTCAACAATGCTTCGAAGCTGATGACGCAGGCCGCCTCGATGTCGCGGAGGAAGCCTGCCGGCGGGCGCTGATCAATGTCCGCATTGGGCATCTCGGCGCAGATGCCGAGTCGCAAGAGCTTTACAATTTAGGAAAGATTAAACGCAAGCTTGGAAAATTCACCGAGGCCGAGGAACTCTACAAGGAGTCGCTAAGAGTCCAGGAATCTATTTCCCCTCTCGACGAAATCAAAGTCGGCCGGCGGCTGGCCGAGCTTGCCACGGTGCACGGCCTGCAGAATAAATTTGACGAAGGGCTTCCGTACGTGATGAGGCTCCTGCCGATTGCGGATCGGTACTCCGGCGATGAACGGAAGACGGTTGCGGTAATCTTCGGCAACTATGCCGTCGAGCTTCGCAAGAAAAACTCGTCACCGGACAGTGCCCGCCTTTTAGCGGCGAGGGCGACCGAGATGGGCTTTGACTCGAAGCGGTAGAGCAAGCTGCCGGGTCAGTTAGTGCATCAAGTATTTCCGTACTTCCCGTTGAACTCTTCCGCGTCATAGGCCAGCAGCATAACGCCCTCGATGAAGCCGACGACACCTGGCTCATCAAATCTTTTTATCGACATCATTTAAAAATTTGATGGCGTTAGCCGCTGAAATTCTTCTTGATTCTTTCCCTGTTTGCGTTCACCCTACCGGCCGTGGCGTTTCACAGGCAGCTTTCGCTCGCCGCTTTGTTCTGCTTTGTGCTGGATGGGTGCGCTTCCCCCAATTCGAAGGAGTCGTCCATGGCCGATCACGCAGTCATTGTCGATTTTGTTTATGGCAAGACGGATCTCGAAGATCTCAGCGTGCTCGAAGATCAAATCATCGAAGCCATCGATCAGAACGAGGCTGGCGAGTTTGACGGAAATGAGATAGCCGTCGACGGCAGCGAGGCTACTCTTTATATGTATGGGCCGGATGCGGACAGATTGTTTGCAGCCGTGAAACCCGTGCTCGACTCCTCGCCCTTTATGCGTGGTGCAACAGTTCGTTTGAGATACGGCCCGCCCGAAGCAGGCGTTCGCGAGATCGTAATTCGATTACCTACTTAATTTCTCCCGCCCCTACTCCGCGTACATCCCCGCACCGACGATGATGTCTTCGCCGCTCGGGAGCTTGGCCTTTTTGACGTAGCTCATTTTCTTGGACGGCTTTTGCTCGCCCGGCTTGGGCCAGTAGTAGTCGACCCAGCCGGAGCCCTTCGACTTCGCGAGCTGGACGAACTCGCGGACGATCTTCTTGCCCTTGGCGTCCTGCCAGTCGATGAGATTTTTTCCCTCGATCTCCGGCGAGGGCGGATTGAGCAGCACGAGCCCGTCGAAGCGGTCGATGAAGATGTAGACGTCGCCGTTGTTCCACTTCTTGTCTTTTCTGAGCTCGGGAAAGGCGTCCTTGCCTTTCTGCTCGACGAGCTTCACGGC
>DATDFN010000096.1:0-3512 GCA_036522615.1 Binatia bacterium | reverse complement strand
GCCGATCGTCGCCGCGGCGCGCGCCGCGATCGCGGCCGAGCCGCTGGCCGAGATCGAATACGTAAAGCTATGCGATCCCGACACGCTCGAAGAGATCCCGCTGATCGAGCGCGCGGCGCTGCTCGCGCTCGCCGTGCGCATCGGCGCGGCGCGTTTGATTGACAACGCGATGCTGAAGACGTAGGGAAAGAAAGCTTTTCCATTCAGATTACACGCCGATCTTAATGCAGAGACTCAAGGAAAGCCTCCGCCGCTATTTCTTCGCCGGGCTGCTGGTGCTGCTACCGCTCGTCATCACGCTGTGGCTGCTCGGCTGGATCGTGAGCTGGATGGACAGCCTGCTCGACGTCCTCCCCGCCGCGCTGCGCCCGTCGACCTACGTGCCGATCCCCGGCCTCGGCGCGATCATCACGCTGTCGCTGGTCATCTTTCTCGGGTTTCTCGCGACCCGGGCGTTCACGCGCCGCGCGCTCGCAGTCTGGGACCGGTTTCTCGTCCGCATCCCGATCTTCCGCGGCGTCTACACGTCGGTGCAGAAGCTGGCCGAGAATATCTTCAGCCAGGAGAACGGCACGCGCCGCGTCGTTCTCGTCGAATATCCCCGCAAGGGCATGTTCACCGTCGGCTTCGCGACCGGCTACGCGGCCGGCGAGCTGGCGCGCTTCTCCGAAGAGCGTCTCGTCAACGTCTTCGTGCCGACGACGCCTAACCCGACCGCCGGATTTTATCTGCTCGTGCCCGAGCGCGACGTGGTCACGCTCCAGATGACGCCCGAAGAGGCCTTCAAGCTCATCGTTTCCGGCGGCATGATCGGCCCCGAAGACAAGCCGCTGCTCGTCGCGCCGAAATAGCGCCGCACCGCTGACCGAAAGACATCTGCGTCAACCGCCGCGCGCGGCACGGACGGCTTCATCGAGGAGACCTATGAGGCGGGTCTCGCGCAGGCGCGCTCCAAAAGACGACCTATACGAAACTTGTGCGAAATGATATTTGACAAAAATTTTGCGGTCGCATATTCCCGGAACGTGAAGCATTGCCTGTTCAGACCAGGTAGAGCGAAAAAGGGGGAACGAGGATGTTTGCAAAGCTAAAGCACGTGGCAATCGTCAGCGATCAGTACACCCTTCTCGGACGATTTTACGAGGGTATGTTCGGCATGAAGCCGTCTCAGAATGCAAGACCGTTCGGCGCCGTTGTCGTTCGGGACGGTTATGTCGGCATGAATATCAATCCGCGAAAAGGAAAGGCCGGACGGCAGGCGGGGCTCGATCATTTTGGATTCGAAGTCGAAGACATGGACACAGTCTATGATCGCCTAAAAAAGGATTATCCGTCGATCAAAGTACTGAAACGGCCGAGCACCAGGCCGTTTGCCGGCGTCAGCACGCACGATCCGGCAGGCAACGTCTTCGACCTTTCCCAACAAAATATGGAAAACCGGGGCGACGCGTATGTCGAGGCGGACCGGGAGCAGAAACGTCACGTCAAACACCTTGCGCTCCGGGCTGTCGATCCGGCCGGGCTGGCGAAGTTCTACCGAAACGTCTTCGAGCTCGCCGAAATGGAGAAGCCGGCCGACGATCCTAATTTCTATCTGTCGGACGGCAAAGTCGTCTTTGTCATCATGCCGTGGGATATAACGGATTTCGCCGGCACGGGGATCGAGAGACCCGCCTTGGATCATATCGGCTTTAAGGTCGAAAGTGTGGCGACTTTAAAAACCGAGCTCGAAAAAGTGAAGCGCGAACGGGCCGTCCTCGCGCCCAATCCAACGGGCGCCGACGCGGGACCCGAGGGTGAAGCGAGACTGAAACTCTTCGCCAAATGCCCGCTCGGCCAATTTCACATGGCCGATCCTGACGGCGTCTTGATCGACGTTACCGACCGGTGAGCGGCTTCGCGATAAGCTGTACCGGCCACCCTCACCTCATTCCTCTCTCTCCAATGGAGCCGAGGAGGTCGGAAGGACGGTTCGCGAAACTCGTACGCAATACAGGCTTATGAATTATTCCCTCTCCCGTTTCGGGAGAGGGCAAGGGTGAGGGCTATTGGGCAAGGGAGACGCGCAATGAACGAAAACAGAATTGAGCTGGCTCCGGAATCGAGCGCTTTGGTCATCGTCGACATGCAGGCCGAAGGATGCGAAGGGCATGGCCCGACCGTCCAGCCCACCATCGAGTCCATTCGCCGTCTGCTCGACCGCTTCCGCAGCGCGAGCGGCAAAGTCATTCACGTGCAATCGGTCCGGTCCAAAGACCATCCCGAGTTTACGGTCTTCGGCCGGAAGTACGCTTTGCTCGAAGGCACTCCCGCAGTGGAGTTCGTCCCCGAGTTGAAGCCTTTGCCGGGGGAGCCCGTGGTGCAGAAGACTTCCCACGACTGCTTTTTCAAGACCCCGATGGATTCCGTTTTGGAAAATTTCGACCTGCGCCCGTGCCGGGATACGATCGTGGTCACCGGAATCGGCTCGAACAACTGCGTGTATCACGCGGTGATTGGATTTCATATCAGGAACTATTTCGTCGTGGTGCCGGAGGACTGTATCCATGCCAAGCGCGCCGAAGGGCATGCCATGGCGCTCAGGCAATTCCGTTCGACGGCCTATAATTTCAACGTGACCGTCGCCCAGTCCGATGAGATTCTCTTTACGCCAAAAAGAAGAGCCGCCCAGGAGGGCCTCCGCGGATAGTCGACTGCGTTTTTTTCTCCGTATACGAGTGAGCAGGCAATGCTGACAAGCGTCAAGCCCACACTTCTCGCCGCGCTGTTTTTTGTCAGCGTTCTCTCCGCTGCGACGGCAGAAGCTCAGACCCTCAAGGTGCCGTACGCCGCTCTGTCTCCGAACTACAGCCCGCTCTGGATCGCCGAGCAGGGCGGGTATTTCAAGAAATATCAGCTCGACGTCCAGCCGATTTACATTACCTCCGGCTCTGTCGTCCTCCCCGCGCTGCTTTCCGGCCAGGTAGAAATAGCCAACCTGAGCGCCGGCCCGGCGCTGACCGCCTGGGCCCGAGGCGCGGAGATCGTGACGATCGGAGTCGTCACGAACCGCCTGCTGCACGGCATTATGACCGGTCCGAACATTACCAAGCCGGAAGAGCTGAAGGGGAAAAAAATCGGCAGCGACCGTATCGGATCGCTGTCGGATCAAGCGCTGCGCGAAGCGCTGCGTCTTGTGAATCTCATGCCGGACAGGGACGTGACCATCATTCAATCGGGAGGTCTTCCCGAACGGCTCGGCGCGATGACGAGTGGTTTGGTCGACGGCGCCATCTTGACGGGAGACACCGCCTTTCAGGCGGAAAAATTGGGCTTCCATGCCCTCATCAAGCTCAGTCAGTTGCCGATCCGTTCTCCCAACGGCGCCATCATCGTCACCAAAGCGTACCTGCAAAGCAAAAGAGATGTCGTCAAGCGGTTCATGAAAGGCTGGATCGAGGGTATAAAGACGGCGAAAACGGATAGGAGCTTTACGACGAAGGTGTTTCGAACCTATTTGAAAACTCAAGACG
>DATDFN010000095.1:0-4612 GCA_036522615.1 Binatia bacterium | reverse complement strand
CCGGCGTTAGAACGGTGGCGGAGCCGTGAATCCGAATAGGGTTACGAAAAGGCCCCGGATTTTCGCCCGAGGGGCCTTTTGTTATTTTCTTAATCTGTTAGGCTTTGTTGTACATCTTTTTTCTCTAGCCGTCGTCTAATCACCAGTCACGATTGGTTCGGTCGAAAGGAAGATTAAGGTAATGAAGGGAACATTTGTGCACATCAAGCTCGCGCTCGCCGCCGTCATGATCTTTTCCGTTTCAGCCGCGGCGGCGTTGTCGCCCAAGGACCAGATCCGGGACACGCTCGAGCACGTGCTCGCGATCACGCGCACGTTCAACAGCCAGCAGGACTTCATCGACAACAAGCCGAAGCTCCGCGCGATCATCCTGCCGCGCTTCGACTTCACCGAAATGGCGCGCCGCTCGCTCGGCGCCGACTGGGGCCGCCTCCAGGGGCGCGAGCAGGAGTTCGTCGCGGCGTTCATCCAGTTCGCCGAGAGCTCCTATACGAACGCGCTCGGCGCGTACCGCGGCGAGAAGATGAACTACGGCCGCGAGACGATCGACAAAGACATGGCCGAAGTCTACACGGAGGTCGTGGGGTCGAGCGGCGAGGCGACGCCGATCGTCTATAAGATGCGGCTCGTCGGCGGCGACTGGAAAGTCTACGACGTCGTCATCGACGACGTCGGCATCATCGGCAACTTCCGCTCGCAGTTCGCGCGCATCCTGAAGAACGATTCGCTCGACGGCCTGATGGCGAAAATGCGGGCGAAGTCGGCGCAGGTCGGCTGACGGCCGCAGCAAAGAATTCGTTAAAAAGCCCGGCGCTCGCGAGAGCCCGGGCTTTTTTTTCGAAAATTAAGCGTCACACTGCGACATACTGCGACATTCCGCCCGATATTTTTCTTGATTCGTTTTCGATTCAGGAGCATCATGGGATTCGTCGGCGAAAATTCATCCGGCGCTATTGACCCGCAATGCAGCCGCGCTACTATTTTTACCATTATGGAACATCTGGTGAGCTTGACGTCGAGATGGTTTGCGGAGCTTGAGCCGCGCGTGCGCGACAACGTCGAGCTGCGCGCCGCGTTCGACCTGGCGAAGGAAGGCCGACGGGTTCCGGTCGGCCTGGCGGCGCTCTACCGCGTCTACTGCACGACGCGGACGCTGGCGGTCCTGCTCGGGATCGCCGAGCTCTACTGCAGCGACGCGGTGCCGGAAATCATCCGCGCGCTGACGACGCCGCTGTTCTAAGCGCGCCGCAGTTTTCCGCCGCGGCCCGGAGCCGCGGCGGCGCAGGGCGGCCATCTCTTGTGCGGCCTCGCCGCCCGCCGGCCCGTTCGCATCTCGTTTTCCATAAAAAATTAGCTAAAAAACCGGATAAAATCGGCTGAAATCCGCTGAAATCCGCTCTCTTTTGTAAGGGCGCAATCCATTGCGCCCGTCGTAAAATCCACATGTGAAATAGGGCGTGATGGATCACGCCCCCATAGCAATTCTTTCCGTTTTATCGCCTGCCATTAAACCACAAGGAGGAATTCCCATGTCCGAACCGCAGCCCGAAGTTGTGAATCCGCCCGCCGCGTCCGCGCCCGACGACAAAGAGATCGCGTCGCTGCGCGCTCTGTTCGCCGATCTCTCGAACCGCCGCCAGCGCGCGTTTCTCGCCGGCTTCCTCGCCGGCGAGAGCCTTAAGCGCGCCGAGGACCTAGCGGACGTTTCGCGCTGGTGCCACTACCAGTGGATGAAAAGCGATGCGCTCTACCGCGAGCGCTTCCGGCTCGCGAAGACGATCCTCACCGACGAGGCTGAAGAGGAGGCCTACCGCCGCGCCTTTCTCGGCTACGACGCACCGGTCGTCTACGGCGGCAAAATCACCGCCTGGTACAAGAGCTACTCCGACGCGCTCGCGCAGTTTTTGCTGAAAGGCATGCGGCCGGAAATCTACGGTCCCGGCGCGGCGGACCGCCCGATGGGCCCGACCGAGATGACCATTCGCGTGGTGCGGCCGGAAGATAGAGAGAAGGATCGAGCCGAAGAGAGGGCGGAGGCGGAAGCGACGCGGACGATTTCGATTCCTATCGGGACCTCGGATTCTTCGACAGGCTCAGAAGAGGATGGCGAATCGTGAGAGGCGCCGGCAGACACCGCCCGCCGCACCGCCATTTCGGCCGTCCGCCGAAAAATCCCGGCGCGATCGCGCCGGAGTATCTGGCGCTGTTCGCCGACATCGCGCACCCGCGAAAGCGCGCCTACCTCGCAGCGTACGTGCAGGAGCGGGGCGGTCAGATAAGGACGCGCAGAACCGCGGGCGGCGGCAGCAGCAACTATCGCTGGCAGCGCGAAGATCCGGAGTTCCGCGCCGCCTTCGAGCGCGCCAAGCTCGCCGTCGCCGACGCCGTCGAGAGCGACGTCTGGCGCGACGCCGCCGGCGCGCCTCAATCCGGCGAGACACTGAAGACGTTTCTCTCGCGGCTGGGGAGGAAAGGGTACGGCGAGGGGAGGCTTAGAAAATCCTAAGCGCCGCCCCATCAATTCGCCTTGTAGTCGATAATGGCCCACCCCTGCGGATTGCGCAGCAGGTCGCGCTTTTGGCCGCAGTGGGGACAGATGTAGGACCGAAGTAATTCGAGGAGGCTCTCGCCGGGTTTCACCTGGATGGAAGAAACCTCGTTACAGTTCGGACATCGAAGTGTCCATAGACCTCGATCGGGCATTAAAAGACCAACTTCTTACTGCCCCAGGTCTTAGTCGAGATTGGGTCGATATTCAAGTTATTAAAGTAAAATAGATACTAGAATCATATGAAGGGATGACGCGCGGGGAGGGACCGGACAAACGTCTCGAATTTATTTATTATCCTAACCTCCTAGGCAAGCCGCGAACTTTAGATATGGTCAATCGGCCATTCCAGACCGAGGTCTCTGGAATCGCTGCGGTGTCAGAACTGTCACGAGGATTTTTTATGGTTGAAGTCCGACGCGGCGAACATCTACTCGATTTCGCCGAGAATCAACCGCGCCAAGAATAAGTCCTGAAACTTTAGCTGCTCGCGAGATACCGGCTCGACGCTATGTCAGTTCCTCAATCGGCAGAAGGCCGACGAAGCCGAAGAGGAACCTTTGCCATACGCTGGTCTCAGGGTCTTTGCGGTACTGAATATTTTCGCCGTTATTCTCGGTGGACCAGAGAAGGCCGTTGCCGTTGTCGAGCGTTACGTGAAACGCGCTGCCGGCCGACACGCCTTCGTCCATGATGTCCGCCACGCGGGCGGCGATCTGCGGGCTGTCAATCATGACGCCGATCTCGGTGTTGAGGGTGGACGATCGCGGGTCGAGGTTGAAGCTGCCGATGAAGACCGACTTGCGGTCGAACACGATAGCTTTGCAGTGGAGCGCCGCTCTCGATCGGCCTGAGACCACCGACCAGTGCTTTTCCATGTCGGTGTCCGGCCGCAGCTCGTAAAGCTCGACGCCGGCTTTGAGCAGCTTCTCGCGCGTATGCGCATAGAACGCGTGCGCCGCGATGACATCGTTGGAGGCGGCGGAATTGGTCAACGCGCGCACCTTGACGCCTTTCGCGACGAGCCCGCCGAGGCGCTCGATCACGCGGTCGGGGAGGACGAAGTAGGGCGACTCGATCAACAGCTCGCGCTCCATTTCGCTCACCCGCCGGCCCAGCGCCGCTTGGATGACGCCGACTCCGACAGGCGTCTCGACTCTCGTCGGGCTCTCGGCGAGAACGGCGCCGGGCGCCCAGGTCAAATGGTCGCGAATCTGAACGAGCCGCGCGCGCATCTCGTCGATGTTGCGGTGCATGGGATACGGAAAGCCGGCGGTGGCGATTTTTTCCTGCAGGCGTTTTCTGGCGGCGTCCAAATCCTTCTCGGCCGGAAGCTCCTTCACGACCGCGGCGGCGGGGATCGCCCAATCGCTATTCCAGAACAAGTCGAAGCTTGCCGATATCTCGCGGACGATGGGACCGGCCGCAAGCACGTCGAGGTCGCGATAGTTATGGTCTTCGCCGACGCCGAAATAGACGTCCGCGATGTTGCGCCCGCCCACGATGCCCAGGGCGTTGTCGACAACGAGCAGCTTGTTGTGCATGCGGTGATTGAGGCGCGAAAAATCGGCCAGAAAACTCGGCGTGCGCCAGCGCCGGTTTTCGACCGGGTTGAAGAGGCGCACCTCGACGTTCGGGTGGGCGGCGATGAGCGCGACCACGGCGTCTTTGCCCGTCGATTGATAGAAGTCATCGATCAACAAGCGCACGTGCACGCCGCGGTCGGCGGCGCGCATCAGGCGGTCGGCCAAGATTCGCCCGGTCGTGTCTGCGTCCCAGATGTAATACTGCGCGTCGACGCTCTTCTCCGCCAGATCGATCATGGCCAGGCGGGCGAGGAAGGCGTTCTCTCCGAACTGAAGCAGCGAGAAGCCGGACAAGCCCGGATGCCGCTCGGCCGCTTCCCGCAACAGAGCGCCGACGGCGGTGGCTTCGGGTTGCGCAAACGCCGTCGACGGCACGCGCGGGTAATCCCAATTCACCGTGGCGGCGCAACCGGCGAGCAGAAAAGCGGCTATAAGCGCCGGTAACAGCCTCTTGAATGCGCGATATCGGCAATGCATG
>DATDFN010000094.1:0-9761 GCA_036522615.1 Binatia bacterium | reverse complement strand
ATTGATTCTCTGGCCTCTGGTGCACGCGGCATGAAAAAGGTCTGACAAGATGCATGAGCATGAACATGCGCATGCTCACTCCGGCAGTCATTCACACGCGACTCGCCACGCGCATTCTCATGGCGCCATCGATCCTTCCATCCTGGATACAGCCCGCGGCATCTGGGCCATCAAATGGTCTTTCGTCGGTCTTTTCATCACAGCCGTTTTTCAAGTCATCGTCGTTTTGATTTCCGGAAGCGTGGCGCTGCTCGCCGACACGATCCACAACTTCGGCGACGCGGCGACAGCCGTCCCGCTGTGGATCGCTTTTACCTTGGGGCGCAGAAAGCCAAGCGAACGCTTCAACTATGGCCTCGGCCGCGTGGAGGATCTGGCGGGTGTTGCGATAGTGCTGATTATTTTAGCGAGCGCGGCCGTCGCCGTCTACGAGTCCATTAATCGCTTTTTCCATCCCCAGGCGGTGCAGTACCTGTGGGCCGTCGTCGTCGCTTCGATCGTCGGATTCACGGGCAACGAGGCGGTCGCCGTCTTTCGCATCAGAGTCGGCGAAGAAATCGGCAGCGCCGCGCTCGTCGCCGACGGCCACCACGCGCGCGTCGACGGCTTGGCCAGCCTGGCCGTCCTGGTCGGCGCTGTCGGCGTCTGGCTGGGATATCCGCTCGCCGACCCCGTCGTCGGCCTGCTCATAACGATTGTGATTCTCAGAATCGTTTGGCAATCCGGCAAATCGGTTTTCAGCCGGCTGCTCGACGGCGTCGACCCCGAAGTGATCGAGGAGATCAAGCACGCGGCCGGCCATGTCGAGGGCGTGGGGAGTGTGGGCGAGGTTCGCGTCCGGTGGCTCGGCCACCGCATGCACGCGGAGCTGAACATCGCCGTCGATCAGAGGCTATCCGTCGAAAGGGGCCACGACATCGCGAAAAGCGTCCGCCACGAGCTGCTGCACCGGCTGCGTTATCTCTCCAACGCGACGATTCATGTCGACCCCGCCAACGCCTCCGGCGAACAGCATCACAATATCGGCGAGCACGCGCACGGCGATTTCCCGCGCCACTCGCATTCGTAACCCGTTGCCGGCGCATCGGGCGCAAAGGCCGCGTTTACGAACCGCCGGCCATCGTTTATGATGCTGGCGCACAACGCAGGGAGGATCGCATGAAGCACGCCGCCGCGCTTTGGGTATTGGTCGTCGTTCTGCTCGCTTCGACCGGCTTGTTATATTTCAAGCTGCATAAAATCGAGACTGAAAGCGCCGCGCTGAAAGACGCGGCGCCGGGTCTCGGTGAATACATGTCCACGATCCAGCTCCACGCCGGGAAAATGTGGTTCGCGGCCAAAGCTGCGAACTGGGAGCTGGCGGCGTACGAGGTCGGCGAGCTGAAGGAGACGATGGAAGCGGCGGAAAAGCTCGACGAGGAAAAGAACGGCGTCAAAATCTCCCCGCTGATCGATTCCGTGCTGAAAACTCAGGTCGCCGGCCTCGAACAAGCGGTCAAGTCCGGCAGCGCGCCTAAATTTCAGAAGTCCTACGACGAGACGCTCGCCGCCTGCAACGGCTGCCACACCGAGGCGGGCTTCAGATTCATCCACATCGTCCGCCCGACAGCGCCGCCGGTCGCGAACCAACGCTGGGAGCCCGACGCCAAACAAAAGAAATCGTGAGCGCCGCGCCGCAGCCTGAATCGACGCCGCCGGGTCGCGACGCCGTTCCGTCCGAAGGGCGCCTCCGCGAGCTCGCCGCGCTGTTTTTGAAGCTCGGCACGATCGCATTCGGCGGCCCCGCCGCGCATATCGCGATGATGGAAGAAGAGGTCGTGCGGCGACGGCGCTGGCTCGATCACCAGCGCTTTGTCGATCTCCTCGGCGCGACGAATTTAATCCCCGGCCCGAATTCCACCGAAATGGCGATCCACATCGGCCTGCTCCGCGCCGGCTGGAGGGGGCTCGTGGTCGCGGGCGCCTGCTTCATCGTGCCGGCGATGCTCATCGTCTGGGCGCTCGCGGCGCTGTATGTGAAATACGGCGCTTTGCCTGAGGCGGCGTGGGCGCTCTACGGCGTCAAGCCGGTCATTATCGCGATCGTCGCGCAGGCGCTGTGGGGGCTGGGCAAAGCCGCGATCAAAAACACGGCGACAGCGCTCGCGGGGGCAGCGGTGATCGCGTTCTTTTTTTTCGGCGCGAACGAGATCCTGCTGTTGTTCGCGGCGGGTTTCGCGGTGATGATCGTTGAGAATCTCCGCCGCGGCTGGCGTCCGCCGCAAAACGCTTTTTGGGCGCTCGCGGCCGGGACGCCGTTCCTCACCGCTTACGAAACGGCCGCGCCGGCGCAGCCGCTGACGCTCACGGCGCTAACGCTGTTCTTCCTGAAGATCGGCTCGGTTCTTTTCGGCAGCGGCTACGTGCTGCTGGCGTTCCTGCGCGCCGATCTCGTCGACCGCTGGCGCTGGCTCACCGACCGCCAGCTGCTCGACGCGATCGCCATCGGCCAGTTCACGCCCGGGCCGGTGTTCACGACCGCGACGTTCATCGGCTACGTCCTCGCGGGGTCGCCGGGCGCGCTGCTCGCGACGCTCGGCATCTTTCTGCCCGCGTTCGTTTTCGTGGCGCTGAGCGCGCCCTGGATTCCGAAACTCCGCCGCTCGCCGTGGGCCGGCGCATTTCTCGACGGCGTCAACGCCGCGTCGCTCGGCCTGATGGCGGTCGTCACCTGGCAGCTCGGCAGGGCGGCGATCGTCGACGTCCTCACCGCCGCGCTGGCGGTGATCGCCGCGATTGTCGTCTTTACCACCAGCATCAATTCCGCCTGGCTCGTGCTCGCGGGCGGGATCGCGGGGCTGATTTATCAGCTACTCTTCTGAGACTTCCGGCGCGGCCGGCAATTCCATCACGAGCACCTTGTCGATGCGCTTTCCGTCCATGTCGACGATCTCGAAACGGAGGCCGTCCCATTCGAAGCGCTCGGCCACCCCCGGCACGCGCCCCATCTGCGTGTAGAGAAAGCCGCCGAGCGTTTGATAGGCGTCGCGCCGCTCGCCGGGAAGATTGTCGAGCTTGAAAAGCTCCTTGAACTCGTCGACGGGCAGCATGCCGTCGAGCAGCCACGAGCCGTCGTGGCGCCTGACCGCTTTGGGATCGGCGGCGCGCTCCGCAAAGGGGATCTCGCCCGCGATCGCCTCGAGGATGTCATGGTGCGTGAGCATGCCCTCGATGCCGCCGTATTCGTCGACGACGAGCGCGATGTGTTTGCCCGACTCCTTGAACAGCTCGAGCACCTGGAGCGCCGAGACACTGCGCGGCACGAACAGCGGCTGGCGCAGGGACGCGGATATATCCAGGCGCCGGCCGCGCAGCGTCTGCGCCAGCAATTCTTTCGATTCGACGATGCCGACGGTATCGTCGAGCGTGCCGCGCGCGACCGGAAAGCGAGAGTGGCCGCTGGCCGCGAGCTTCTTTGCGATCTTCTCGGGCGGGTCGGCGAGGTTGAGCCAGACGATGCGCGTGCGCGGCGTCATCAGCGAGCGCGCGCTCCGCTTGCCGAGAAAAAAGACCGCCTCCACCATGTCCTGCTCGGAAGGCGCGAAGACGCCCGCCTCGATGCCGCGCTTGAGCAGGCTCTTCAGCTCCTGCGTCGTGACGGGCGCCTCGTAGAGCGTCGGCAGGCCGAACGCGCGCCGCACGCGGTCAACGACTCGGCGCCACAGGGCAACGGAAGAGACGAAAACCCTGGTGAACAACGGAGCAGCGGCGGATTTATTGCTTGCAGCAGCCATGCCGCCGATTCAACTGCGGGTCGCGCTCCCCATCGAATTCATCCGGCCGCCGTCGACCGGCAGGATCGCGTTCGTAATATACGCGGCTTTCTCCGATGCGAGGAAGACCGCCGCCTCTGCGACCTCTTCGGGCTGGCCGATGCGTCGGAGCGGGATCGTATCGTATTCGGTCTTGCGGTTGCCCATTTCCCTGCGTCCGAGCGGCGTGCCGATGATGCCGGCGATGATGCCGTTGACGCGGATGTTATGCGGCGCGAGATCGACGGCCGCCTGCCGCGTGAGCGCATTGATCGCGCCTTTGGAAATCGAATAGACCGCAGTGCCGGGGCTGCCGCGCTCGCCGGAGGCGGCGGAGATATTGATGATCGCGCCGCCGCTTTTTTGCATCATGCGCGCCGCGCGCTGGATGCAGAGAAAATACGCGGTGAGGTTGATCCCCAGGATCTGCTGCCATTCTTCGAGCGAGACTTCAAGAATACCGTTTTTGGTCGAGTGCGCGACCGTGTTCACGAGGAGGTCGAGCCGCCGGTGCTTCGCTTCTATGTGCTTGAAGAGCTTGTCGATCTCTTCCGCGCGCGACAGATCGGCGGCGCAGGAGTCGCCGCCGATCTCGGCGGCGATTTTCCCGGCCTCGTCGGCGTGGCGCGAGTGCACGACCACCGTAGCGCCCTCGCGCGCGAAGGCGCGCGCGATTTCGAGGCCGATGTTGTTGGTCGAGCCGGTAATCAGGGCGATTTTATCTTTCAGCAGCATGGACGATTTCTCCTTCGAGCGCGGCGGAACAGCATGAAAAGTATCCTAGCCGCCGGTGCGGGTCAACGTCAGTTCTTGCCATCGTGGCGGCGGCTTGTAGACTAGGGATATGGGACGGAGGGGACGATGAAGACGACAACGGCAGGTCTCTTGTTTCTCGGCATTTGCCTGTTAGACGCATGCTCCAGCGGCCGTATCATGCTGGCGAATCCGCGCACCGGCGCGACGCTCGAATGCGGAGCGTCCGGCTGGGGACTCTTCGCGCCCGCCGCGAGCGGCATGGTCGACGATTGCGTCCGGCGCTACGAGCCCGACGGCTACGTGCCCGTCGAGCGGCTGACGCCCGCCGAGCGCGCGGACCTGGAACGCCGCGGCGTGGTGCTGCGCTAACAAAAATCCTTGGTTTGAAATAGTTTCTTGAACGGGAAATCTACTCTTACCCGCCAAGGGTGATCATCTCGATCTTTTTGTGGGTCTTGGGGTCGTAAGCCGAGGAGCGCATCGCTTCGAGCCGCTCGGCGGAATAGCGGTCGTTTCGCACCCGCCAGATGCCGGCGATAAAATCGAACAATTCTTCGTCGCTCGCGCCGCTTCTCAGGCGCGTCTTCAGATCGTGGCCTACCGAAGAGAAAAGACAGGTCACTAATTTTCCATCCGCCGTCAGGCGCGCGCGATTGCACGTCGAGCAAAAGGGCTCGGTCACCGAGGCGACCACGCCGACCTGTCCGCCGCCGTCCGCGAACTCGTAATCGACCGCCGGCGCGCTCCCCCGACTGCGGCCGATCTCCTTCAACGGAAAGCGCGCGTGGATCGCTTCCACGATTTCTTTTTTCGGCACGAGCTTCTTCGAGGTCCAGTCGTTCGCGTTGCCCACGTCCATGTACTCGATAAAGCGCATCGTAAAGCCCTGCTCGCGCGCAAACGCGACCAGGTCGAGGATGTCGCCTTCGTTGACACCGCGCTCGACGACGGCGTTGATCTTGATCGGAGCGAGGCCGGCCTTCTTCGCGGCGAAAAGCCCTTCGAGGACTTTGTCGAGGTCGCCGCGTTTGGTCATGCGCCGGAACTTCTCCGCGTCGAGCGTATCGATGCTCACGTTGATGCGCATGAGGCCGGCGGCCTTGAGCGCGGCGGCCTTCTCCGCCAGCAGCGAGCCGTTGGTCGTGAGACAGAGCTCCTTCAGACCTTCGATGGGCGCCAGCTCGGCGACGAGCCGCTCCACGTTCGTGCGCACGAGCGGCTCGCCGCCCGTGAGCCTCAGCTTCTCGACGCCGGCGCGTACGAAGATGCGCGCGACGCGCGCGATCTCCTCGAACGATAGGATCTCCCGCTTGTCGATCCAATCGTACTCGTCCTGCGGCATGCAGTAAGTACAGCGGAAATTGCATCGATCGGTCACCGAGATGCGCAGGTCGCGCAGCGGGCGCCGAAAGCTATCGATCAGCATCACCTTTCAGTATGCATGAAAGACCGCAGCCCCCGCAAGGGCGCCCATCTTTGACCGTCGGCGGTCATCTGCTATGGTAATTAGCGCTTTTATGAGCCTTCGCGTGCATCAAATTCTCGTTTTCGTCGGCACCGTGGTCGTGATCTTCGGCCTCTTTGCGACGGGAATCGTCTTCGTCGCCAAGCGGCTCACCACCGAAGCGACGCTGCAGACGGCGCTGCTGCTTGCGCGGCAGGTCGAGATCGCGCTCGCGCAGAGCTTGCAGCAGGCGCCGACCCCTGCGCCCCCGCCGGCGGCGAACCAGCCGAAAGAGACGCCGCGCTCGTCGTTTTGGGACTTTCTCGGACGCTTGTATCCCGGCAACGCGCCGGCGCCTGAAAATCAGAACCCGCCGGCCAAGACCGCACCGTCCGCAACCCCCTCGCGCCGAACGCAGGTTCAGGGTCTCATCAAGGCCTACATCGACCGCAACGCGAGCATCCAGGCGATGTGGGTGCTCAATCCCGACGGCAAGATTCTCTATTCGTCGCGCAGTGGCGAGCAGGGACGAACGATGAGCGACCCGGCGCTGAAGGCGAATCTCGGCCGGGGCATCACGACAATCGAGACGCATCAGGAAGGCAACGCGAATTATTACGACGTGCTCGTGCCGCTGCAGATGCCTCCCGGCGTGCACGGCCCCGGCGGGCTTCGGCTGTGGCTCGACCCGACCGACTGGACCGGCCTCGTCTCCGGCATGTGGCGGCAGTTTACGCTTTTATTTCTCCTCGGCGCCGACGTCGCGCTGCTCGCCGCATTTCTGACCACCGCGCTTTATACGCGGCGTTTTCGCCTGATCAACCAAACGCTACGCGAGGCGGCCGCGGGAACCTATCTCGCCCGGCCGTCGTACGGCAGCCAGGACGAGATCGGCACCAGCCTCGATCTGATCGACCGGCTGGTGATGAAGCAGCGCGGCAGCAACGGCCTCACCGCGCCCGTCCAGCGCGTCTCGATGGCGGCGCGTACGCTCGTGCACGAGGTGCGCACGCCGCTCAACGCGATGACAGTACATCTCGAACTGCTCCGCCAAAGCGGCGAAAGCTTCGACCCCGAGCAGCAGCAGGAGCTCGATACGATCGAGACGAGCGCCCGACAGGTGAACAAGCTGCTGCGCGACTTCGCCGACTACAGCACGCCGGTGACGCTCGACCGCGAAAAGCTCGATCTCGCGCAGGTGCTGGAAGCGAGTCTCGAAGCGATCATGGCGCAATGCACCGCGCAACGAATCGATATCAAGGCCGCGCTTCCGCCGGCGCCATGGGTGATGGAGGGCGATCCGGGACGCCTCCGCCAGGCATTCGACAACCTGCTGCGTAACGCCGTCGAGGCACAGCCCGACGGCGGGGCGATCGAGGTTATCGGCCAGCGCAGCGGCGAGCAGATTATTTTGCGCTTTAAAGACCACGGGCCCGGCATAGCGCCCGAAAGGCTCGCCACGATC
This sequence comes from Binatia bacterium, assembly GCA_036522615.1. Lineage (GTDB taxonomy): Bacteria > Desulfobacterota > Binatia > UBA9968 > UBA9968 > JAJPJQ01. The sequence continues at coordinate 2,305 of DATDFN010000094.1, read as the reverse complement.
TTCGACTTCGGCGACAGCACGAAGCCCGGCGGCAGCGGCATCGGCCTCTGCCTTAGCCAGCTGATCGTCGAGGCGCATGGAGGAATGTTGGAATACGAAGAGAACGGCAACATAGGGGCGACGTTCCGGCTCAGCCTGCCGCTCAACGGGGGTATCCAGTGACGCGACCGCGTCCGAGTGTATTGGTCGTCGATGACGATTCCGCGAGCCGGACCGGCCTCGCCTCGCTGTTGGAGCGCTGGGGCTACAAGAGCCTCACGGCGTCGGACGCGCAGGCCGCGCTGAAAGTCTGCGAGCAATCGCAGCCCGACGCGATGGTGCTCGATCTCATCATGCCCGGAATGACGGGCCTCGAGCTCGTCCAGGCGCTCGGCGACAAGGTTCAACAGATGGCGGTCATCATGCTGACCGGGCAGGCGACGATCGATAGCGCGGTTCAGGCGATCAAGCTCGGCGCCTACGATTATCTCGCCAAGCCGCTCGAGGCGAGCCGCCTTCGGACCGCGCTGGAGAAAGGGGTCCGGCAGGTCGAGCTCGCGCGCGAGGCGAACGCGCTGCGCCAGCGGCTGGAATCGCCGCTCGGCTCCTACGGCGGCCTGATCGGAAAATCGCCGCCGATGCGGCAGCTCTACCAAAACATCAGCCGCGTCGCGGCCACCGACGCCCCGGTGCTCGTGAGCGGCGAGAGCGGCACGGGCAAAGAGCTGGTTGCGCGCACGCTGCACGATCTCTCGCCGCGCCGGGACGGGCCGTTTCTCGCGCTCAACTGCGCGGCGATTCCGCCGACGCTCATGGAGAGCGAGATCCTCGGCCACGAAAAGGGCGCGTTTACCGGCGCGCTCGATCGCCGGCTCGGCTGCTTCGAGCAGGCCGACGGCGGGACGCTCTTTCTCGACGAGATCACCGAGATGGTTCCGGAGGTGCAGGCGAAGTTTCTCCGCGTCCTCGAAGAGAAGCAGGTGCGCCGCATCGGCGCCGCGAGCTCGATACCGGTTTCCGTGCGCGTCGTCACCGCGACCAACCGCGCGCCGGCGCAGGCGGTGAAAGAGGAGCGGTTGCGATCCGATCTCTTCTATCGGCTCAGCGTCTTTCATCTCGAGCTCCCGCCGATGCGCGAGCGCGGCGAAGACATCGCGCTGCTGGCGCGCTATTTTCTCGAGCAGTTCGCGGAAAAATACGGCCGGCCGGTCCTGCCGTGGGCGCCGGATTTCGCTGCGGCGCTGAAGGACTACGCCTGGCCGGGCAACGTGCGCGAGCTGCGCAACGCGCTGGAGCGCCTCGCCGTCCTCGCCGCCGGTCCAACCCTGACGGCCGCCGACGTGAAACAGTTCTGCCTCAGCACCGTTCTCGCCGAGCCGACCGACAGCGAGCCGGTATCGCTCGCCGAAGCCGAGCGCCAGGCGATCGAGCGCGCGCTCGCCGCCACCGGAGGAAACAAAACACAAGCGGCGCGCATCCTCGGTATCACGCCCAAGACCCTCAACGCTAAGCTCGTGCTATACGGCCCTGAGGCCGCCAAGTAATTTTTTCCGCCTTCCCACCTTTTTACCGATATCCGGTTAGAGCCTTAGTGGTTAAGTGTACGCCGGCTCGGCTTTTTTTCGCCGGCCGCCGTGGCATGCCCGTTGCTCCATCCAAACCTGGATACCGTGATGAGAGTCGCAATGGGAACGGTTTTGCTGGGCCTAATGCTGTTTTTCTTAGCCCTGAACCCCCGGACGGCTGCAGATCCGGAGGGGAAAGGCCGTGTCGAGGACAAGGCCGCGGTCGAGAAGCGCGCGCAAAAGCCGAGCGAGGGAACAGCCTCGCAGGAATGGTTTCCCGACCCTCAGCGCGGCTGGATCCGCGTCCCGGAAGGCGACCGAAACGAGACCGCGGCCGCGCGCAATCGCAACGATAATTCCCGCGTGAAAAACGAAAAAGACCGAACCCGCTGGGAGTACTAAATGGAATCCACACTGCGTCCCAAAAGCATTCAGACCCCGCTCGGCGACCTTCTCGCGGCATTGACGGAGGAGGCATTTTTGGTTGCGGAGGACGAAAACGAAGTCAATGCGCTGGTCGCCGATATGTTGAGCGACCTTCTGACCCATACAGGCACGTGGCACTGACAGGATGCATTGCGAAAGGAGGAAGATGTGCAAATGAAAAAATGGACTCAAAGCATTGCGGCGGTTGGAGTGGCGGCGGCCCTCGGCGTCGGCTGCGCGAGCGGGCCTCTGACGACGAGGGAAAAAAGCGCGGCGGTCGGCGGACTGGGCGGCGCGGCGGCGGGCGGTTTGGTCGGCGCGGCGGTCGGCCATCC
>DATDFN010000093.1:0-13974 GCA_036522615.1 Binatia bacterium | reverse complement strand
CTTGGACGTCACGTTGCAATCGCCGGACTCACGCTCAAGAATCTCTTTCTCGTTCCCGAGCTTGCAACCGCTGCTCTCGCTTACTGAGCAGCGAAATCGTTGCTTTTCTGCAATGAATAGTCCGGCGAACGGACTACCCTCTCCATGAGAAGGCCCAATCTGTCAACCGGCCGACGTGGCGGCCCACCGCTGGTTCTGACGTGTCTGTTGGGTTGAGCGCGCGAAGGAAGAACGAACGTCGTGGACCGCGCAGAGGGGGCCGCAGCACTGAATGGCCGCGACGAGCCTGCCCGCCTTCGCGGTCGGCAACGTTCTCGGCGCCCATATCAAGCGAGCGGATCACCGGTACTGTCGCGTTCGTGGCATCAGGTTCTCTGCGAATAACCCGCGAGATCGATCATTTGATTCGTGCGTCTAGTTCGCGTCTAGTCAGCTCTTTTCCGCACAAGTCCGGATACCTCCCGAATGTGCTAAACTATTGAACTCAGGAGGTATCTGCCTATGTCCCGAGACATGGGCAGAGATCGCACTCAGGAGGTCGTCGGTTCGATCCCGATCAGCTCCACCAATCCAAACTCCGCCTGTCGGCTGTGTGGCGCGTTCCTTTCGACGCGACCTGAAGCCGTGCTCTCGCGAACGACTACGTTCGCGACTCCTTTCGTTCCGCGTCCCATTCCTAGTGACTGCGTGCGTCACGAAGGCGCGCAGTTGCGGCAGAATGCAACGGGCGGCCAGTGCCGCCCATATCTCGGACGAGGGGACACATGACGTACGGAGAGATCGTTAGTTGGCTGTGGGGTGTGGCAGACCTCATCCGGGACACGTTTAAGCGTGGCAAGTACCAGGATGTCATTCTCCCGCTGACCGTGCTACGCCGGCTCGACTGCGTGCTAGCGCCCACGAAGGAGAAGGTGCTCGCGCGGCAAGCGGAGCTTCGAGGCAAAGGGCTCCAGGATCTGGATGCCCAGCTTCGGAAGGCTTCCGGTTTGGCGTTTTACAACACCTCGCGCTACGACTTCGAAAAGCTCCTTGGCGACGCACCGCACATTGCTGCAAACCTCCGCAACTACATCGCTGGTTTCAGCCCGAACATGCGCGAAGTCGTCGAGCGATTCGACTTCGACAACACGATCAGCAAGCTCGACGAAGCAGGTCTGCTCTTTCAGGTACTCGAGCGCTTCAGGAAAGTCGATCTGCACCCGGACAAGATCGACAACCCTTCGATGGGGACGATCTTCGAGGAGCTGATTCGGAAGTTCAACGAGGCGCTCAACGAGAATCCCGGAGAGCACTTCACTCCGCGCGACGTCGTCCACCTGATGGTGGATCTCATGATCAGCGGCGATGAGGAGCGGCTCCGCATCGGAAAGCCTGTTCGCTCCGTGTACGATCCATGCTGCGGATCGGGTGGCATGTTGATGATCGCCAAAGAGCACATCACAATCGGAGTACGGAAGAACGGCGACATCCTCAGGGGGCCCATCAACCGCGACGCGGAGATCCACCTCTTCGGCCAGGAGGTCAATCCCGAGACGTGGGCGGTCGCGAAATCGGATCTCTTCATCAAGGACCCGAAGGGTCGTGACGCGGACAACATCGCCTTCGGCAGCGTTCTGTCCAACGACAAGCATAGCGGCCGCATCTTCGACTATCTGATTGCGAATCCGCCGTATGGCAAGGATTGGAAGCGCGACGAGGACGCCGTACGCGCCGAGCACGAACGGGGAACGGCTGGCCGATTTGGCCCTGGGCTGCCGCGGATCAGCGACGGACAGCTCCTATTTCTGCTCCACATGCTCAAGCACGCGAAGGAGCCGAAGGAAGGCGGCTCGCGCATCGCCATCATCATGAACGGCTCACCTCTGTTCACCGGCGATGCCGGAAGCGGCGAGAGCGAGATCCGCCGGTACATTCTCGAGAACGACCTGCTGGAGGCGCTCATCGCACTTCCCGAACAGCTCTTCTACAACACCGGCATCGCCACGTACGTATGGGTCGTCACCAACCGAAAGCCGACATCCCGACGGGGCCAGGTGCAGCTCATCGACGCCACCTCGTTCTGGATTCCAATGAAGAAGAGCCTCGGCGACAAGCGTCGTGAGATTCCGTTCGAGCGTGCGCAGGACATCGTGCGGATTTTTTCTCAGTTCAAAGACGGCGATACACGAAGCGTCACGAAAGACGGAAAGCAGGAGGAGATCGTCGTCGGCCGGATCTTTCCCTCGACACAATTCGGATTCCGCAAGATCACGGTCGAGCGGCCCCTTCGCCTTAATTTCCAGGCCCGACCGGAGCGCATCGCGCGTCTGGAGGACGAGCGCGCATTCCAGGCGCTTGCTCAATCGAAGAAGAAAGGTGCGGCCGCTGCCAAGGAACAAGAGCAAGGACGCCAACAGCAGGAAGCGATTCGCAAGGTCGTGCGCGCGCTGCCGGCCGATGTCTTCAAGGATCGCGATGCTTTCCTCGAAACGCTCGATGTTGCGGCCCGCAAGCACGGCGTCAAGCTGAACGCACCGGCGACGAAGGCGATCCTGTCGGCGCTCGCCGAGCGAGATGAAACTGCTTCTATCTGCCGCGACAAAGACGGAAAGACGGAACCCGATCCCGAACTGCGCGACACCGAGAGCGTGCCCCTCGGCGAAAGCATCGCCGCATTCTTCGAACGCGAAGTGAAGCCTCACGTTGCCGATGCCTGGATCGATACGACAAAACGTGATCCGAAGGACGGCGAGGTGGGACTCGTCGGATACGAGATCAACTTCAACCGATACTTCTACCGGTACACGCCGCCGCGCCCGCTTGAGGAAATCGAAGCTGACATCCGTGAGGTCGAGCGGGACATTCTTCGGATGTTGTCCGAAGTCACCGGTAGCGCGCCTGCGGAGGTCGCCGTGTAAACGTCGGCACTTGCTTGTAAGTGCCGACGTTTACTACAATCTCCTTCGTGCCGACGCACAAGCTGAGCCGCAAACGGATGTCCTCGGCCGGGATCGGAGCTTTCTTCAGGCCGCGCGATCTCGAGGCGCTGGACATCGATTTCCGCGAGCTTCAACACCTTGTCCGTGAACGGAAAGTGGAAAGGGTCGGCGACGGGCTGTACCGCCTCGCTTCGGCGGAAGTTCACGAGCTGGAGAGTATTGCCATGGCCGCCTCGGCGATTCCTGCCGGCATCGTCTGTCTTCTCTCCGCCCTTCGTCTCTACGAAATCGGAACGCAGGCACCGCATGAGGTCTGGATGGCGATCAATCGAAAGGCGCGAAAGCCCGCTCGAGTTCCGGTGCTCATGCGCATCGTGCGTTTCTCGGGCGCCATGCTCACTTATGGTGTCGTGACTCGCTCGATCGTCGGCGTTCCGGTCCGCGTGACATCCCCTGCCCGGACTGTCGTCGACTGCTTTCGTTACCGCGCCAAGCTTGGGATCGACGTGGCGCTCGAAGCAGCGCGCGAGGCGCTGCGGGAAAGGAAAGCGACGGTCGACGAGATCATGCGCGCGGCCGAAGTGTGCCGCGCGCGAACGGTCGTGCAGCGCTATCTGGAGGTCATGACCGCGTGACGAAACGAAATCCGTCGAACGTCGCCGCGTCGGTCCGCCAGCGGCTACTTAACCGCAGTCGTGAAACCGGCGAGGTTTTCGACTTCCTGCTGCAGCGCTACGCAGCGGAGCGCTTTCTTTACCGCCTCGGCGTCTCGCGCCATCGCGAGCGCTACGTGCTGAAAGGCGCAATGCTCCTGCCCCTCTGGGGCGGATCGCTCTACCGCCCGACGCGCGATCTCGATTTCACCGGCTATGGCAGCGCGGATATCGAGGAGATTTCGGCCATTTTCCGCGAGCTCTGTTCCGTGCCGGTGGAAGGCGACGGCGTAGTTTTCGAGGACGAGACGCTCACAGCCGAACCGATTCGTGACGATACTGAGTACCACGGGCTCCGGCTCAAGTTTCGCGCAACGCTCGATAGTGCAAAGATCCAGATGCAGATCGACGTCGGCTTCGGCAACGCCATCGAGCCGGGCCCTGAGCGAGTCACCTATCCCACACTTCTGAACGCACCGCCCCCCCAGATCTGCGCATATCCGCCGGAAGCCGTCGTCGCGGAGAAACTGCACGCGATGGTCGTTCTCGGCGAGCGGAACAGCCGGCTAAGAGACTTCTATGACGTGTTTGTGCTGTCGCAGCAATTCCCATTTCTGGGGGAACCGCTATCGGCGGCGATCGCCGCAACGTTCGAGCGGCGCCGCGCCGCGATCACTGCTGATGTTCCGGTCGCGCTCACGCCACGTTTTTACTCCGATGCCGCGCGTAGCGACCGTTGGCGTGCCTACTTGAAGTCGAAACAGAACCTGGGCGCGCCTAGCGACCTCTCAACAGTCGGCGAGACGCTCATTCGATTCCTATTACCCGTCGTTCGCGCTATAAGCTCGGACGGACCGCTTCCCGCCGAGTGGCCACCAGGAGGGCCATGGAGGAACACTGGTCTTCTATATGCGCCCTACCCGAACTACGTCGCAAGTCAGCTGGACTGGATTGAGGAGATTCCAGCCCACTGGCGGATCGAGCGACTTCGTCGCGTTCTGAAGTCAAATCCTTCGCCTCGAGAGATCCGCCAAATGGCGCCTGACACACTAGTCAGCTTTCTTCCAATGGAAGCGATTGGCGAATACGGTGGCCTAGCCCTCGAGATTAACAAGCCGATCGAAGAGTGCGGCGAAGGCTTTACGTATTTCCGCGACGGCGACGTGCTGGTGGCAAAGATCACACCGTGTTTTGAAAACGGCAAGGGTGCACTCGCCGCTGGCCTGACAAATGGCATCGGATTCGGAACGACCGAACTCCATGTACTCCGGCCCGGACTAGAGCTCGATCCGAGATTCCTGTTTTATGTGTCGATCAGCGACCACTTCAGGCAAAGCGGCACAGCTGAAATGTATGGAGCCGGTGGCCAAAAGCGTGTTCCCGAGGAGTTCATACGCAACATGAAGCATCCTCTTCCGCCGATCGAGGAGCAACGCGCGATCGCTAGGTTTCTCGATCGGGAGACGGCAAAGATCGATGCGCTGATCGGGAAGAAGGAGCGGCTGATCGAGTTGCTTCGGGAGAGGCGGAGCGCTGGCATTAGTCGCAGCGTCACGAAAGGATTGGATTCGAACGTGACGATGAAGAACTCCGGCATTGAATGGTTGGGAAGCATTCCCTCACATTGGGCACTCGTGCCAAGTACTTGGCTCTTCAAAGAAAGCAGACAGCGCGCGTTTGAGGGAGATCAACAGCTATCGGCAACCCAGAAATACGGGGTTATTCCTCAGGCCGACTTTGAACGTTTGGAAAGCCGACAAGTCGTTCACGTATTCATGAATCTTGATCAACGTAAGCACGTCGAAATCGACGACTTTGTGATGAGCATGCGCAGTTTTGAGGGCGGTCTTGAACGCGCACGGGCGCGTGGATGCGTCCGATCATCATACGTAGTGCTTAAGGCCTCGACCGACGTACATACCGGCTTTTACTCGCACCTGTTTAAGTCGACCGCTTATATCCAAGCGCTCCGAGCAACGTCGACATTCATTCGTGATGGACAAGATCTCAATTTCGAGAACTTCCGTTTGGTGAAGTTGCCGTTACCGCCTCGGGCAGAGCAAGAGAAGATAGCTGCATTGCTCGACCGAGAGATTGGCCGGATCGATCGACAACTGGCGCGGGTTCGCGACGCTATGGATGGTCTGAGAGAACTCCGCAGCGCGCTTATCTCCGCGGCCGTCACTGGCAAGATCGACGTCCGCGAAGAGGTGGTATGACCGTCGAGATCTCCGAACGAATGTTCGAGGACGAAATCGAGCATGTGCTCTTGAGGTACGGCCCGGATGACGTGTCGCCGATGGTCATACGCGACTCGCCGACGCCGGCGAGCGGGTTCCTACCCGGTCATTATCGTAGACGCACCACGAAATCGTACGATCCCGCCCTCTGTATCCTCCCGGACGACGTCATTCACTTTGTCGTGGCTACGCAAGCGAAGGAGTGGAATCGCCTGAAGGAACACCATGGTGACGCGGTCCGCGAGCAGTTTCTGAAGCGTCTCGCGGCGGAGATCGAGCGGCGTGGTGTACTCGATGTCCTGCGCAATGGGGTCAAGGACTCTGGATGCAAATTTCGTCTTGCCTACTTCCGCCCCGCGAGCGGCTTGAACGAGGAGACGAAGCGCCTGTACCGCGCGAATCTCTTCTGCGTCGTCCGGCAGCTCTTCTTTCACCCCAGTCAGAAGACCGGAGCGAAGGATGGTCCGAGTATCGATCTCGTCCTCTTCCTCAACGGCATTCCCATCTTCACCGCGGAGCTGAAAAATCCTCTCAATGCGAAGGACGTCGAAGACGCTATCCACCAGTACAAGCAACGCGACATTCGCGAGCCGCTGTTCGCGTACGGGCGCTGCCTCGCGCACTTCGCCGTTGATCCGGAGCTCGTCTACGTCACGACCCATCTCCAAGGCGCGACAACTCGCTTTCTCCCCTTCAATCAGGGCCGCTTCGGCGGTGCGGGCAACCCGCCGGTGCCGCCGACACAAAGCGGCTACGCAACCAGCTATCTCTGGGAAGAGATCTGGTCCCGCGACAGTGTCCTCGATCTCATCCGCCAGTTCATTCACGAGATCGAAGAGGAGGACGAGAAGGGAAAGAAGACTGGCAGGCGCTTCCTGATCTTTCCGCGCTTCCAACAACTCGATGCCGTCCGCATGCTCGTCCGCGATGCACGCGAAAGAGGCGCAGGGCAGCGCTATCTGATTCAGCACTCCGCAGGCAGCGGCAAGAGCTTCACCATCGGCTGGCTCGCGCACCACCTCTCCACGCTTCATGACGAGAACGACGCGCGCGTCTTCGACTCGATCATTGTTATCACCGACCGTCGCGTTCTCGACCGGCAACTCCAGACGACTATGCGCCAGCTCGAGCAGACCCTCGGAGTTGTCGAGAACATCGACAAGACCTCGCGCCAGCTCAAGGAAGCGCTGGAGTCAGGGAAAACGATTATCGTCACGACGCTGCAGAAGTTTCCGGTGATCGCCAAGGAGATGGCCGCCCTGCCGGGGAAACGCTTCGCCGTGATCGTCGACGAAGCGCACTCTTCGCAGTCGGGCGAGAAGAGTACCCAACCGATGAAGGACGTTCTCCGCGCGAAGAGCCTCGAGCAGGCAGAGAAGGAAGAGGAGCCCGAGCGCGACGAGGAAGACCGAATCAACGAGATCGCCGGCGCTCATCGATGGCCGAGGAACACGAGTCTATTTGCGTTCACCGCCACGCCGAAACCGAAAACGCTGGAGCTGTTCGGCAGAAAGCGCAGTAACGGCCGGTTCGAGCCGCACCATAAGTACAGCATGCGTCAGGCCATCGAAGAGAGATTCATCCTTGATGTCCTGGCGAACTACACGACCTACACGGCCTATTGGCGCCTTCTCAAGAAGATCGAAGCCGATCCGAAGTATGACAAGAAGAAGGCGAAGTCCCTGCTGAAGTCGTTCGTCGAGCTCAGTCCTCACGCGATCGGCGAAAAAATGCAGATCATGGTCGAGCACTTCGCCTCGCAGGTACAGAACGAGATCGGTGGCCGCGCGAAGGCGATGATCGTCACCCGCTCACGACTTCACGCCGTTCGCTACAGGCTGGCCATCGACGATTATCTCGCGAAGCAGAAGTATCCGTTCAAGGCGCTCGTGGCTTTCTCCGGCACCGTGGAGGACGGCGGACGGGCGTACACGGAAGCGAACATGAACGGCTTTCCCGAATCGCAGACGGCGAAGGCGTTCGAGCGAGCCGAGAACCGCTTCCTCATCGTCGCCTACAAGTTCCAGACGGGCTTTGATCAGCCGCTCCTACACACGATGTACGTGGACAAGAAACTCGGCGGCGTGAATGCGGTACAGACCCTCTCGCGGCTGAATCGAACGCACCCGGATAAGAGGGGAACGATGGTGCTCGACTTCGCGAATGACGCCGCGGAGATCAAGAAGGCCTTCGATCCCTACTACGAAACGACGCTGCTCTCCGAGGCGACCGATCCCAATCTGCTCTACGAAGTGCAGGGAAGGCTCGCGGCGTTTCCGGTGTACACGCAGGAGGATGTCGAGCGCTTTACGAAGATCTACTTCGATCCGAAATCGACGCAGGAGCGCGTGTATGCGGCGCTCGCACCGGCGGTGCAACGATTCTCCGAGTTGCACGACGACAGCGAGAAAAGCGACTTCCGATCGCAGCTCTCCGACTTCGTGCGCCTGTATTCGTTTCTTTCCCAGATTCTGACCTTTGCGGACGCGGATCTCGAGAAGCTCTATGCGTTCTGCCGCAATCTGCGGCGTCTCCTGCCGATGGACCGCGACTCGCTTCCGCGGGAGGTCCAGCAGAACATCGACATGGAGTCGTACCGCCTTCAGCAGACGGCGAGCGGCAGGATTGCACTCGACCGGCGCCCCGGTGTCCTCGATCCGATCTTGACCAAAGGTTCCCAGGGCGCCACGCCAGAGGAGCTCGAGGCGCTCTCGAGAATCATCGCGGAGCTAAATGAACGTTTCGGCCTCAACCTCGGACCGGAACATCGCATCACGCTCGAGCAGATGATGGATCGGCTCGATGCGGATCCGGGACTCGACGCCAGCGCTCGCGTCAACACGCGGGAAAACGTGCGGCTAACGTTCGACCAGAAGGTCGAGCACGTCATCCAGGACATCGTCGATTCGAACTTCGAGCTATACAAGCGCATCACCGATGATCGCGCCTTCGGCGAAGTGATCAAGAACCTCCTCTTCGATCAGTACCTGCGAACGCACCGGAACGCCGAGGAATTGATCAAGCGAGGCGAGTCGAAGACGCTCGAATTCAAGTCGACCCTCCGCTGGAATCTCAAGGAGGATAAGCAGGACGATCGGGTCATGACGCACGCGGTGCTGAAGACGATTGCGGCGTTTCTGAACACGGAGGGAGGCGACCTGCTCATCGGCGTCGCCGATGATCGGTCGATTGTCGGCATCGAGAAGGATCGATTCGAAAGCGATGACAAGTTCATGCTCCATCTTGCGCAGATCGTTCGAAACGCCCTTGGCGACCGCGCTGGAACGTGCATCGACCCGAAGACGCAGATCGTGGACGGGAAGATTGTCTGCATTGTGAGTTGCCAGCGCAGTCCCGAGCCGGTCTATCTGAAGTGGAAGTCGCTGGAGGCGAATCCTCAAGGTGACTTCTTCGTGCGTAGCGGCCCAGGTACGGTGAAGCTCCCGCCTGAAAGCGCCGCGGAGTATGTCCGCACGCGATTTGCCGGCTGGTCGGGCGTGGTTTCCGATGCGCACCGTTGAACGGGCGTGGTTCGCCGTCCGAAGCCGGCCGACACGACTTCAGCCCGCCTCCCTGAGCCACAGCGAGACTTCGTTGCGGCCCCAATTGGCGGCGTTATTCCGACTTTCACGCGCGCATCCCCTCGCGTACGGCGCGGACCTCATCTCCGGCGTGGGAGGTGCGCGGTGAGCCGTCGGGTTTCGCGATTGGCGGCAGCTGCCCGGACGCGTCTAGTTCGCGTCTAGTAGGCACTTTCCCGGACAAGTCCGGATACCTCCCGAATGTGCTAATTTGTTGGGTTCAGGAGGTATCTGCCTTTGTCCCGAGACATGGGCGGAGATCGCACTCAGGAGGTCGTCGGTTCGATCCCGATCAGCTCCACCACTCCAACAGAAGGCGAGGGCTTCCTGCCGACCAACCGCCGAACCGGCCTGGATGCGGAACTCGACGCTCTCTTTGGCCGCCCTCTCGCTGAATTCACCTCTGCCCGCAACGCGCTCGCGGCGCGGCTTGGGAAATCAGGTCGAGCGATCGACGCTGAACGGATAAAATCGCTGGCGAAGCCGCCGGCGCCCGCGTGGGCCGTGAATCAGCTCTATTGGCAGGATCCCAAGGCCATCGATCAGTTGATCGGTGTGACCGAGCGTATTCGTAAGGCGCAGACCGGGGGGATCAAGAACGCCGATGTCCGTGGCCTCCTCAACGAAAAGAAACCGATGATGGCTGGTCTGATTGAGCGGACGTCGGCGATCCTCAGTGCCGCCGGTCACGCCACATCGCCGGATGTCCTGCGTCGCGTGTCGGCCACCCTCGAAGCCCTCGCCGTGTGGGGGAACACGGAGGGCGCCCCGCAAGCGGGTCGTCTGACCGCCGATCTTGATCCACCCGGGTTCGACGCGCTCGCCGCCGTCATGGGCGGAGCGAAAATCGAGCCCGCGCGAGTGCTGTCGTTCCGAGCGTCCAAAGCGGCTGAGGAACCAACGGCTGCGCGCGCTCGCGCGCGCGACGCCGTGAAGGCAGCCGAGAAGGCGCTGCGCGATGCGCACCGCAAAGCCGAACGAGCGCAAACCGCGCTGACGAAAGCCAACGCTCGCACTGCCACAGTCGAGAAGCAGAAACAGGAGATCGAAGCGCGCTACGCCGAAGCGAGAGCCGAAGCCCGCGCCGCGTCGAACGAAGCGAAGAACGCCGCGCAAGCGGTTGCCGAGGCCGAACGGTCGCTGGCGAGGGTGAAGGAAGCTCTCAAGTAGGAGGCGGTCAGCTCAACGCGAGCGCGTGAGAAACTCGCGCAGGCGTTCCAGCTCGGCGTCGAACTCGCGTTTGAAGCCACGCTCGCGCGGCCGCGACTCGACGAAGCCGACATCCGCATCCAGCGCGCCCCCTCGGACTGCGAGGTTGCCCCACCCGATCACCCGGTCCTTCCAGAGCAGCGCAGGGCGTAGTAGCCGAGTTTGCGCTTTGACGGCGGTGTGTACGCTTCGAATCGATAGCTCCATTCCCAAAAGATCTCGAATCGCGCGCGATCCCAGACGACCGGATCGAATGGCGCGCGCAGCCGCACGGCGGAAGGAGTGGGCGCATCCGCAGGGCGCTCATCCGCCAGCCAGTACCATTCCACGCCATCGATGCGGGCGTGCGCGAGCCGCCCCTTCGCTCGCGTCAGCGCCGCCGGAATCGCCGCGCGCCATTGAGGGACGGCGTAGCGCAGGCGGCGTACGACCGTCGAGAGTCCCTGCGCCGTGAGCGGCGCGTAGAGATTTACGACGACGTCCACCAGCGCGTCGATTCGCGTGCGCCGCGCCTCTCCATCGAGCGACTGGCCCGCCGGCGGGCGCGCGGCGTAAATGCGGACGCCACGCTCGCGCCTCACGACCCGCAGCAGCCCGCGGTAGTGCAGATCGTCGAGTAGGTGCGTGGTGGCGCTCGACGAGCCGCCCCAGTAATTCGTGACGCGGCCGTGCAGGAAGTGCGCGTCCACGTCGCGCGGATGCACGCCCGCCGCGCCGCCGGCGCCGACGTATTCGAGAAGCTGCTGCGCACGGCTCTTCCGATGGCGGGCTCCCCACCGTGGCTTCCCCTCGCGCGGATGCATCAAAGCGTGCAGCTCCCGCGATACGAATCCGTAGTTGATGAAGACGTCTTCGTCGACCTCCAGTGCAGCGTAGCGTCGCTCGAGGTCGCCCGCGGCATAGCGCCGCACTCTGTGCCGGAGTATCAGGTCCTGCGCGCGAGCCGGCGCGCGGATGGGATCGGCCTGCACGAATCCGAGGCGATCGATCGCGCGCTGCAGCGTCGTGCGCGGGAAGACGCTGCGCGTCACTGCGAAGCGGCGCAGAGCATCAAGAGTGACCAACAAGGTCGCGATGTTAAGCAGACGGGTCTTGGTTGTCTGCCGCGGGCATTTACGCTCCGGGAATACGGCTATACTTATTGTTCTCTCATGAGTCCTGGAGCAGCCGATGGCGAGGGCGCCGCGTCGGACCATCGTGCGTTCTATCGCCGGGTCGATGACGTGTTTGCGCTCCTGGCCGATCTGCGGCCGGAGGAGCGCGCGGCCGTGCTGGAGCGCGAGTGCGGCGGCGACGCGCGGCTGCGCCGCGAGGTCGAGAGCCTGCTGGCGAATGACGGCCACTCCGGCCTCATTCGCGACCTGGTCGGGCAGGAGGCCGCGGCCCTCCAAGACGGAATCGAGAGCGCGCTCATCGGACGGCGCTTCGGGGCGTGGAAGACCAGCGGAATCCTCGGCCGCGGCGGCATGGGCGCCGTCTACGAGGTCTGGCGCGACGACGGCGCATTCCAGCAGCGGGCGGCGCTGAAGATCGTCCGCACGGAGCTCGACACCGACCGCAGCCGGCGTCGCTTCTGGAGGGAGCGGCAGATCCTGGCGCAGCTCAATCATCCGAACATCGCCCGTCTCCTGGACGGCGGCACCAGCGACGAGGGCATGCCGTATCTGGTCATGGAAGCGGTCGACGGGCTTCCCATCACCGAGTACTGTGACCGCCGCGCCCTTTCCGCGAAGCAACGCCTGCAGCTCTTTGCCACGGTCTGCGGTGCCGTGCAGGCGGCCCACGCGCTTCGCATCATCCATCGCGACCTGAAGCCTTCGAATGTTCTGGTCAGCGAGGATGGAACGGTGAAGCTTCTCGACTTCGGCATTGCGGGCCTGCTCGAGCCCGATGCCGTGGGCCTGCCCTCGAGCAGCGAGATCGCCTTCACGCCCGCGTATGCCAGCCCGGAGCAGCGCCGCGGGGAGCCGGTCACGCCCGCGACCGACATTTACTCCCTCGGCGCCGTGCTGCTGGAGATGCTGACGGGTGACAAGCTCGGCGACCGCAATGCCGTGGGCGCGGCATCGAGCGCGGCGGCGCGCCTGGTCCGCCCTCTTCCCAACGACCTCGGTCCGATCGTCGTGAAGGCGCTTCGACAGGATCCGCTTCACCGCTATGGGTCCGTCGCTGAGCTCCTTGCAGACGTCAAGAGCCATCTCACCGGCGGTCCGGTGACGGCACTCAGCCACTCCCGGACCTATCGCCTGCGCCTGTTCGCGCGGCGCAACCGTGTGGTTCTGGCCGTGGCGGCAGCGATGCTTCTGACGATCCTCGCGGCGACCGCCGGCATCGTGTGGCAGACGCGCAGGACGGAGCGGCGGTTCCAACTGGAGCTCGCCGCGGCAAATCTCCGCACCGCGGAGATCCTGCTCGACGCGTCCCGTTCGCCCGAAGCCGAAGTGCACGCCACGGAAGGTCTCACGCGGGCACTTTCGCATCGTGCACCTCCGGATCTGGTCGCGGATTTGTACGCGCTTCGCAGGCGGGCGCGTCTGGCGATGGGCGACGTTTCCGGCGCCGCGGCCGACGCGGAGAGGGAACGAACCTGGAGGAGCTCTGAAGCACGATGACATCACGCGGCTGCTGCGCGCATCGCGCGACGGCGACGCCGATGCGCTCGGCGCGTTGATTCCGCTCGTCTATCAGGAATTGCGCCGGATCGCCGACGCCTATCTGCGATTGCAGCGGCCCGGGCACACCTTGCAGCCGACGGCGCTGCTGCACGAGGCATACATCAAGCTGGCCGGTGCGGGGCCGCAGGACTGGAACGGACGGACGCACTTTTTCGCCACGGCCGCTGCGATCATGCGCAACATCCTGGTCGATCATGCGCGATCGCGGCAGGCGGTGAAACGCGGAAGCGGTGCGGTTCCGCTCTCGCTGGACCTGGTTGTCGATCGCGCGGCGGAAAAGCCGGCCGATCTGGTCGCCCTCGACGAAGCGCTGCGCGCGCTGGCGGAGCACGACGAGCGGAAGGCGCGCGTGCTCGAACTGCGCTACTTCGCGGGTCTCAGCGTCGAGGAGACTGCCGAGGCCATGGGTCTTTCCGTGGCCACGGTCGGCCGCGAAGCCCGCTTCGCCGCGGCCTGGCTCCGCCGCGAGCTCCTCGGCGAAAAGCACTGATTTTTTCGCGACCGATGATCGATTCGTCTCCTTCGTTCCGTTCGTATTGGTGAAGCACAAAACGAAAGGAGAAGAAAGTCATGAAGGTCAAGAGCAATGTCAAAGCGGCTGGCGGCGGCATCTTCCCGAACCACAACGAAGGGCTGAAGGTGCGCAGCAACGTGAAGGCCGGCGGCATCTTCCCGAACCACAACGAAGGGCTGAAGGT
>DATDFN010000092.1:0-13151 GCA_036522615.1 Binatia bacterium | reverse complement strand
GACGGACGCAAAGACAAGCAGCTAAGGCCGCTTGTCATCATCCCCAACTATACCAAGCACGCTGACGGCTCGGTGCTGATCGAGGTCGGCGACACGCGCGTCATCTGCACGGCCAAGCTCGAAGAGCGCACGCCGCCGTTTCTGCGCGGCACCGGCAAGGGATGGATCACGGCCGAATACGGCATGCTGCCGGCGTCTTCGGGAACGCGCATCGCGCGCGAGTCGTCGCGCGGGAAAGTCGGCGGTCGGACGCACGAGATCCAGCGGCTCATCGGCCGCAGCCTCCGCGCGGTGGCGGACATGACGGTGCTGGGGGAAAACACGGTCTGGATGGATTGCGATGTGATTCAGGCCGACGGCGGCACGCGCACCGCATCGATCACAGGCGCCTACGTCGCGCTGGCGCTCGCGGCCGGCCGCTGGCTTAAGGCCGGTGCCGTCGCCAAACCGCTGCTGCGCGACGCCGTCGCGGCGGTGAGCGTCGGCGTCGTCGACGGCAAGGTGCTGCTCGATCTCAACTACGAAGAGGACAGCCGCGCCGAAGTCGACATGAATATCGTCATGACCGGCGCCGGGAAATTCATCGAGGTCCAGGGCACCGCGGAGCACGTCCCGTTCACGAACAAAAAACTTCAGAGCTTGACGGACCTCGCGGCGCTGGGCATCAAGGAATTGATGAAGGCGCAGAAGGCGATTTTGAAGCAAAACGCTTAGCGCTTTAGTTCCGCTCTCCTTTCATTCGTGGACCTTCTCATCGCGACGACGAATGCGGGCAAGCTCGCCGAGATCGAGGCCGCGCTCAAGGAGCTTCCGGTTCGAATCCTTTCACTGAAAGATTTCCCCGCTGCGCCGGAAGTCGTCGAGGACGGCGCGACATTCGAGGAAAACGCTGTCAAAAAAGCGCGGGCGCTCGCGGCATTTTCCGGCTTGCCGGCGCTGGCCGACGATTCGGGGCTGGAGGTCGACGCGCTCGGCGGCGCGCCGGGAATATACTCGGCGCGCTACAGCGGGGATGACGCCGACGACGCGCGCAATAACCGCAAACTTCTCGATCAGCTCGCCGGTCTGCCCGAAGAGCGCCGCGGCGCGCGGTTTGTCTGCGTCCTCGCGCTCTCCGCGCCGCAGGGGGAATGGCTTTTTCGCGCCGAATGTCCGGGCCGCATCGCTTTCGCTCCCCGCGGCGCCAATGGCTTCGGCTACGACCCGCTGTTTCTCCACGCTTCGCTCGGCCGCACATTCGGCGAGCTCGATCGAGAGACGAAGAGCCGCGTGAGCCACCGCGGTCTCGCGCTCCAAAAGCTCAAGGCGGCTCTGCCGACGCTGCCGGTCTTCGCGCAACGCCCGTGAGGGCGCAGTCTGCACGATTTCGGGGTTGATTTCACCCTTTGCCTGTGTAGAATGAATTGTTTTGCTTGACGGGGCGTAGCGCAGCCTGGTAGCGCACCTGCCTTGGGCGCAGGGGGTCGGACGTTCAAATCGTCTCGCCCCGACCAATTCGGCGCCAGTAGCTCAGGTGGACAGAGCAACGGCCTTCTAAGCCGTGGGTCAGGGGTTCGAATCCCTTCTGGCGCGCCACATGAGGCGAGCAGTGAGATAGTGAGCCGTGAGGAGAGCGGACGACATTTCTCATCTACTGCTCACGGCTTACTTCTCGCTTTTTTAAAGCTGCGACGCATTCGTGGTGAGTGTAGCTCAATTAGGTTAGAGCACTGGACTGTGGCTCCAGGGGTTGAGGGTTCAAATCCCTTCACTCACCCCATTCCCATTCGAGATCTCAGATCTCAAATCTCAAATTGCCTATCGGAAATCTGAGATTTGACATCTGTGATTACGCGCATCGCGCGGACGTGGGCCGCTAGCTCAGTTGGTAGAGCAGCTGACTCTTAATCAGCGGGTCCGGAGTTCGAGTCTCCGGCGGCCCACCAAACAATTCAGTGTAAAGAACTCCTGGTTTCCCGAGGTTTGACCTCGGGGGCAGGAGTTCTTTGCGTTAAGGGGAGCTCATGAGGGTTGATTGCGGGCGCCGGCTGCGATTCCAAGGGAGTCCTTCCTGCCGCAGCGCCTCGTTGAAGTTAAGTTCTAGAAACTTGTGTTTTGCGCCGGTGCTTCATGGGGGTCGTGCCGGTCCAGCGCTTGAACGCGCGGTTGAAGGCGCTGACTTCGGAGTAGCCGAGCAGGAAGGCGACCTCGGTCAACGTGTTGTTCGGGTTTTTGAGATATTCGATGGCGAAGCGGCGGCGCGTCTCGTTCACCAGCGTGCTGAAATCGATCCCGTATTCCTCGAGCCGCCGCTGCAGCGAGCGCGGGCTGAGGGCGAGCTTTTTCGCGACGACGGCGAGTTTGCAGTCCCCGTCGCGCATGCATTCCGCGACCGCCTTGCGCGCCGCGCATAAAAACTGATCTTCCCGCGGCATCGCATGCAAAACCTGATCGAGATACCGTTTCAGTATCGGGATCAGCCGCGGATCGGCGGCAGGCACCTGGCGCTCAGTGAAGCCGCGCTCCAACACCAGCGCATTGGTTTCGCAGGCGAATGAAACCGGGCAGCCGAAAACCCGCGTGTGCTCGGAGCTGTTGCGGGGAGCTTCATGCACAAACTGCACCTCGAGCGGAGACCAGGCGCTTCCGGCCATGATCCTGAATACGTTCAGTATCACGGTCATGCTGTATTCGTTGTGCTGACGCACGGACTTGAGCCCGAAGTCGGGAAGCAGGTGGCGCAGATAAACGCGATCGCCTTCGACGGTGCGATAGGCTTCGACGCCCTGATTATGGAGATGGATATAGCGTTCCGCGTTATCGCAGGCCGCGGCGAAGGTCGGCGAGTTCAATGTCACATAGACGACGGCGCCGAGGCTCTTGGGGTTGTAGCGCTCGCCGAAATGGAGGCCGAAGCATTCATCGTGCGTCGCGCGGGCGCATTCCTCCAAGAGGCGGGCGAAAGCGGCGCAGGGGATGAATCCGTCCGGGTCTTTGAGTGCGGCGCGGTCCAATCCCGCCGACCGTAGGATCTCGTCGGCGCTTACGCCAGCCGCCTCGAGGGCGGCGATCAGTCCCGTCGCGGCTGTGACCGATATTCTCGGTGCTTTGAGAGGCCTCGCCATGCTTCGCCCCCGCGGCGGCGAGATGAGCGCTCAGTCGGGCGCCGTTTGATCTTTTACCGCACCAGCGGCACGCCGGAAGCGATATCGTAGCGGACGACCGCGCGGATCTTATTTTCGATCTGCAGGTAGCGCATCGCTTTTCTCGCCGGCAGCACTTTAGTGAGCTTCGGCGCGTAGGCGCTCTTGAGGTCCGCTTCCGCCTTGTCGATCGCCAGCGCCTCGTCGATCAATTTCCGCGCCTTGTCGTCGCTGAGCGAGCGGTTGCGGTAGTCCTCCGCGTAGCCCTCGATCACCTTGACGATGCGCTGATTGATCTTCTGCAAATCCTTTTGATACTGGTCGTACACCGGCCAGAATGCCGTGGCTTCGGACTCCGTCAGATCCATGTTCGCCGCCACCAGCAGTTTCTTATCGGCTTTGATCTTCTCGCGCACAATCTGCATGTTGTCGGCGGGCTTGTCCTGCGCCGCGGAATAGCCCGCGAAGACGAGCAGGAACGCCGCCGCCGCAATGCTCGCCAATTTGATGATGAAATCCATTTTCATCGCCATTCTCCTTCTTCCGCCTCGCCCGCGCTAGGGGTTCGGGTTGATCTTGGTGATCTTGCTGCCCTGGACGCCGACGCCGCCCATCAACCCTTTTTGGTTGAAGATGAAGGCGTAGACTCCTTTTTGCAGCGTCGTCGTCGAGAAATTCTTGCCGAAGCCTTCATCGAGTACGACGAGGCTCGGCCCCGTTCCGAGCTCCCAGCCGTCGCTCCTGTCGAGGTAGCGGACGGAATCGTTGTCCATGAAAAACAGCACATAGCCGAACGATTGCGCGCCGGCTTGAAAGCCGTACGAGGCAGCCAGCGAGCGGTAATAGCCGGCAGTCTTTCCGTTCTTGCGCAGGGCGCCGTCGCCGAACTGTCCGGCGATGATGAAGCCGCCTTTGACAATGCTCGGGAAGACCAGCACCGCGACCGCTTTGTCGCCGAGCGCCTTCGCGCCCGGCGTGTTTTTGTACAGCGTGTTGAGCGACTGGGTCGCTTCGCGGTCGATCTGCCCGGCGCTGGCGGCGAGCGCCCGGCCGGGCGCGAGCAGGCTGAGCGCAAGCGCCGCGGCGGCGAGCGCCGCGCTTAAATTTCTTTTGGTCGAATGCATTCTCATCGTTTGCTCCCGGTTTTATCTACTGGGCCAAGGGAACGTTCGCCGCGATCTCGTAGCGCAGCATAATGCGGTATTCGTTTTCGATCTGGAGATAACGGGCCGCTTTTTTGGGCGGCACCGCCTTCAGCACCTTCGGCGCGAAGGCGCTCCGGCGATTGCCCTCGTCGCGCTCGAGCGCGATCCAGTCGTCGAGCAGCTTTTTCGCTTTCTCGTCGGTGAGCGATTTATTGTTGTAGTCCGCGGCGTAGGACTGCAGCAGCGCGCGCAGCCGCTCGTTGCTCTTCTGCAGATCCGCCTGGTACTCGTCGTAGACGGGCCAGAATTTTCCCGCCTCCGACTCGGTCAGCTCCATATATTTGGCGACGATCGCCTTCTTGTCCGCCTTGAGCTTTTCGTGGATGATTTCCAGATTGCTCGCCGGCTTGTCGCCGGGCGCCGGCTTGTTCTGTGCCCGGATCGCCTGAGACGCCGTCAACGCGGCGGCCAAGCCCGCGGCCGTTAAATAGAGTACGGTGCGCATCCGCATATTTCCCCCTGTCGATCCGTCGATCCCAGCCGAATAGACTCCCCTAGGTTTCCGGATTCCCATACCAGAGCCGGGGGTGGGGCGAAATTGGACTTTGGTCCAATGCGGCGGTTTGACTTCATTCGGAATCCTGGCCTAGGTTGATTACCGATCCTGGAAGCGTGGAGAGCCGTGAGAGTACCGCTTCGAAACGGAAATCCGGCCGATAGGCCCGTCACCGCGCCGCGTCGGCGACTATTTGCGCTTTTTTTTGCTGTCATCCTATTTTCCGCCGCCGCCCATTCCGCCGAAGCGCAGGATAGCGCGCCCCCCACAAAACGCGTGCTGATCATTTCGACCGGCACCCGGCTTTCGCCGGGCTTCGCTCTTCTGGCCCGCGGCCTCGATGACGTCTTGGGAAAAGTTCCGTCGGTCTCGGTCGACACGTACGCCGAGAACCTCGATGTCGTCCGCTTTCCGATGGACCGCTTCCAGCGCGTCTTTACGGAATATCTAACGGAGAAATACGCCAAACAGCGGCCCGATGTCGTCATCCTGGCCTATGTGGGCAACCTCGCCGCCACGGTAAAGGTGCTGCAGCAGATTTTTTCCAAAACGCCCATCGTTGTCGCGGGCTACACCGAAGAGGCGATTGCGGCGGGTCAATTCGGCGGACTCGTCAGCGGCGTCGCGCAGCGCGTCGATCCGGCCGCCTCGATAGGGTTGATCCTACGGCTTCAGCCCGATACGCGCCGCATCGTCGTCGTCGGCGGCACCGCGGGCGTCGACCGCGAGGTGCTCGACCGCGTGCGAGAAGCCGCGCGCTCGTTCGCCGGACGCGTCGCCTTCGATTTCTGGGACAAGCTCAGCCTGGCGGAATTGCGTCAAGCGGTCGCGTCGCTGCCCGCGCAAACGGTTGTTCTTTTCAGCAGGTCTTTTCTCGATGCGGCGGGCCAGCCGGTTATCTCGGGGCAGATCGGCCAATCGATCGCGGAGCTGGCGAACGCGCCGGTGTACGTCATGACGGATACGAGTCTCGGCACGGGCGCCGTCGGCGGATACTTGGCGAGCGCCGAGGCGCTCGGCAGACGTGCGGGCGAATTGGCGCGGCTCATTCTCACGGGTACGGCGCCGCAATCGCTGCCGTTGGAAGTCCGCAGCGACACGACGCCGATGTTTGACGCGCGGGCGCTCAAGCGCTGGGGCATCCGCGAAAGCGAGCTGCCGGCCAACAGCATCGTGCGCTTCAGGCAGGAGTCTTTCTGGGAGCAGTACCACTGGTACGTTTTCATCGCGCTCATCATCTTCATCGTACAAACGACGATCATCGTGGATTTCCTGCTCGAGCGCCGGCGCCGCTCCCGGATGCAGGCGGAGCTGGGCGAAACCCGCCAGCTGGTCGATCTCGCGACCACGGCAGGCGATCTCGGACTGTGGGCGCGCGATCTCAAGTCGGGCGCCGTCTGGGCGAGCCCCACATTGCGTTCGATGTTCGGCTTGGGCGCCAACGCTGCCCTCCAGATCGACGACCTGATGACGTATATCCATCCCGCGGACCGCGCCGCCGTGCTTGCGCGCGCGCAGCACGCGCAGCAGCACGACCAACCGTTCGAGGGCGAGTTCCGCATTCTTTTGCCCGACGGAACGCTGCGCTGGGTGTTGACGAAAGGCCGGAGCGTGGACGACGCCAGCCGCAGGATGGGCGTCGTCCTCGATATCACGGAGCGGAAGCGCGCGGAGGAGGCGGTGCGCGAGAGCGAGCAACGCTTCGGTCTCATGGCCGACGCCGCCCCGGTCATGATCTGGATGAGCGGCACAGACAAGCTCTGCACTTTCGTCAACAAAAGCTGGGTCGCCTTCACGGGCCGCGGAGTCGAGCAGGAGCTCGGCAACGGATGGTCCGAGAGGGTTCACCCCGAGGACCGCCAGCGCATCCTCGAGATTTACACCCGGGCTTTCGACGGCAAGCAGCGCTTCATGATGGCCTACCGTCTGCGGCGGTTCGACGACGAGTACCGCTGGGTTCTCGATACCGGGGCGCCGCGGTTCAACACTGAGGGCGTTTTCCTCGGCTATATCGGGTCGTGCGTCGATATCACGGAGATTCAGCGGGCCGAAGAGCGGTTCCGGCTCGCCGTCGAGGCGTCGGCCAACGCCATGGTCATGACGAACCAACAGGACGAGATCGTCATGATCAACACGGAAGCGGAAAAGCTGTTCGGCTATGCGCGCGAGGAATTGCTCGGGGAGCCGTTCGAGATGCTCGTTCCGGCGCGGTTCCGCAGCGGCCACGCGCCCTATCGGGCGGAGTTCCTCGCCGCGCCGCAGGCGGGATCGATGCGCGCGTCGCGGGAGTCCTTCGCGCTGAGCAAAGTCGGGAGAGAGATTCCGGTCGAGATCGGGCTCAGCTCGATCGAAGCGGCCGAGGGGTTGATGCTGTTGACCACGATCGTCGATATTACGGAGCGCAAGCGCAGCGCGGAAGCGCTGGAGAAAGAGCGGGCGTTCCTCAGGCAGGTGATCGATACGGTGCCCGACTTCATATTCGCCAAGGACGCGCAGGGGCGCTTCACGCTGGCGAATCGGGCCGTCGCCGCCGCGTACGGCACGACGGTGCAGAGGCTGGTCGGGAAAACCGACGCGGATTTCAATCCCAATCGCGTCGAGGTGGAGTTTTTCCGCCGCATCGATCAGGAGGTCCTCGACACCCTCCAGGATCGCTTCATACCGGAGGAGCGCCTGACCGACGCGCACGGGAACGTCCGCTGGCTGCAGACCGTCAAGCGCCCGATCCTCGAGCACAACGGCTCGGGCAGGCAGGTTCTCGGCGCATCGACCGACATCACCAAGCGCAAAGAAACAGAAATACAGCTCCAGGACCTGCGCGCGGAGCTCGCGCACGTATCGCGCATCTCGACGATGGGCGAGCTGGCCACGTCGCTGGCGCATGAGTTGAACCAGCCGCTCACGGCGATTCTCAGCAACGCGCAGGCCGCGCTGCGCTTCCTCGGCCGCGAGCCGGTCGATCTCACGGAGGTCCGCGAGATTCTCCAGGACATCGTGCAAGACAACAGCCGCGCGGGGGAGATCATTCGCCGCATGCGCGCGCTGGTCAAAAAAGAAAAACTGGAGTTCGCGCCGCTCGACCTGGCGGCTTTGATCCGGAGCGTCGCGACGCTGTTGCACAGCGACGCAATTTTGCTAAACGTTGAGATAGAAATCGACGCCAACGACGATCTCCCGCCCGTCGTGGGCGATAAGGTGCAGGTGCAGCAGGTGGTATTGAACCTTCTGTTGAACGCCTTCGACGCCATGAAGGAATCTCCGCGAAACGAGCGCAAGGTGACGATCCTGACGGAGTTATACGGGCGGATGGTCAAAGTGTCGGTGTGCGACACCGGGCCGGGTCTTACGCCCGAGAAGCGCGCGCGGCTGTTTCAACCTTTCTACACGACGAAACTTCAAGGGTTGGGGATGGGACTTTCGATCTGCCGCAGCATCGTCGAAGCCCATCAAGGTCATCTCTGGGCGGAGAATAGCCCGATCGATATCGACGCCAATCCAGGCCGGAGCGGCGCCGTTTTTTCCTTTACTCTGCCCGTCGAAGAGGGCGCGCAAAGCCCATCGAGGAGCGAGCCGTCATGAATTCCAAGCGATCTTCGACGGTTTTTATCGTGGACGACAACCCCTCGGTCCGGAAGGCGCTGACGCGCCTCGTCCGATCGGCCGGGCACGAGGTCAGGGCGTTCGCTTCCGCCAAAGAGTTTCTCGCCGAGACGCATGACGACGGCGTGGCCTGCCTGGTGCTCGATATCCGCATGCCGGGTCTCAGCGGCATCGATCTGCAGCGCGAGCTGAGCACCGCAAAAAAAATTCTACCGATCGTTTTCATCACCGGGCACGGCGACGTGCCCATGAGCGTTCGCGCGATGAAAAACGGCGCCGTCGATTTTTTTCCCAAGCCGGTGAAGGACACGGACCTCCTGAACGCGATCGAGCAGGCGCTCGCGCGTTGCGCGCGCGAGCGCTTCCAGCGCGACGAGATGGAAGACATTCAATCGCGCGTCGATAGCCTGACGCCGCGCGAGCGCGAGGTGCTCGAGCACGTCGTCGCGGGACAACTCAACAAGCAGGTCGCTTACGACCTCGGAACGGTCGAGAAGACGATCAAGGTTCACCGCGCGCGCGTCATGGACAAGATGGGCGTCGATTCGCTCGCGGAGCTGGTTCGATTGGCGGAGCGCGCCGGCATCGGCAAGACGATAAGATAACCATGCAGCTGCGCTGCCATCCCCTCATGAATTATCGCGGGGTGCGCAACTGGCCGCCCGTTTGGACGCGCCTACGTGGCGCTGAGCACCGGCATCCGAAGGGCGAAGTCGGCACGCTGCGCGAGGTGCGCTGGCCGCCGATCGAGGTTCAGCCGTTCGACAGAATTTTCCTCGTCATCGACTTCGAGGGCTCGTTTTACATGGGTTGCCTATTATTCGAAGACCCGGCTTTTTGCATTCAGGTAGAGCGGCTGCTGCGGGCGCACTGCGGGCGCTCGCTGGAGTACATCGGCGGCCTCGATGTGAGTTACACGCTGTAAATTTTCTCCACCGTCTTCTTTCCCTCGTACGCTTCTTTCCCTCCGCATTGGACCAAGGTCCAATATACAATCACGCCTCGGTTCCATAGACATTGAACGAATCGAACCACCGCCGCCGGACGATGCGCGTCCCGGCGGCTACGCGCGTTCGCCCACCGAGGGAAAAGAGGTGGCCAATGAAAGCGACGATCAGAACGGTATTCGCGGTATCAACGTTGTTGATCGGTCTATCCGCTCTCGCCGGATGCTACGTGGTTCCGGCGCCGTACTATGGTTACGGTTATTACAATCCTTATTACTACCCGGGTTACCGATATTACTATCCGTATTATTACCGGCCGTATCCATAAATCAGCGATGTTGACCGAACGGGTGTCTCTTCGACACATGCCTGCGACGGTAAAAGACACAGCGATGATTGCGATAGTAGACGACGACGAATCGGTTTGCCGCGCGCTCAAGCGCCTGGTCCGCTCGCTCGGCATGGAAGCGGACACGTTTCTTTCCGGGCAGGAGTTCGTCGATCTCATCGAGGCGATGCCGTCGTTCCGCGTCGATTGCCTCGTGCTCGACGTCCAGATGCCGGGCGTCAACGGTTTGGAGGTGCAGCGGCGCCTCGTCGCCGGCGGAAGCCGCCTTCCGATCATCTTCATCACCGCCCACGACGACCCAGGCGTGCGCGAGCGCGCGCTCGGCATGGGCGCGCTCGCTTTCCTCCGCAAGCCCTTCGACGATGAATTGTTCGTCCGTACGCTGCGCGCCGCCCTTACCTTGCCCGGCAGCGGCACGACGCCGCCGGCGACGGCTTAGGCGATTGGACCAAAGTCCAATAGCGAGGACGACGGTGTCCGGCTATGTTCGCGCTGGTTCTTTGTGGCCGCAACATAAAAGGAGGCAACTTGATTAGACGGTTTTCAGGCAATCGCCGAGGGCGGTTCGTTTCGCGTCTCGCGCTCTTCCTCGCACTTACTTACTTCCTCGAACCGCTGCTCCTCTTCGCCGCGCAGCCGGCCTACGAGACGCCCGCGATTTTGAGCGCGTCGAAGTTGCTGCCGCCCGATTTGATCTCCGGGCCGCACCACCGCGTCCAGGAGCAGGTGCGGAACGACGGCTATCTGAACATTTACACGATCGATTCCAAGTTCGGCCAGTTCACCGCCCTCTCGACGGCGCTGCTGCGTAAGCGGGTCCAGGAGATCGACGCGCTCGCGGTGATGGAGCAGATCAAGGGGACCAAGGAATACGGCGCCTCGATCAAAGAGGCCGGGCTCGACACGCTCGCCGGCATGAAAAATCTCATCACCAGTCCCGTGCAGACGGTGAAGGGCGCGGTCGGCGGGATCGGGGCGGCTTTTCGCCGGGCCGGCGACAACTTGACGGGGCCCAAACGCAGCGATGCGGAAGACAACCGGGTGAAAGACTGGATCGGCTTTTCTAAAACGAAAAGAGAATACGCCTATCAGCTCGGCGTCGACGTCTATTCCGACAACAAGGTCCTGCAGGACCGGCTCGACGAGATCTCCTGGGCCGGCTACGCGGGCGGTCTCACCTGGGCCGCCGCTATGATGGCGGTGCCCGGCGGCGCGGGCCTCGCGATTTCCATCTCCGGCAGCCACAAGCTCCTCAACGATGTTTTTCGCACGACGCCGCCGAGCGATCTGCGGCGCATGAACCAGGACAAGCTCGCTAAAATGGGCGTTCAGGCGGAAGTCGCGGATCTTTTTCTCAATAATTCGCTCTACACTCCCCGCGAGCAGACGATTCTCGTCGCCGCGCTCGATCAAATGACGGGCGTAGCGAACCGCGGCGCATTCATCAACACGGCGGCGCTCAGCGACACCAAAACGCTGACCTATTTCCGCCAGCGCGCGGCGGAAATGTATCTGGGCTATCACAAGAACGTCGCGCCGATCGAGAGCTTCCAGTCGATCGGCGGATTAGTCGCCGCGCGCATCGGCGACGCGATCATCTTCACGCTTCCCCTGGATCATCTCGTGTGGACCGAGACGATGGGGCGTTTCCTCACCGCAGCGAATAAAAAGGTCGACGAGCTTTCCGGCGCGAAGCGAAAACAGCTCTGGATCGGCGGCACGATGAGCGACCGGGCGCGGCAAGAGGCCCAGAAGCTCGGCTGGGACGCACAGGAAAACGCCGAGGCGCGTCTGATGACGAACGCGGACCAGGCGTACAGCAAATACGAGAAGCCCGAGGAAAAGCTTCCCTCCGCGATGATCCGCGTGAGCGCGAAGTCCGTCGCGCTCGGCGTCGGCTATAGCTGGGGCGACGGCACGCTCCAGTACCAGGGCAAAGAGTATCCATTCTCCGTCACGGGGCTGAGCCTGGTCAATATCGGCGTGTCGGGTTTAACCGCGGTCGGCAAAGTCTACGACCTCAAGCGCGTCTCCGATTTTTCCGGCAATTACGCGGGAACGGCGGCGACCTTCGCCGTGGCGGGCGGCGCGAGCGACATTACGATCCGCAACGCGAACGGCGTCGTGATCGTTTTATCCGGCGATCAAGCAAAACAGTCCGGCACGCAGTTCAGCCTTGGCGCGGGCGGCGTGAACTTCAAACTGAAATAAGCGAGATCGAGTTATGCGTTACAAGAGAGGTGCCGATATGAAAACAAAATCACTTTCGATGCGAGCCCTGGCCTGGATCATGGCCGCGCTCCTGGCGTCGCCTCCGCTGCTCGTCGCGCAGCAGCCCGAGACGGCGCCGCTGCCGCTGAAGCAGGAGGAGATCGAGCAGCTCGTGGCTCCGATCGCCCTTCATCCCGACGACCTGGTATCGCAGATCCTTATGGCATCGACTTATCCTATCGAAGTAGTGATAGCCGACCGTTGGGTGAAGCAAAATTCCAAGCTCAGCGGCGACGCGCTGACCGCAGAACTCGAGAAGCAGGATTGGGATCCGAGCGTCAAGTCGCTGGTCGCCTTCCCGCAAGTGCTCACGATGATGAGCGAGAAGATCGACTGGACGACCAAGCTCGGGGACGCGTTTCTGGCCGACCAGAAGAAAGTTCTGGATACGATCCAGAGTCTCCGCCACAAGGCGCAGTCGGCGGGCAACTTGAAGACGACCAAAGAACAGAAAGTCATCGTCGAGCAACAGGTGATCAGGATCGAGCCCGCCAATCCTGAAGTCATTTACGTCCCGACTTATAATCCGACGGTCGTTTACGGCGCGTGGCCGTATCCCGCCTATCCGCCTTACACCTACTATCCGCCGGGATACGTTGCCGGCTCGATGTTCTGGTGGGGCGCCAGCGTAGCGATGGGCGTGGGAATGGCCGCGGCTTGGGGCTATGGCTGGGGCAACTGCGACTGGAACGGCGGCAACGTCAAGATCAATAATAACAACAACATCAACATCAATAATAAAATCGACCGGGGCAAATACGCGAACCAGCTCCCCGCGGGCGGCAAAGGCAACTGGCAGCACAACGCCGAGCACAGAAAGGGCGCCTCCTACCGCGACCAGGGGACCGCGCAGAAATTCAACCGCGCGAGCACCAACGACCAGATCAAATCGCGCGAGCAGTTCCGCGGCCGCGCGGATCAGGGCAGACAGGATCTCTCCAACCGCGGGGCCGGAGTAGCCGATCGCGGACAAGGCCTGGGCGGCGGCGATCGAGCCGGTGCGGGCAATCGCCCAAGCACCGCTGACCGCGGCGGTCAGGGGGTCGGCGGCGGGGATCGCGGTGGAGCCGGCGGTGCTGCGGGCAACCGCGCCAATGTCAGTGACCGCGCGGGCGGCGGCGCCGGCGGTGGCAGCTTCGACCGCGGGTCGTCGTCGCGCGG
>DATDFN010000091.1:0-21324 GCA_036522615.1 Binatia bacterium | reverse complement strand
TTTTTCAGATTGAAGCGCTGCGCGCTTTCCTTCGCGAGCTCGTTCTCCATGCGCGTGCGCAGGTGATCGATCATCGCCACGCCTTCATCGGTAAGACCCTTGCCATAAGCGAAACCGCGCGCGACTTCTTCCGCATCATTGCCGAGAGTGAAGTCTCCGGCGGCAGCGCGTAGCTTGACGAGCGCCTGGCGCTCCCAAAGTTCTGAGCTGTTTGCGTGGTAGTGGCGGAACGCAGCGAGCGAGGAGACGATCGGGCCTACCCGTCCCGAAGGGCGCAGCCGCATGTCGATACGGTAGAGCAGGCCTTCTTCCATCGGCGCGGTGAGAAAGGTGATGAGTTTCTGCCCGAGCCGCACGTAATAATCGTGCAGGTCGATGGCCCCGCCCGGCCCGCCGGCGCTCCGGGCCTCCTCGTCCGCGTCGTAGAGGAATATCAGATCCAGGTCCGATCCATAATCGATCTCCCGGCCGCCCAGCTTTCCCATGCCGAGCACGGCGAAGCGGCCGCCGGGCAGCTTGCCGTGCTTTGCTTCAATCTCGGCGGTCGCGAGGGTGAGCGCGGCATCCAGGCATGCGTCGGCGAGCGCGGTGAGCTCGGCGAAGACGTCTTCGAGGGCGAGCTCGCTGCCGAGATCGTGAACGCCGATGCGGAGAAGCTCTTCGCTCTTGCTTCGGCGCAAAGCATTGAGCCGCGCTTCGAGGTCGTCGGCGGCTTCCGCCGCCGCCAACAGTCCGCGGCGGATCTCGGCGGCCGCTTTTCGCGGCGTCACGAGATCGGCCCGGAGGAGGCTATCGACGAGCTCGCGCCGCTCGAGGAATAGATCAGTCAAGTACTGACTGCCGGCGAAGAGCTCGACCAACAGGTGCATCGTCTTCGGATTCTCCGCCAGCAGCGAAAGAAATCCCGTCCGGCCGCCGAGATGGCGGCTCAATTCCGACAAGTTGAACAGCGCCCGCTCGGGCGCCGGAGAGCGGACGGCCGCTTCCAGCAGCGCGGGCCCCAGCAGCCGCATGATACGCAACCGGCGCGGCTCCGGCGGCACGTCGCCGTCGCGGATCATCAGCAGGTCGCGGTAGGCGCGTGCCGGGTCGGCCAGCCCGAGCTTTTGAAGTTCGCCCACCACGCCGCGCTCGTCGTCGAGCTTGGTCCATACGGTCTCCCAACGCGACAGCTCCTCGACGCGCATTTCCTTCTCCGCTCCGTGAAACAGCCGGTCGAAAGCCGCGCGCACGGCCGCCGTATGAGATTCGAAATCGCGCCAGAAAAGCTCCCGCTCGCTGCGGCGGCGGTCTCTCGCGTAACCGAGACGGCGCGCGAGCGCCGTCTCTTCGGCTTCGCCTTCTGGAATCGTGTGGCTATGCGCCTCTTGGACCATTTGGACTTTGTGCTCGACCTGGCGCAGGAAACCGTAGGCTCGACTAAGGCCTTCCCGCTCGCTTTGCGGAATGAAGCCGCGTTCGGCGAGGCGCGCGAGCCCGCCGAGCGTGTTGGGATCGCGCACCTTCGGGTCGTTGCCTCCGTTTAAGAGCTGCAGTGCTTGGGTGAAGAATTCCACTTCGCGGATGCCGCCGCGGCCGAGCTTGACGTTTCGCGTCTCATGGGCGGGCGCCAGCAACTCGCGCTCGATGCGGCCCTTCATCTCACGCAGTTCCTCGACCGTGCTGAAGTCGAGATACCGTCGGTAGATGAAGGGCTCGACTTCGCGGAGAAAGTTCTCGCCAAGCGCGATGTCGCCGGCGACGGGCCGCGCTTTGATGAGCGCAGAGCGTTCCCACGTTTGCCCCCACGATTCGTAGTACATGAGCGCGGAGGCGGCCGATTGCACGATCGGCCCCTGGGTGCCGAAGGGCCGAAGCCTCAAATCGGTGCGGAAGACGAAGCCGTCGGCAGTGATCTCGCCCATTATCCGCGTGATCGCCTCGGCAACACGCGAAAAAAACTCGCGCGGCGCGAGCTTGCCTTTCACGCCGCCGGCGCTTTCGCCTTCGTCTTCCTCGTACAGATAAATGAGATCGATGTCGCTGCTGAAGTTGAGCTCGCCGCCGCCGAGCTTTCCCATCCCGAGGATGACGAATTGCTGCGGCCGCCCGGACAGGTCGAGCGTGCCGAAGTCGCGCTCGACGGCGGCGCGGGCGAAACGATAGGCGATCTCCAGCGATCCGTCCGCGAGCGCCGAGAGCTCGCGCATCGTTTCCTCGACAGATTGCGGCGCGCGCAGGTCGCGCGCGCCGATACGGAGATATTCGAGCTGTTTGTGGCGGCGCAGCGCGCCGGCGACTGCGGCGAGATCGGCGTCGCCACTTAGCGCGCGGACGATCTCGGCGGCGTGCGCGGAGGCGGTCTTTCGCGCGATATTAATCTGCCGGTGGAAGGCTTTCGGCCAGGCGTCGCCCTGGCGGATCAATACGTCGCTCAGAAAGCCGCTCGCGCCGAGAAGACGCACGAGCAGCGGCAGCTCTTCGGGCGGAAGACGCGCGATGCTATCGGGGCCGGTTGTGTCGAGCAGGCGGCCTAAATGGGCGCGCGCGGCAACCGGAGAGGGGCTTTTGGCCAGCAATCGGCGGACCGCCGAAGACGACGCTGCGGAGTTTCCCGACACATTGTTAAACTAATCCGCTTCCTTCCGGGCCGCAACTAACGAGGCAACCGTGCAGAGGACGAAACGATGGGGGCGCTTACATCGATTTGCAGCGTTGGCAGAAGTCGGCGCGCGGAAAGCGCTCGAGGCGGGTCGGCTCGATGGCCTGATGACATGCACAACAGTGCCCGAATGTGCCGGTGCGGATGCGGTCGAGGGCCGTCTCGATGTCGTTCAACTCGCGTTCGTAAACAGCGGCAAGACGCTCTGTCAAGAACGCCTCGCTGCAATTAGTACCGCTGTCCACTTCGTCCGTCGCGCCGCGGCACTCGGCCGAAAGGTGCTGCAGGACAGGCAGGATCTCATGCCTGCGTTTCAGGAGAGTTTGCTCGTATCTTTTTAGAACTGTCGTGTTCACCGCTCCTCCTTTCACCCAGATTAGTTCGCAAGAAGCATGCCTTCGAGATTAACGAATGCATTTCCCTTACCCAGGAAAAACCCTTGTCATCTTTAGCCTTTTCCGTCGCAGAGGCACCATGATAAATGCGCCTGTGACCTACTTGTGGGGAACCCCCTACATTTCTGAGGGAATCCCCTACAGCCCGGGGGTAGGATGTGCGACAATTGTTGGAACATTGAGCCGTACAGGGAGGCCGTGGATGGCGGACGATCGAATCTCAAGCAGCAATGTCGAACGATACCGGAATAATTATCTGGCCGAGATGGACGGCATCGCGCTCTATCGAACTCTGGCGTCGGTTGAGAAGGACGGCAAGCGTGCGGAGATCTTCGAGCAACTGGCCCGGGCCGAGGAGAGCCACGCCAAACGCTGGGCGGGTTTTTTGAAATCCGCCGGCGCGCCCGTGCCGGACTACACGATAAGTGCGCGCATCAAGATGCTGGGTTTCTTCGCGCGTCTGTTCGGGACCGAGCGCGTGCTGCCGATCGTGAGCGGCATCGAGAGCCGGGACGAGAACCGCTATGCCGATCAGCCGGAAGCCGCGGGCCTGCCGGAAGAGGAAAAAGCTCATCGCCAGACGCTGGAGAATTTGCAGCGTGGCACCGGCGCGCAGGCGATCATGAGCCGCGAGGCATGGCACCGCACGGGCCGAAGCGGCACGCTCCGCGCGGCGGTCTTCGGAATCAACGACGGCCTGGTTTCGAATTTCAGCCTGGTGATGGGCTTTGCCGGCGCGGTGGCGACGCCCGCCTACATTCTGCTTGCCGGGATCGCCGGGCTGCTCGCAGGCGCGTTTTCCATGGCCGCGGGCGAGTTCGTTTCGATGTCGGCGCAGAGGGAGCTGTTCGAGAAGCAGCTCGCACTCGAAAAAGCGGAGCTCGAAGCCGACCCCAAGGAAGAAGAGGACGAACTGGCCCTCTTATATCAGGCCAAAGGCATTCCAAAAGATGAGGCGTCCGAGCTGGCGCGGCGCATGATCGCCAGGCCCGAAACCGCGATCGACGCGCTGGCGCGGGAAGAGCTGGGGCTCGATCCATCCGAGCTGGGCTCGCCGTGGAACGCCGCGGTGAGCTCGTTCCTAGCTTTCGTCGCCGGCGCCGTCGTTCCGGTAGTGCCTTTTTTCTTCATGGGCGGAAAGGGCGCGCTCGCCGCGAGCGCGGCCGTGAGCTCTCTCGCGCTCTTCGGTGTCGGCGCCGTCTTGGCGCTTTTCACCGCGCGCGGACCGCTAGCGAGCGGCTTCAGGATGCTGGCGATCGGCCTGTTGGCGTCGGCGATAACCTACGGCGTCGGCGCGCTGCTCGGCGTTTCCATCGGATGAGCATGCAGGGAGGACATCATCGATGATTCGATCAGAGCCGCTTCTAATTGCCGTGTTCATCGTTCTTTCGACCGCCGCCGTTGCTCATGGCGCGGCCTCCTCGATCTCGACTTCGACGCAGTCCTCCGGCGGCGTCACTGTGAAGGTCACGCATCGCAATCCCGATCCGCCCGATCAGCATCGCTTCGAAATCGCCCTCGACAGCGCTTCGGTCAATCTCGACAATTACGATCTGAAATCGTCCGTTCTCCTCCGCGCCGGAGACAAAACGTATCGACCGAGGACCGTGGAGAACAGGGGCGACGGGCGGCATCGTGAAATGACGGTTGTTTTTCCCCGCGTAGACCTTCACAGCGTGGAAATAATCGTGCGCGATGTCGCGGGTGTGAAGGAGCGGGCGTTTCGTTTTATCGTGGAATAGAGCCGCTCTGGCGCGCCGCGGCACGAACATTGCTCACTCCAATGCCCGAGGCAAGCGAGTAGAGGAGGAGCGATGAAAAACAACGGCGAACAAAAACTGAACACGACGCTCGGCGAGTTGATCGCCGCGGTAAGCGACGCCGCGCTGGAGGTCTGCAAAGACAAGCATCTCGCATACTTACTTGCGAGCATCGCCCTCGAAGACATAATCGAAAACGATTCCCTCCCATCGATTTCAAGCTCGATGGCCGGTTCGCGACTAAAAATACTCTACAACTGAACGCTT
This sequence comes from Binatia bacterium, assembly GCA_036522615.1. Taxonomy (GTDB): domain Bacteria; phylum Desulfobacterota; class Binatia; order UBA9968; family UBA9968; genus JAJPJQ01. The sequence goes on along the minus strand of DATDFN010000091.1, from coordinate 16,261 downwards.
GAAGGGTTTTTCGTATCGCGCAGGCCGTGCCCTACAGCGCGGCATCGCGAGCAAATCGCGTCATTAGGAGCCCGGGGCAGGGCGTGCTTCATTGTTTGCAATACATCCTCTGCAGATTTCAGTTGAGGAGGGTGGAACTCGGCGCACGCCTCGTGCGGCTGCGGACAAGAAGACCTGATCTCGTCGGGCGGCGATGGGCTGTTCTATTGCTTTGCGGAGAAATGACTACTTTGCCGCGAGCTGGTGCTTCAGCTCGATCTCGCGCTTCTCGCGCGACGACTGCAGAATCGCGAGCGCCACTTCCAGCGTGGCTTTGCCCCAGCGGCCATCGGCGAAAACGCGGCGGCTTTCCACCACGGCTTCGTATAGTCGTTTGAGCTCGCCGGCGCGATCCAAAAACGGCGGGCAGGGAATCTCTTCGCGTTTCTTTTCGCTATAAACGTAAAGCCCGTCGGGCGACTGACGAATATCGCCGTTCTCAAGGCTCACTATCGTGAGCCCGAAGAAAGGCTGTCGGCGAACTCCGGCGCGCGGCCGCTCCGTGCTCTCTGCCCTGCTTGCCGGAGATGACGGAGTCGCCGGCGGCGACTCCGCGCGCGCGAAGCCGCTCTCGCCGATGCCCCAAGTGATCTCCGCCATGTCGAAGCGGCCGTAGCCGTTAAAGACGAGTACGGCCGGCGTGCCGTCCGCGAATTCCAAAAACGCGGTGTAGTTGCCCTCGGTGTCGGAGCGAGGATGCCACCGGCCCGTCGCGGCGCGCACGCTCTTGACGACGCCGCCGCCGAGAGCGCGTACGATGTCGATCTGATGCGCTCCCTGGCGGAAGACGACGCCGCCGCCCTGGGAAGTATCCAGCTCGGCGGGAAGCCGCGGCAGGTCGAGCCAGCTTTTGTAGTTCCAGGTGCCGATTTGAATCACACGGCCGAGCCGGCCCGCGCCGATCAGCTCGCGGATTTTTTCGACCGGCGGATCGCCGGCCTTGGAATGCAGCAGCAGGCGAACGTCGCTAGACTCCGCGGCCTCGATCATGCGATCGCATTGTTCGAGCGAGACCGCCATCGGCTTTTCGCACACGACGTGCTTGCCGTTCGTCGCGGCGGCGATGGTATGCTCGGCGTGAAATTCGTTCGGCGTCGCGATCCAGACCGCGTCGACGGCATCGCTGCGGCACATGGCGTCGATGCTGTCGAAAGTTGCGACTACTGGATTCGAGCGATGCGGCGCGAGGGCTTCTCGCCGCAGGTCGGCGACGGCGGCGAGCGCGACGTTCGGCACTGCGGTTAAGTCGCGAATTACGGCGCGGCCGGCGTTACCGAGCCCCGCGATGCCCAATTTAAGCGCGGTCATTGAAACGAGGGCCGCGGCGAGCGCGGCACCGGTTTCATAGCCGTCGGCCGGCGGCGAAGTCAAGGCGGCGGTGAAATGAACGGGCTCGGGTATTCACCGGCATTGATATCGGCAGGCGGGGCGAAAATAATCGAAGAGGAGGTGAGGAACATGAAAACCGCTAAATTCGTTGCCATCGCCTCGCTGCTCATCGGCGTATTGTCGCTTGCGGGCTGCATCTCCGCCGGTGTCGACGTAGGCGGACATGGAGTCGGGGCCGGCGTCGCTCCGCTGGGCGCAGGCGTTGAAGTTTATTAACTGGGCGGCGCGAATATCTACGAAAAATCCCGATCGACAGACGAAGAGTTGAAGCGGCTCCGTCTTTTTTGGCCCGCCATCCCGCCTCTACCATTCCCGGCGCCTTTTTCGTATATTCAGAACCGTGGCGCGCCTTTTTTCTCTCGCATACCCGTTGATGCAGTGGTGGCCCGGCCCGGAGCGGCGTCCGTGGGAGGGGCACTTCGCCTGGTCCGGCGGCAAGTGGGGTCTCCTCCTGCTGCTGGTCGCGATGATTCTTTTCTGGGGGATTCTGATCGGCGGCGTAACGCTCGTCGTGCGGCTCATCCTATCGCTCGGGCGCGACCGGAAAAGCGCGGAGCCGCTCGCGATCCTCAAGCAGCGCTACGCGCGAGGCGAGATCGATCACGACGAATACGAGCGGATGAGAAAAGAACTTTCGGTCTAGCGCACCGGCCCCGCTGTTTCGCTCCCTACAAATCGTAAACCGGCGTGCGCAGCGGCACGTAGTCGCCGAGCGCGATCGCGCGGACGATATCCGCGCGGCTGACGATCCCCGCCAATTCCTTTTCGCCGACGACGAGCACGCGCTTGATTTTCTCGGCGGTCATCAGCGCCGCGATGTCCTCCACGGACGCTCCCTCGCCGACGGTGAAAATCTTTTCGCTCATGATGTCTCTCGCGAGCTTGCCTTTTTTCGCGAGGAGATCGGCCTCGGAGACGACGCCGAGAATCTTACCGCGGTTATCGACGACCGGCATGCCGCTGACCCGATTGTCGAGGAGGCGCTGCGCCAGATCTTTGACGGGCGTATCGCCGCCGACGGTAACAACGTTCTTCGTCATGATGTCTCTTGCTACCATCCGCTTTCCTCCCTTCGTGGTTCAGGCGTCTCGGGCCATCAATGCCGCCAAGTCGGCGACTCTGCAGCTATAGCCCCATTCGTTATCGTACCAGGCCAGCACCTTCGCCATTTTGCCGTCGAGTACCGTCGTGGAGAGCGCATCGATGATGGACGACGCCGGGTTGCCGCGAAAGTCGCTCGAGACGAGCGGCTTCTCGCAAAACTCCATAATGCCGCGCAGGTTATTCTCGGCGGCCTCCTTCAATGCCGCGTTCACCTCTTTCTCGCTCGTCGATTTTTTCAAATCGACGACGAGATCGATGATCGACACCGTGGAGGTCGGCACGCGCAGCGACAAGCCGTGGAGCTTGCCGTTGAGCTCCGGAATGACGAGGCCGATCGCCTTCGCCGCGCCGGTCGAGGTCGGAACGATGTTCATCGCGGCCGCGCGTGCGCGGCGCAGGTCCTTGTGCATGAGATCGAGGATGCGCTGGTCGTTCGTGTACGCGTGCGTCGTCGTCATGAGACCGCGCTCGATGCCGAAGACCTCGTGCAGCGTCTTGGCGACCGGCGCGAGGCAGTTCGTCGTGCAGGACGCGTTCGAGACGATGTGATGTTTTTTGGGCTCGTAGCGCGAATCGTTCACGCCCAGGACCAGCGTAATGTCCTCGTTCTTCGCGGGCGCCGTGATGATCGCTTTTTTCGCCCCGGCTTCGAGATGCGCGCGCACCTGATGCCCGTCGGTGAAGACGCCCGTCGATTCGATCACGAGATCGACGCCGAGGCTTTTCCAGGGCAGGCGCGCGGGATCTTTCTCCGAGAAGACGCTCATCTCGAAGCCGTTCACGCGAATCTTGCCCTCGCCGGCTTCTACCTTCTCGGAGAATTGTCCGTACGTCGTGTCATACTGCAGCAGATGGGCGTTGGTCTGCGGGTCGGCCATGTCGTTGATGCCGACAACGGACAAAACATCCTTGTGTCGCTGCAGCATCGCACGAAAGCACAACCTGCCGATCCGCCCGAAACCGTTGATCCCAACGCGTGCAGCCATGTCAGATCCCTCCTCGTATCTCCGTCACCAGATAGCCAAACTTTTTTTTGAACTCCTCGGGGCCAAAGCCACCGGCGCCGTTCGCCGCAGCGCGCGCCAGAGCGGCGAGGCGCTCGCGGTCCTCGAAATCCTCTCGCTCGAGCCGGATCATGTATTCGCGCGCGATTTTGTACGACGGCTTGGTCACATCGACCAGGCGAATCTTGGTCCGGCCGGTGGCGGGGTCGAGCAGATCGTCGAAGTTGAGATAGCGCAGTTTGCCATTGTCGAGGCACACCAGGGCGCCGTGATAGCGCGCCGCCTCGGGGTCGGGCCGCAGGAGGAAATCGGTCGCGCCGTAGCCGAGCGCGCGCACGTATTCGCAATCGAACGCGAGCGGGTCGGCGCAGCGGACCTCGTAGCCGATATTCTTGTGCGTGATGCCGATGCGCTCGCCGCGCTCGGCGAAGCGGCGCTCGACCTGCGTTTTCAGGATGAACGCCAGGTCCATGTCGGCGAGCCTCAGGTGGCCGTAGTCGTCGCGGGTGATGCGCACTCCCTCGATCGACGTCATCTCTTCCGGCGTCAGCCGCTCGAGCAGCCCTTCGGCGATGAGCGCGACGCCGTCGATGCGGCCCAACAACGCCTTGCGCTTGAGGATCGCCCCTTCGAGAAGATCGCACAGCGTTTCGAGCCGGACGGGCCCTTCGAACTCCTCCGGAATCACCGTGAGCGTTGCGCCCGCCGCCTTGCCGATGCCGAGCGCCAGGTGGCCGGCGGTGCGGCCCATGACGACGACGAAATACCAGCGCCGCGTCGCGCGCGAGTCTTCCATCAGATTCTGCACGAGGGCGAAGCCCAAGTGGCGCGCGGTCTCGAAGCCGAATGTTGGGATGTCGCCCGGCAGCGGCAGGTCGTTGTCGATGGTTTTCGGAACGTGGCAGACGCGCAGCCGTCCGGCGGCCCGCTCGGCCAGTTTGCTGGCGCCGAACATCGTGTCATCGCCGCCGATGGTGGCGAGATAGCCGATCTTCAGCTTGGCCAACGACGCGAGGACGGCATCGAGGTGCTCGGCCTTTTTGGTCGGGTTGGCGCGCGAAGTGTTGAGAATCGATCCGCCCTGGAAATGGATGCGCGACACCTCGTCGCGGTCCAAAAGCTTCGCCTTGTCGGTATCGCCCGCCATGAGCCAGTGAAAGCCGTCGAAAATACCGACGACTTGCCGTCCGCGGCTGCGCGCCTCGAGGGTGATCGCGCTGATAACGCCGTTGATGCCGGGAGCTGGTCCGCCGCCGACGAGAACGCCGATTCTATCTTGTCCGTCGCTTTCCGGACCGTTCATGACTTGTCTCGCACCGAGGTTGACCTAGGTAATCATCCTACAGCGCATGCCGGGCCAGTCAAGACGATAAAATTTTTGTTGGCGCGGGAGATACCTGGCGGCCGCGGCTCGCGCCGAGCCCATGGCGCGGGGTTATTTTGAATTCGGATTGCCGAGGAGCGAAAAGAGATGCTTGGCGAAGTCGGTGTTTTCTTGATAGCCGCGGAAGCGCTCGGCGCCCGCGCCGAGCGCGGCGACGAAGACGGGCTGATGCGTGTGGCCGCCGGAACTCCAATACACCTGCGTGTTGTTGGCGACCATCATGCCGAGCACGTTGGCGGCGGGATCGGTGTAGAAGTTCCGTGCGGGCGGCTGCCCGGCGAGCAGCATCTTCTTCAAATCCGGCGCCAGCGTGAAGCCTTTGAAGACATCCCGCATGATGCTGTCGACCGCTTCGGGAGTCGGCCGGGAGCCGAGCATGGCCGCGGCCTTTCGCAGCGACATAGGAATCGCGGCGATTTTTTTGAGATCTTCCTCGCTCGCGGACACGCGCTTCGAGCCGAGACGGAGGTCTTCCAGCGCCAGCGTAAAGCCGACGCCGCCCGAGTCGTGGTCGGACGTGACGAGAATCAGCGTTTCGCGCGGATGGGTGAGATAGAATTCATAAGCGAGAGACACGGCCCGGTCGAAATCGCGATACGCGTGAACCATCGACGCGACGTCGGTCAAATGGCCGGCGGTATCGATGTTCTCATTCTCGATGAATGCCATGAAGCCGCGGCCGTCGCGGCCGAGAAAGCGAATCGCCGCGCGCGTCATCTCGAAGAGCGAAGGCTCTTTGTCGGCGTTCCGGTCGAGATCGAAACTCATCTCGCCCGGCGTGAAAAGTCCGAGCAGCTTGGCGCCGGAGGCCTTCGCGAGGGCGGTTTTATCGGACGCGTAAGCGTAGCCGCGCGCGGTGAATTCCGCGAGCCGGTCTTTGCCGTCCTTGCGCGCGCTTTCGGGACGGCCGGCCGGCAGGAACTGTTCGCGTCCGCCGCCCAGGATGAGGTCGGGCTCGGCGCGGAGATATTGATCCAGGATAGCCTCGAAATCTTTTCGATTCGACACGTGAGAGACGAATGCGGCCGGACTCGCGTCATAGACCGTCGAAGTCGTCACGAGCGCCGCTCGTAGTCCTTTTTCGCGGGCGCGCGCCATGACGCTCTTGGCGGCTCGGCCGTCGGCGCAGATGCCGAGCGCGCCGATGTTGGCCTTGCAGCCGGCGGAAAGTGCCGTCGCTGCGGCGGCCGAATCGGTCGTGAGCGAGTCGGCCGCCTCCGTGGTGAGCAGCCCGAGCGATCCCTCGCGCATGATCTTGTCGGTTATCGTGAAGCCTTCGCGGTGAACGACCCGGTTGAAAGAGCGGGCGATCTCGATGCCGCCGATGCTGCCGCCGTCGGCGAGGAAGATGAAAATATATTTCGGCGCCTCCTCACCTGCGGCGGTAGATGCGCCGGCGAGCGCCAGCGCCACGGCGGCGAGGCAGCGCATCAGCGTGCGTCGGATTTTCATAGCGTGCAGGAAAAGCGGATGGGGGGCATCGGATACATGCGAAGAGGTGCGATGCGCGTCGACGCAGCGGAGGTTTAAGTTTTCTCGGTGGGTTTTTTGCTGCTGATAAAATCTTCGACGGCGAGCTCCTCCATATGCTTGCGGCTCTTCTTATCCTTGATGTAGTCCGCGAAATGGAGCTCTTCGGTCCTTCGCTCGGGATGGTCCTTCGCGGGACCGAACTGTTCCGCTGTCGATTTCTTCGTCGCCATCGTTTACCTCAAATAACCGACCTGACGCAAAGCCGATTCGCGCGTGCGCGGCGTGTGCGACACGACCGTTTCGACGAAAAGCCGGTCGCGTTTATCGCGAACGTAGAGCGAAAATTCCGCGAACTCCGCTCCTTCCGTCGTCTTTAACCGGCGCGCCGTATCGACGACGAAATCCACGAAATCGCCCATAAGAGCGGGTCCGACGGGATCGCCGATCATCTCTTTGACGCGCTGGTATTCGCGAAAAAAATCCGCGATGCGCTCGGTCTCGGATTCGATCGTGTTGACGTCGAAACGGACGCGGTAAGTTTCTCCCTCGAGGGGAGCCCCGCCGTGCCGCGCATCGAAGACCGGACGCTGCATCGCCGCGCGTGGCGGCGCGGGTATGGAGGTTTTGATCGGCTCGGCATTCCGGCACTCGCACAGACCGATAACGCTTTCCGCCGAACGCGCGTCGAGCTCGTCGCTTTCGTTGTGAAAGCAGACGCGGATGATCTCCTCCAGCGTCGTGATCCCTTTGGCGGCCTTGTAGAAGCCGTCCTCGCGCATCGAGATCATGTTAGCCTGCTGGCGCGCGATCGCGCGCAGCTGCGTCGATGTCTTATGCGTCATCGCTCCCTCGCGAATCGCGTCGTTCAGGATCAGAAGCTCGTGGATACCCGTGCGGCCCTTGAAACCCGTGCCGTTGCAGACGGCGCATCCTTTTGCCTGATAGAAATTCAGGCCGTCGATGCCCTGGGGATCGATATGGAAGGTCCTAAAGATCTCGCGCGGCGGAGTGTAGGGCTGCCGGCAATTCTGGCAGAGAACGCGCAAGAGCCGCTGCGACATGACGCCGAGGACGGTCGAGGTGACCAAGTAAGGGTCGATGCCCATTTCGACAAGGCGGATCAATGCGCCTGTGCTGTCGTCGGTGTGCAAGGTGCTCAAGACTTTATGGCCTGTAAGCGCCGCTTGGATGACCGCCTCGGCGGCGATCTGATCCCGAATCTCCCCGACCATGAGGACATCCGGGTCCTGACGCATCATGGATTTGATGAAATCCGAGTACGACAGGTTCATCTTGGGCTCGAACTGCCCCTGAACGATGCCCTCGATCGTGAGCTCGACGGGATCTTCGACGGTGATAATCTTCCTGAAGATGTTGTTCAGATAATTGAGTGACGCGTACATCGTCGTCGATTTGCCGCTTCCGGTCGGCCCCGTGGCGAGCATCACGCCGGTCGGAAACGAAAGAAGCTCCTCGTATTTGGCCTGGTTCGCGGGGTTGAGCCCCAGCGAATTGAGGTCCGCCAGCTTCGTGCCGCGGTCGAGGATACGAATGACGATACTTTCGCCGTACACCGAGACGTAGGTGGAGACGCGAAGATCGATGTTGCGATTCAAAACCTGGGCTTCGATGCGGCCGTCCTGATGGCGGCGCTTCTCGGCGATGTCCAATCCCGAGAGGACTTTGATGCGTGAGGTTAGGCTGGGAGCCAAAAAGGCCGGAAGGTCGGTCTTATGGTGCAGCACGCCATCGATGCGGTAGCGAACGCGAACTCCGCTCTCCTGCGCCTCGATGTGGATGTCGCTGGCGCCGTCGCGAACGGCGTCGGGAATGATGTAGTTGACGATGTCGACGGCAGCCGGGTCTCTGGTTGAATCGACGGCGGCCTCTTTGTTCGTCGTATTAATGATCAAGTCCTTGCTTGACTCCGCGATGCCGGCCCGGAACTCGGGACGGAGGCACTGGTTGATCGTGTTCTGGATGTCGTTGCCTGAGGCGATCGCGGGAAGGATCTCGCATTTGAAAAACTTGGCCAGATCGCGGATCGTGGCCTCGTCGAGCGGATCGGCCATGATGACGGTCAGTTGGTTGCCGCGCTTGAACGCCGGTATGGCGTTGGTCTTGCGTAAAAAGGCCTCGTTAATCTCTTTCAAAAGGCTGCGGTCGATCAAGCTCACATGCGGCGCCATCTTCGGCACGCCGAGCTGCATGTTGAGGGCGCTGATCAGCGCGTTCTCATTGAGATAGCCTTTTTCGATGAGGAGATTGCCGAGCTTTCTTTTCGGGTCTTTTTTCTGCTCTTTAAGGCATTCCTGCACCTGCTCCTGCGTAACGAGCGCGAGGTTGGTCAGCAGCTCCCCGAGCGGAATGCGCTTTTGGTGTTTGGCTAAAAGCGTTTTTAGCTGGTCGCGCGTGATGAATTTCAGGTCGATGCAGATCTCGCCCAAGGGCATGTAGACGGGCTGTTTCTTCTGAGCCGCGAGCGCTTCGTCGAGCTGCGCGGAGGTGATCATGCCCTCGTCCACCAGCAGCTCGCCGATTTTCGCTTTCGTGCTTACGGGTCTCGTTGCTTCAGCATTCATACGTCGTGTGTCTCTTGCCTGCCGAGCTGGGTTTTCCTGGACCGAGCCTCGGCCGGCGTCCATGATAGCCGATGTGCCTTCGAGTGGTCAAACTTGAACTCGGCTGGAGCGGCTTCGCGACGAAAGGAAAAACGACAGGAGCGCGTAATACACGGGGAAGAAGAGCGATGCGTACACGATCTCGAGCGGCGGATCCGGCAGGTAGTAAAGCGTCAGCGCGACGAGCGCACCCCAGACAATTCCCAGCGCGACGGTGAGGCGCTGGAACGCGGCGGTGCGGCTCGGGTAAATGTATTTGATCGGGACGAAGACCATGCCGGCGAGCGCCAGAACGATGGCGGCGTTGAACCAGGCGGGCGTCCGCAGCGCCAACAGGTAAAGGACCAGGATGTTCCAGTAAGAAGGAAAGCCCAGGAAATAGTTGTCGGAGGTTTTCGCATCTTTCTGGCAAAAGCCGTAGGCGCTGGCCAGGATCGGCGTCGCCGCGATCCACCAGCCTCCATTCGGCGGCAGCAGACCCGCGTGAAAGAGAATCAGGCTCGGCACGAGGACGTAATTCAGGTAGTCGACGATGTCTTCGAGCCGCGCGCCGTCGAACCACGGGATGCGCTCTTTAACGCGCGCCGCACGCGCAAAGGTGCCGTCGCTCGCATCGATGCAGACCGCGAGCGCATTCAGCCATAGAGCGGAGCGGTATTCGCCCCGTTCGACCAAAAGCACGGAGAAAAATCCGAGTAAGACCCCGACTGCAGAATAGACGTGAACCAGCCAGGCGAGAAGCACAGGCATCCGGAATCAGGAGCGCTCAATTAGGGACTCGGGCTGGAGATTCGGTAAGCGCTGCAAAGGTCCCCAGTCACGAATTGCCGATTATTGCGCCGACGCGGCGAAGCTCGGGCGGGCTTTCAGCCGCGCGATCCACGCGATGACGTTCCGATTCTTAGGATCGACTTGAATCTCGAATTTTTCGAGCAGGTCCAGATTGGCCATGAAGGCGATGTCGGCGAGGCTGAACTCGCCGGCCAGATACTCTTTTCCCTGAAGCTCTCTGTCGAGCCGCTCCAGGTAGCTCGCGATCTCCGCCTTCGCCGCATCGATCGCCTTGGGATCCCGCTCGGTCTCGGGCTTGCCCCGCACCTCGCGAAAAATCCGGATGAAGGCGATGTTGAAATGGTTGTCGCGGAAATCCTCCATCAGCCGCGCGCGCGCGCGGCCGTCGGAGTCTTTCGGCATGAGCGGAGGATAGGGGTATTCGTCTTCGAGATATTCGTTGATGACCGTCGAATCGTAGACGATGAAGCCTTCGTCGTCGAGCGCGGGTACTTGGCCGAAAGGGTGGATTTTCAAATATTCCGGGCTTTTCTGTTCTTTCTTGGCGAGATCGATCGGGACACGCTCGAACTCGAGGCCTTTCTCGATGAGCGCGATCCTCACCTTGCGCGAATTGGTGGATGCGGGCGAGTGGTAAAGCTTGATCATGGGCCGAAAGCCTCCTTGGCGGAGATGGTCTCTACTGAACATACCATAGCTGCGCTCCGCCTGCCATATAAAAAACGCGATTCGGAGGGTTTTTCGCGGGGTTAACCGCCGCGGCGCGACGGCGGTTTGACGAACGCGAGCGGCTCGCGGCTTCCGGCGAGATCGGTCGCGAGAGCGAACACGGTATCGCTGACTTTCACCATGCCGCCGATGTTCAGCTTCTCCCAATCATCGGTGGGACGATGATAGTCTTCGTGCATTCCGGTGTAGAAGTGCAGCGCCGGAATGCCTTTGTTGTAGAACGATGCGTGATCGCTGCCCCCGCCGGTCGCCTTCATGTCGACGGCGAGACCGTCCGCGGCGCGGCCGATCATCGCGCGGAATTCTTTCGCGGTGTCCGCCGTATTCACCATCAGCCGGTTTTCTCTCATGCGTCCGACCATGTCGAGGTTGATCATCGCCTTAGTCGCCGTGAGGGGAAACGGCGGATGGTCGACGAAGTGGCGCGATCCGTAAAGCCCCAGCTCTTCGCCGGTAAAGGCGACGAAGACAAGTGTCCGCGGCGGCGGTTTGCCGGCGGCGAAGCGTTGCGCCAAGCTCAGTACGACAGCGACTCCCGACGCGTTGTCATCGGCGCCGTTGTGGATCTGCCCCTCGGCCTTGGGGTCCATCGTGCCGTAATGTCCGAGGCCCAGGTGGTCGTAGTGCGCGCCGATGACGATGTTTTCGCTTTTCAGTTGCGGATCGGAGCCGGGAAGCACGGCGACGACGTTGTCCGTCGGCCGCGAGATCTTTTTAAGGCTTACCGCGAGCCGCGCCTTGAGACCGGCGATGGCCGTGGGGTGCGGCTTCTGGTCGCGGTCGATTGCGGCCTTGAGATCGCTCAGCGAGACGCCTGCGCCGCGCAGCGCGGTCTGAACTGTTTCGCGCCGAATCTGCGCGGCGGCGAGGTCATCCTGTTCGCGGCCCATGCCGCGCGCGAGCGACATGAGCTCGTCGTGGTCGGAGCTGAGGTCGACCAAGATGAGGCCCGCCGCGCCGTGTGCGCGGGCGTTTGCCGCTTTCGCGCTCAGCGTCGCGTAGCGCGAGGAGCGCGGCCACCTGCCGAAGGGGCTCTTGTCGTCCTGTGGCGGTGGCTCGTAGCGGAGGACGAGGACGATCTTCCCCTTGGCGTCGATGCCGGCGTAATCATCGTAAGCGTAATTCTCGGCTGTGATGCCGTAGCCCGCGAAGACGACATCTCCCTCGGCCGCGGCCGACGCCGAAAGGCCGAGCGGATTCCAATCGCGCCCGAGCGCGAGCTCGGCGGTGCCGAGCCGCGCCTCGTTGCGGCCTGCCGTCTCGACGCCGCTCGTTACCTCGAGCCTCTGGAAGTAGCCCTCCGTGCCGCCGGGCGCGAGGCCGTACTTTTTGAATTGCGCGGCGATGTAGTCGCGCGCCAGGTCGATTCCCGGCGTGTCGACGCCCCGGCCCATCATATCGTCCGCGGCGAGCGTCTGCACGTGGCGCGTGAGCTCCGCGGCGAACGGAGCGCTTGCGCTCCGGGGCATCTCGTTCGCCGAGCTTAAGAGACTGAAGACAAACGTCAGGAAAAGCGCGGCGGCCAGAACCGCGCCGCGGTCGAGCGTGCGAATCGTTCTCATGTGGTTAACGAGGTTAGCAGACGGTTTTCAATGGGTAAAGTTCGACGGTTCGGGCAGCGGATATGGGGATTGACTCCGCCTTTGCGGATCGTTAGTCTTTGCACGGCGCGCCCGGAGGGGCGCGTATTCAACAAGGAGAAAACAGAATGGCTAAATCGGTGGTGGTTTTCACCCAGCCCGGCTGAGGGCCGTGTCATCGAGAGAAAGAGTTTCTTTCTCAAAAGGGTGTGGCTTTCACGGACAAGAATGTGCGCGAGGATCCGGAGGCATTGAAAGAGCTGTTGGGATTGGGATATCAGAGTACCCCGGTGACGTTGATCGACGGACAGGCGGTCGTCGGCTTCGACCCGGACAAGCTGACGCAGCTTTTGGGGCTTTAACCAGCCGAGGAGGAGAGGATGAAGACAAAGCATCTCGTTGCCGCGCTCGCGTGCCTGGCTATACTGACTGCGGCGGCGCCGCTGCGCGCGCAGTATAAAGACGTGATCGAAGAATGGGGCGGCGTTTCGGCGCCGAAGCCGCCGGAGCTCAAGCCGGTGACGCTCGACTCGAGCACGGCGGTTCTCTCGCTCGATTTCGTCAAGCAGACCTGCAACAACGAGCGCCGTCCGCGCTGCTTGGCTACAATCCCGAGGGTCGAAGGATTGCTCAAACAGGCGCGGGCGAAGAAAGTTACCGTCATCCACAGCATCACGACCGCCGCGACGCCGGCCGACATTCTCAAAGAAGTCGCTCCGCTCGACGGCGAGCCGATCGTCAAAGCGTCCGCCGATAAGTTTTTCGGCACCGACCTGGAAAAAATCCTGAAAGAAAAAGGCATCAAGACCGTCATCGTCACGGGGACGGCGGCGCAGGGCGCCGTGCTCAACACCGCCAGCCAGGCGGCGTTCCGCGGGATTAAAGTCGTCATTCCGGTGGACGGTATGTCCGCCGAAAACACCTATTTCGAGCAATACACCGCGTATCACATGACTAACGCGCCGGGCGTCGGACAGCAGACGACGCTCACGCGCATCGACATGATCAAATAACGGAGGGCAAAATGCCGGAAGAAATCAAACAACTCGTCGAAGAATATCGCGGCGGCAAGATCACCCGGCGCGAGTTCATTCAAAAGGCGGTCGTTCTGACCGGCAGCCTCGTCGCGGCGACGACGCTGATCGATACGCTGGGCGGCACCTATGCCGCGCAGGTCGATCCCAAAGACCCCGGTTTGACGTCCAAGGACGTCGAGTTTAAGGGTCCCGGCGGAACGGTGTCCGGCTACCTGACCGAGCCGAAGGCGGGCGGGAAGCATCCCGCGGTCATTGTCGTCCACGAGAACGGCGGCCTAACCGACCACATCCGCGACGTCGCGCGCCGCCTGGCGAAAGAGGGGTTCGTGGCGCTGGCTCCCGATTTCCTCTCGCGCAAGGGCGGCACCGAGAAATTAAACCCGAAGGGCGGAGGGCTCTCGAACATCCGCGAGCTCGCACCCGAAGCCAATGTGGCGGAAGACGTCGGCGCGGCCGTCGCGTATCTAAAATCTTTGCCGGAAGTCGGCAACATCGGCCTTACCGGCTTCTGCTGGGGCGGCCAGCAGGCGTTCAACGCGGCGACGCAGGTCAAGGGATTGAAGGCGGTCGTCGTTTACTACGGCCGCACGCCCAATCCGCCCGAGCTGGTCGAGAAGATCGAGGCGCCCGTCATGGCGCATTACGGCGGCGAGGACAAGCCGATCAGCGACAACGCGCCGGCGACGGCCGAGGAGATGAAAAAATACCACAAGTCGTTTACCTATAAGATTTATCCCGGCGCGAAGCACGCGTTCAACAACGACACCAATCCCGATCGCTACAACGCGGACGCGGCCAAAGAGGCGTGGGCGAAGACCGTTGACTTTTTCAAGACGAATCTCAAGAGCTAAAGGGAGAGAGTGATGAAGAAATTCCTGGTTGCGATCATGGCCGCCGCGCTGCTCGCGGGCTCCTACGGCGCGGTTTTCGCGCGCTGCGCGCCGCTCATCAAAGAGGGCCGCGAGCTTTTGGGCACGACGAAAGTCTCGAAGGCGGATCAGGACAAGGCCCGCGGCCTGCTCGACGAGGCGCAAAAAAACCTCGACGCGGGCGACCACACGAACGGCGTGAAGAACGCCAACGCGGCGTTGGACATCCTGAAGAAAAAGTAGCGCGCTACTTTTTTAGCTCCGAGCGCCAGCTCGACGAGCTCAGCATCCGGCCGCTCACATGTCTTCCCTCGTCGCTGCCGAGGAACACGAACACCTCGGTCACCGACTCGGGCGCGCTGCCGTGAAAGCCGGTGAGCTTGGTCGCGACATAGCCGGGCTCGACCGAATTGACGCGCACTTTGCGGCTTCCCACTTCCGCCGCGAGTATCTGCGTGAACCCTTCCAGGCCCCATTTGGATGCGCCGTACGCCGCGAAGTTGGCGTAGGCGCTGCGGCCGATCGACGACGAGACGTTGATAATCGAGCCGCCGCCGCTACGGAACATGACCGGCAGCACGGCCTTCGCCATGAGAAAAGGGCCGCGGAGATTGACCGCCATCGTGTAATCCCATTTGCCGGCGTCGTATTCGGTGACGGGCGCGGGGCGCGTCATCACCCCCGCGTTGTTGATCAGCACGTCGATCCCGCCGAACTTGCTCGCGACTTCCGCGACGAACTTTTTGACTTCCTCTTCCTGCGCCACGTCGCAGGGGAGCGCGACGCACTCCGCGCCTAGCGCGCGGATCTCCTTGGCCGCCGCGTCGATCTCGCCGGCGCTCCGCGCGCAGACGGCGAGCTTGGCGCCTTCGCGCGCGTAGGCCAGCGCCACCGCTTTGCCGATGCCGCGTCCGCCGCCGGTAATGAGCGCGGTTTTGCCGTCGAGCTTCATGCTTAAGCCATACAATTTTCGCGCCGCTCTGCCAACTTCCGGCGCTGTATAACCTATGCCGCGGATGCTATAAGGAGTCTACCTTCTATTGATCGGAGATACGCCGCTTGCGAAAAACCCGCCGATTCGCCGCCTTCATTTTCGTCTATATAGCCGCGTCCATTTATCATGCCGCGGCGGCGGCGCCGGAGGCGGCCAAGCGGCCGATCTGGAGGATTCAGTCGCAAACGAACGTCGTCTATCTGATGGGGTCGATCCATTATCTCAAGCCGCAGAACTA
The DNA here is from genome assembly GCA_036522615.1 of Binatia bacterium. GTDB lineage: Bacteria > Desulfobacterota > Binatia > UBA9968 > UBA9968 > JAJPJQ01. The sequence goes on along the minus strand of DATDFN010000091.1, from coordinate 1,008 downwards.
TCCCCTCGATCCGGCGATCGAGTCCGCGTTCAAAGACGCGAAGACCGTTGTTTTCGAGATGGACCTCGACAGCACCAAAGGAGACGAGGCGCAGCATCTGCTGGTGGCGAAAGCGGCGTACCCCGACAAAACGACCCTCCAGCAGCACGTTTCGGAAAATACCTATCAGCTGACCGCCGATAAGCTGAATCAGCTCGGCCTCAATATCGAGCTGTTCAAGGCGTTCAAGCCGTGGTTCGTCGCCAACATGATCATCGCCCGCTCGATGCAGACCCTGGGTTTCGATCCGGCGTACGGGGTCGATCACTATTTTTTCCGCAAGGCTAAAGACGCGAATAAAAAAACCGTCGCGCTCGAAACTTTCGAGAATCAGCTCGACGTCCTGAACAAGATGCCCGACTTCGTGCAGGATCTCATGCTGATGCAGACCGTGCGCACGTCCGATACGATGCGCGCCGGCGTGAACACGATCGTCAAGGCCTGGTCGGCCGGCGATCTGAAGACGCTCGATGCCGCGCTGTTGCAGGGCATGCGGGAGTATCCCGAGGTCTACCAGCGCGTGATCGTCGAGCGGAACCGCACCTGGCTGCCGAAGATCCGCGCGTATCTGAAGGAGAACGAAAACTATCTGGTGATCGTGGGCGCCGGGCACCTGGCCGGCAGGGAAGGGCTGGTCGAGGCCCTGAAGGCGCAGGGTTATACCGTCGAGCAACTCTAGACACAGTCATGGTCAAGATGAGCCGCCCGCATAAGCCCCCGCGGCCTCGGCTTTTGCCGACCGTGACCGCGGCGCTGAGGCTGCGCTGCCCGCGCTGCGGCGTGGGCGAGATGTTCGAAGGGCTTTTTCGCATGCGTGCGGAATGCGCTTTCTGCCGGCTCCGGTTCGAGCGCGAGCAGGGCTTTTTCGTCGGCGCGATCTACGTCAACTACACCGTGACCGTCTTGATCGCGATGCCGGGGTTTTTTCTTCTCGACCGCTACGGCGCGACGCTCACGCAGCAATTTATT
>DATDFN010000090.1:0-3249 GCA_036522615.1 Binatia bacterium | reverse complement strand
CATCGCCGTCCAGGCGCCGTCGGCGTCTTTGTAGCCCGCGGGATAATTCTTGGCCTCGGGCGATTTGTAGTTTTCCAGCAGGCCGAGCTTCTGGAGCTGCCACTCCTCGAAGGCGTCGAACTGCGCGACGTCGTGCTGCGGACGGCCGGCGCGCGCCTCGATCGCGATCTTCTGCAAAAGCTGCTCGGAGTTGCCGCGGAAGGGATCGACCTTCACGAACGGATATTTTTTCATGAAGGGGGCGGCGACCTGGTCGATCTCCTGGAGCGTGAGCGACGTGTAGAAGACCACGCGCGCTTCTTTTTTCGCGCCCTCGACGATCTCCTTGGGTTGTCCCAGCGCGGATTGCGTCCAACCGGCGGCGATCAGGAGTGCCGCCGCAAGCATCAGCGGTCGAAATCTCTTCATTGTTCTAGATCTCCTTCGGCTTACAGCGTTCGCTCAAGATATCCCGTCCTGCCGCTCGCTTGTCAAGACGCCGTTGCTTGACAACACCGACGACGAGCGGATAGACGTTTTCGCGATGATGCGCACTTTTACATTCGCGTGTTTTCTCTCCGTTCTGCTCGCCGTCTCCGCCTTCGCCCAGGAGCGGATCACGTTTCTGTACCCGAGCCCGGCAGGCAGCTGGGCGACGCCGGTGATCGCGAAGGAGGCGAAATATTTCGACGAGGAGGGAATCTCGATCGAGCTGGTGCGCGTCGGCGGCAGCACGCGGATCGTCGCCGCGCTCATCGGCGGCAGCGGCCAGTTGATCCACGCGGGCGAGCCGGCGATGGTCCCGGCCGTGGCGCAGGGCGCAGACGCGGTGATTATCGGCGCAATCAGCCGGACCAACCGGCATTATGTGATGGCGCGGCCCGAGATCAAGAACGTGCGCGACTTGAAGGGCAAGCCGCTCGGCATCACGACGTTCGGCTCGACGTCGGACTTCGTGCTGCGCACCGTGCTGGAAAAAAACGGCCTCGACCCGAATAAGGACGTCTCGATCGTGCAGACCGGCGGCCAGCCCGAGGGGCTCGCCGCAATGATGGGCGGCAAGATTTACGCGCAACGCATGTCGTTTCCGTTCAATCTCAAGGCGATCCAAGCCGGCATGCGCGAGCTCGTGAATCTGCCGATGGACGAGAACACCGGCGCGGTGATCACGACCCGATCGTATCTCGCGCAGAAGCGGGCGGTTGCGATCCGTTTCATGCGCGCGTTCATCCGCGGCATGCACCGCTACAAAACCGACAAGGAGTTCAGCGAGAAGGTGATCGCCAAATTCGCCCAGATCCAGGACCGGCAGATGATCGAGGCGACCTGGCGCGAGTACGCGTCGGGAATCGAGCGTGTGCCGCGGCCGTCGCTCAAGGGCGTGCAGGCGGTGATCGACGCCGGCCTCGGCGGCAAGAAACTCGACCTCAAAGCCGAGCGGCTGGTCGATTTCTCGATCGTAGACGAGCTCGAAAAAAACGGTTTTATCGACTCGGTTTACAAATAAGAGGGAAACATGGAATCCACGAGCACGTCCGGATTCGAGAAGGTCGACGCCTCCGCCGAGCGGATGGACACGCCGTACGATCACTGGGCGGCCTCGCAGGGCATCGACGTCGTCAAGGGCTTCGGCGTCGAGAACGTCTACGACGTGCCGCTCAAATGGTGGGAGCGCATGGGCGGCAACGGCGTCTTCATCAACCTCGAAGGGACGGGTTATCTCGACGACGCGTACGTCTGCAGCATTCCGCCGGGCAAGAGCCTGCGCCCGCAGCGCCACCTCTTCGAGGAGCTGGTTTATATTCTCGAAGGGCGCGGCGCGACGACGATGTGGCAGGAGAACGGACCGAAGCAGAGCTTCGAGTGGCAGAAGGGGAGCCTCTTCGCCGTTCCGCTGAACGCCTACTACCAGCATTTCAACGGCCAAGGCGACCGCGAGGCGCGCATGATCGCGGTCACGTCCGCGCCGCTCGTCTTCAATCTCTTTCACTCCGAAGACTTCGTGATGAACAACGCCTACGTCTTCGCCGACCGGTTCAAGGGCGAAGAAGGCTATTTCGCCGGCCGCGGACGGCTCTACAAGGACCGCGTGCTCGAAACGAATTTCGTCGCCGACGCCGTCAACATCGAGCCGGTTGCATGGCACGAGCGCGGCAAGGGCAACCGGACGATCTTCTTCGAGATGGCCGAGAGCACGATGGGCGCGCACGTGTCGGAGTTTCCCGTCGGCATCTACAAGAAAGCGCACCGCCACGGGCCCGGCGCGCACGTGATGATCCTCTCCGGCCAGGGCTATTCGTTCATGTGGCCGGAGGGCACGGAGAAAATGCGCTTCGACTGGCGCCCCGGATCGCTCGTCGTGCCGCCGGAAAACTGGTTCCACCAGCATTTCAATTCCGGCAGCAAGCCAGCGCGCTACGTCGCCCTCAAAATGCTCTCGCGCCGGCATAAGCTCGTGCCGGGAAAAATCAAATCGGATGTTTCGGTCAAGGACGGCGGCATGCAGATCGAGTACGAGGACGAAGATCCCGAGATCCGGCGCGTCTTCGAGGAATCCTGCGCGCAGGCCGGCGCGACCGTGATGATGCCCAAACGCGCCTAGAGGTCATTTCTGCCGTCGTTGACGCCGTTTTCTCGCCGATATAAAATTGAAGTGGTTGTGAAAGGGAGGTTTGCATGCTCCGGCCGGTAGGATTGACCCACGGACACTACGAGTGCCGCTCGCTCGAGGACACGCTGCCGATCTTCAAAGAGCTGCTGGCGCTCGAAGTCGTCGATCGTCACAACGGCGAGGCGGTGCTCAAGCACCCGAACACCGACTGGCTGCTCGTCGTGCACGAAGGCGGCCCGAACGCGCGCAACAAGCCGCACAACAACCACTACGGCTTCCGCGTGGCGCACCACGAAGAGATCGAGCGCGCCTATCGCTACATCGACGCGCAGAAAGACAAATACCGCATCAAATCCGTCACCAAGCCGCACGAGGCGCATTTCGCCTATTCGATCTACTTCAAGGAGCCCGGCGGCAACGATCTGGAAATTGAATATTACAATCCCAACGCAGTGCAGCACGGCCGGCGCATCGCGGCGACGCCGTGGAAGCAGCTGATGCCTGAAAATCGCTTTCCGGGCCGCGGCTACGTCCCGCAGGCGATGTCGCACGGGACGCTCCAGTGCGACAACAAAGAGGCGAGCGACCGCTTCTATAAGGAAGTTCTCGGCCTCGACATCGTCGGCGGCGGGCGCCACTCGACGTACATCAAGCATCCC
>DATDFN010000089.1:0-2214 GCA_036522615.1 Binatia bacterium | reverse complement strand
CAGTAGGAGACCGGCAGGCCGCCGACCAGTCAAGACCGCGATTTTAAACAATAAAAATCTTGCGACATCGGGTATTTACCCGATTTATTCTGAGAGGATACTTGAACATAATACATTAAGTGGGGAGGGCTCTGGATTTTTTCCTCCCGTGCTCTACCATGCTGTTGGAGAATGTTGGCTCTTAAGAAAGGAGTCAATCATGCTGGCACTTCTAATCGCCGTGGTTTTTGGCGCGGCCGTTGGTTACTTCGCGACGCAGAACACAATTCCCGTCACGATCCGCTTGGCCGAATACGCCATTGAAGAGGTTCCGCTCTACCTCGTCGTCATCGGCTCGCTGCTGATCGGCCTGTTCGTCGCGTGGATCCTCTACGTCGCGCGCTCGGTATCCTCGTCGCTCGCGATCCGCGGCAAGAATACCGAAGTGCGGCGGGCGCGCGAGACGATCGCTGATTTGGAGAATCGCGTGCGCGACCTCGAGGTTGAGAACGCGCGGCTCCGGACGCGTGATCCGATCGACGCCGACTACCGCGAGCCGCTGTCCCATTCCTCGTAAAGCGGGCGCGCGGCTTCTTCCCCCGACGCAGCCCGCATCAATGACTCCCATCGTTCAGATCGTCGCCGGAGAACTGCCGCCGTTCTGGAACCGCAGCGTCCTTTTTTTCTGCAACCTGCGCTCGATTTTCTACGAGAACGACGCCGAGACGGCCGAGCTCGTGCGCCGCATCGCCGGCGCACAGTCCTACGGCGGGCGCGTCATCTCGATTCTGAATACGCTGTTCCATGGCGGCCCGAATAAAATCCTCCTTGAGGCGACGCCCGAGACGAACTTGCTCGATTATTTCTCCGGCGACCTGAAGCTCTCGCTGCCGACCTTCGAAGTCCTCGACCATCAGCGCTATCAGGATCTCTCGGCCAAATCCGACGCCCGCGCGCCCGCCGATCCGATGATCGCCGAACTCAAGGAGCATCCCGCCGCCTGGATCGACGGCTACGTGACCGACGCCACGCTCGTCCGTCTCGCGGAGGCGCTCAAGAAAAAGACCGTGAGCTCGCTCGCCGGCAGCAAGAACGGCAACAATAAATATCTGCTGCATCTGCATCAGGGCGAGCGGAAGCTGCCGGTCTTTGACACGATCATGGCGGCGAGCCCGGCGGCAGTGCCACCGTGTCTCGAGCGCCTGCGCGCGATGGGCTACAAGAAAGCCGTCATAAAGGCGCAGATCGGTGCCTCCGGCTACGGCATGGTGAAGGTGCCGATCGCCGGTTTCAAGCAGTCCGACGCGCCGGAATATCTCTTCTTCGAAGGGCCGTGCATGGTGCAGGGCTGGATCGACGAGGACTGCCGCGGCATCGAGCGCCTCGGCTCGCCGAGCGTGCAGATGTTCGTGAACGACGACACGGTATTTCTTTTCGACTGGACCGAGCAGGTCCTCTCCGACGAGAGCGTGCACGAGGGCAATCAGTCGCCGCCCCCGTATGCCGCGGAAATTCCCGGGCTGAAAGAAGACCTCTTCCGCGAGTCGGGCATCGCCGGCACGTGGCTGCACGCGCAGGGCTACCGCGGCACGGCGAGCGTCGACTTCCTCGTCGTGCGCCGCAAGGGGAAGACCGAGGCGATCATTTGCGAGATCAACGCGCGTATCACGGGCGCGACCTATCCGGCGGTGCTCGCGCGCCGTTTTCTTCCCGGCGGGGCTTGGCACATGCGGAACATTCAATTCCGCAGCGCGCTCGACGGCGCGCAGATCCTCGATCACATGAGCCGCGCGGGCGAACTCTTCCGCCCCGGCGCCGAAAAAGGCATTATTCCTTTCAACTTCAACGTAGGCGAAGACGGCAAGGTCACCAAGGGGCAGTTTCTCTGCCTGGGAAAAAATCACGCGGTCTGCGGCGGCCTCCTCGCGCGCGCGTGGAGCGAGCTTCCCGTCGAATGGGGCTATGACCGCGACTAGCGGGAAAAGCGAAATCCTGAAAAACCGCCTCGTCGAGCTCGCGCGCGATCTGATTCTCATCCCGAGCACGCGCGACCGGCTCGACGAGATCGAGCGCTGCATGGAGTTCGTCGTCAACCATGCCGAGAGCGACGCAGTCGAGGTGCGGCGCTTCAAAGAGGAAGGGAGCCCGTCTGCGGTCGTCCTGCCGGCCGGCGTCGAGCGTCCCGAGGTGATGCTGCTCGCGCACCTCGACGTCGTCGCGCGCCCGGAAGGCACC
>DATDFN010000088.1:0-47550 GCA_036522615.1 Binatia bacterium | reverse complement strand
GCGAGAAGTACGAAACCGTCCTCACCGCCTACGGCTTGGGCATAGTCGAATTGTGAAAAGTACCGGTAAATATCGTTCCAGGTGATCCGGGGATCGTCTCCTTCCACCCAGTTCCACTCGGCCTTCGGCCGCGGCGCAAGCAGCCGTTTGGAGATCCAGAAGTCGCCGCCGGCGCTCCACACCGACTGTGCCTTAGCGGCGAAATTTTCCCGCCACACGGGAATCTGCGTCGTGCCGGGTTCTTGGATATGATACGTCGGGAGAGATTGATGTTGATTGATGGGATGAAACGGGTAATCCCATGGAAACGCCCATAACTCGTCGAGCTGACTCAAAGTCGCCATGGCGCTTTGCGGCTTCAACAGCGGCTGCAGTGCCTCCACGCGAGCGGCGACGCGCTTCTGGTGCGCCGCCAGCGTCGGGTTCGCCATCGCGCTGGTGTTCACGCCGATGTTCATCGCGATCCAGACGCCGACCAGGGTCTCGTAGAGAAAAAATGCCGATCGTCGAGTCAATGCGTACGACAGCGAAAGAAACAGGGCGGGGTAGATCGGCAGGTACCTTTCGATCGCTCCCGCTTCCCATAGCAGGGCCAGCGCGAGGAGGGGCGCCGTGCTGAGCGCCAGGAAAGCGAGCAGCCGCCGTCCCCGATCGGTTCGCAGCAGGACGACGGCGGTCGCGGCGATGAGCAAGTAGAAAATGAATATTTTCGCCAGCGTTCCCTGGAATAAATCAAGCAGTGAAACCGGATTATAAGGATCGTGATAGAGAAACCGCTTGAACATCGAGCCGTCGCGTCCGGTAAAAGTAAAGGAGCGCGGGACACCGAAGAGAAGACGCGGCAAGTTGCCTTTATCGGTGATGCCGTGCGACGACGAATGGACCCACTCCACGAAACCGCCGACGGTATAAATGCCTTGGAGCAGGGCCGCTGTTCCATAGATGATTGCGACGACGCAGCCGAAGGCTAATCCGGCGCGAACCACAAACGATAGCCTCGGGCGCGTAAGTCCGAACAACAACAGCGTTGCCAGCAGCGCGCCGGGAAGCGCCGTTACGTAAGGAGACCATAGCGCGACGGCGGTCGCGAAAACCGCGCCCGCCATAATCGCCCATCGCGTAGCGTATCGGGGTTGCTCTTCCGCGCGAAACAGCAGCCAAAGCCCGATTAGGAAAAACGACAGGCCGGGAATATACGCACATCCGCTGTGCGCGAGGTCGAGAAACGCCTGGGAGAAAATGAATCCGATCGTGGCGAAAATCGCCGGCCATTCCCGCTCCGCAACCTTCAGTGCGAGGCTATGGAGGAGGATGACGCTCATCAATCCCGCCGCCCAATTGACGGCGACAAGGGCGAAAATGACGTTCAGGCGCGGGTCGAGACCTGTGAAGGGCCCGAGAGTGACCGAGGCGAGCCAGCCCAGAGTGAACCAGAGCAGATGGCCGAACTCGAAGAATTTCGATTCCAGGATGCTGTCCGCATAGCCGATCGTATCGCCCATGAAAGCCGCGCCGGTAACGGCCATGGTCACGATGTATAAAGCGACGACGAAACTGTAGCTGCGCAGCCAGGCAGTTCGTCCTCGGACGCTGAGCTCGTCTACGGAGATCTCCCGGCCGACGGGCGTCGTGAGCTGATCGGTATTTTGATGTGCCATCCGATCCATCGATCTTTACGACAGAGGGGTCTTACGGCCGATCGCTATCAAGGAAAGGCCGATAGGCGGCTGGACTATCTTTTCGGCGCGTTCGGCTACCGGAGCGATCAAACGGTCGAAGAGAGCTATCTGCCGGGGAGATTCTTCGGTGCGCTTGAACACGCGGTTGTTGAGGAACCAGCCGGCCATGCCGATGATGTTCATGTAGAATACTTTTTCGATGGTGAAGCCGGTCTGCCGCATTTTTTCCATCAGCGGGGGCTTGGTATAACGCCGGTGATGGCCTAGCGACGAGTCGACCGTGCCGAATAGGAACTGAAAGGCCGGGACGAGCAGAACGAGGCAGCCGCCGGTGCGCAGCACCGAAAACATATGCGAAAGCGCGCCGCGGTCGTCCTCGACGTGCTCCAGCACGTTGAGACAGACGACCGTATCCAAATCGTATCGTCCGAGAGCCATCGTCGCCGGGTCGGCGACGTCTAGGTGCTTGGGCAGTACGTGAGGCTGATCGGCGAAACGCTTTTGCAGATACTCGACGCAAGGCCGATAGACGTCGGCCGCGACGACCAGTTCCCGGTCGAGCATGAGATTAGTGAAATTGCCGATGCCCGCGCCGATTTCCAAAATCCGCCGGCCGATGAAGGGCTCGATCTGCCGGAACATCCAGCCGCGGTAGTTATGCGCGTGCGCCATGATCTCGAGATCCGAAACCGTGATATTCTCGCCGTTCATTGAATGATCTCCGAGTTTTGCTGTCGCCGCTAACGGCGGGCTCTAAGCTCGTTGGCGACCGATTGCAGTTTGTAGTCCAGTTCCTGGAAGCGCCGCACGATCGTATGGATCGTCAAGCCGACGACCAGGAGCAGCATCCCGGTAATAACCAGTCCTACCGCGAGCAATGCGGAAGGCATGCGTAACACCAGTCCCGTTTTAAAGTATTCCATGATGACGATGGCGCCCGGAACGAATCCCGCTATCATGAATGCAATTCCCGCGAAGCCGAAAAAGGTCAGTGGCTTGTAGTCGCGAAACAGCGCCAGGATCGTATTGAGAATGAGAAAGCCGTCCTGCAGGACGCGGATCTTCGAAAAACTTCCGTCGGGCCGCTCGCCGAGGTCGACGGGAACCTCGACGACGCGGTACCCGCGCTGCAGCGCTTTGATCGTAAGCTCCGTCTCAATCTCGAATCCCCGGGAAAATACCGGGATGTCTTTGACGAAGCGGCGGTTAAAGGCGCGGTAGCCGGAGAGGATATCGGTCAATCGAACGTGAAAGAGCCGGTTTAGGATCCACAGGAACAATCCGTTGCCGAATTTATTGGCCGTGCGGAAACGGCTGGTGGATTCGCGGTGGAGTCTGGAACCGACGACCATATCCGCCTCGTCGTCGAGAATCGGCCGCATCAAGTCGTGAACGGCGGACGCGGGATAGGTGCCGTCGCCGTCGACCATCAGATAAACGTCCGAGTCAAGCCGATGGAACATGGCCTGGACGACATATCCTTTGCCCTGTCGTCTTTCGCGAACGACGCTGGCGCCGGCTTTCGCGGCCTCTTCGATCGTCCGGTCCGTGGAATTGTTGTCGAAAACGCAAATCGTGGCGCTGGGCAGCTCGGCATGAAAGTCGCGCACGACTTTTGCGATCGTGAGATCTTCGTTGTAGCAAGGGATCAGCACCGTGACGGATGGCGCGTGCGACGTCGATGATAGGTATCGAGGAGCTTCCTGAGACGGCGTCTTCGGCGCGGCGCGCCCCGGCTCTTGACGCGCTTTTTCTGCTTGCATCGCTTTACCTCCGGGATATTAAAAAGTGTTCTCGCCGATAACGGCCGGCGCGCGCGTTCATGACGTCCGGATCACCGTGTTATCGTCGATCAGGACCGTTGTGCCCTCATCAAGGAATCGCACGCCCGCGATGTCCGAAGGATTCTTGTGAATCGGGGTCAACGCGGGAATCTGCGCTGCGGCATCTTTGCACGGCAGAAGGATGGTCATGATTCTGAGCGGCAGTGACGTCTGCGCGGAGCAAGTCACAACCGGCGCGGGAGCGCGGCGGCCGTAATCAGTCGAGACCCAACCCTGAATCGGCGCCGTGCTTCCTTCGGCGAGGGCGATTCGGATCGGTTTGTCCGCAAAGCTTCGAAGCAGCAGGGCGTGACCGAAGTGGCCGCGCGCGCGTATCCAGTCGCCGTCTTCGCTGGCAACGATCATCGGGGCGAACTGAAACCGCACCTCGATTTTGTGTTCCGCGGTGCCGAGGAAATCGTCGGCGACGATCCAGTAGCGGCGGTCGACGAAGACGACGCGGCGCCGGTGCCTAACGGGATCTGCCAGCCGCGCGTACGCGTCATGCTCGCCGTCGGCCAGCACGTATTCCGTCGTCGTTACGCAACGCCGAAGGCGCGCCTGGGGATGATGATCCCAGCGAAACGGTCCCGCAGCGCGGGCCTGATCCAGACCGTCGACGGTTGCCGTGCTGTGCGCCGCCGTGCCGCGGAAGAAATCGCGCCATTCCGGCGCGGATGTGTAGCAGTAGGTTCCGGCGTCGACGATAAAAGGCTCGCCGAACGCTGAGCACTGGATGCTCAGCAGGTCGGCGTGTCCATGCCCGCTCTTCGGCGTGCTTAGCGGCCCGACGTCGAAGATCATCTGGTGCGCGTCGGGCATCCAGCTGCTGCGTATGACGACATATCCGCCGCTCGGATAAACCGTCGTATCGGTGCTCGGCGGTAATGGCTTAAGCGCCGCGGCGGATTGCTGGCGCGCGGAGCCGAGCAGCCAGATGCTTTCCGGCGCCGGGCCGCCTGCGGCCCAGGCGTAATCCTTCCGCTCGAACAAGTCCGCGGCGACGGCGAAAACGCCGCGGCAGTCGCTTGACGCGCGCGGCGCGAAAGGGAGCAGCCAACCGCCGTCGGCGTCGCCGATGTCCGGCAGTGAGCCGTCCGGCCGGCGGAAAGTAAGCAACGCGTCGAGCAGCCGTTGGACGCGTTCTTCGACGACGCGCGGCACGGCGATTTCGTTGCGCTGCGCGAGCAGAAGAAAATGAAGATAGATCTCCGCGGTATAGCGCTGATAGCAAGTCGACTGCTCGAAGTAGACGCCGTCCGGTAGGATCTGCCGCTCGCTTTCACCGATCAAAATGTGCGCGCCGAGATCGCGCCAGCGGGGCGCGGATTCAAGCTCGGAAAACACGGCGCCGGCGTAAAACAAGCCGAGCGCCTCGCCCGTAAGATGGGTGTTGGGCGCGAAGTAATACGACAGATATTTTTCCACGTGCGCCGCATGGAGCGAGAGCCCTTCGAGCATTCGTACGAAGAGCTCGGGCGAGAGCGCGCTGGAATCGCGGAACAAAAACAGCGCCCAGGTCCAGGAGATAATGCGCAGCGCCGCTTCGAGGCTGCTCGCCCAGTTGATGCCGAAGCTCGGAGGATTCGCGCGCAGCCACTGGCGCAGGTATTCGGCGAAACCGCGCGCATACTTCTCGTCGCCGGTAAGCCGGTAGGCCTCGCCCAGGAAGATCAACCATTGATGGCGATTCAGCTCCCAAACGATTTTGTGATCGCCGGCCGCGGCGAAGTCGAGGTGGTCGATGCTGCTCCAGTGCGCAAGCGGACTTCTTCGTCCGGACAGCGGATCGAGCCGCCAGTCGACGGGATCGCCGAAGAAGAGATCGTCGTAGCCGAGCAGCTTGAAACGGCCGGCCAGGGCTTTGTCGGCGACGTCGACGATCGCCGTACACGCCTCGGCAGCGTGCTCGCGCAGCAGCCGAGTCGATTGCGGATCGGCCGCGCCGGCAAAGAAGCGCTTCGCGGAGGTTGCTTTAAAGCGCTCCAGCAGTGCGCTGGGGAGCGCGCGGAAATCGCCCGTCGAACCGCCGCGGAGTTCCCTTAGCGCGTCGGAAGCCAGCGACTTCCGCAAAAGATGGCCGGGGGCGTGGCCGTTGCCGCTGCCGCCGACGCGCTCGAAGAGTTTGTTCGCTTCTTGACGGCTGCGGTAGGCGATCTCGCCGATGCCCATGCTTTTTAATCGCTGTAGTTTCATGCTTCGCGGCCCGAATACGCTGCGATCCATTGACGGTGTGCCGCGGGCCAGTTGTACTTCTCGACTTCGTCCCGGGCGCGCCGCGCCATCGAGAGCGCTCTTTCGGGGTCGCTGAGCAGCCGGGTGATCGCCTCGGCCATTGCTGCGGGACTTCCCGCCTGAACGATCGAGCCTGTGTCGCCTTCGCGCACCATGTTGGCGATTTCTCCTGTGGCTGTGGAAACCACCGGGAGTCCGGACGCGAACGCCTCGAGCACCGACAGCGGCTGATTGTCCACAATCGATGAGTTGACGAATATGTCGCCGTCGTCATAGACGCGCGGCATCGACGCGGGGTCGATGCGGCCGGCAAAACGGACGGCGCCGGCGAACGGGGCCGCCAGCCGGCGGAGCCGCTGTTCTTCGCTGCCGCTGCCGGCGATGGTCAAGGTCGCTTCAGGATGGCGCGCTCTCAGGAGCGCGAAGGCGCGCAGCGTGTTATCCAGGCGATAGATCGGCTCCAGATTGCGCGTCGAGACGAGCCGCGGCCGGAGCGGCTTGCGCTCGCGGAAGCGAAAGCGCGAGGTGTCGACGACATTGCGTATTACGCGAGCGCGATAGCCGTGGCGCGCGAAAACTTCCCGCAAGTAATCCGACGGCACGACGATCTCGTCGGCGAGCTTGAGAAACGGATGCACGAGGACGCCCCAGCGGTTCAAATGGTCCGCGGCCTCGCCGCTGTGATAGTTCAGGACCACGCGCTTGCCGAAAGCTTTCGCCGCGATCATCGCGGGGGCCGGAGCGAGCAGAAAAGACCAGTACGAAGCGGAGAACACGTGGACGACGTCGGCGCGCCGGAGCACGACGAGCTTCGGAAGGTATAGAGCTTCGTTCACGACGGTTCTCAAGTAGGGCAAGCGGCGGAGCCACCGGGCGCCGCGCGGGAAGCGCGGGTTAATCGGAACAAAGTCGAGTCCGTATCCTTCACGGCGAAAGCGCTCGCACAAAAGACTCGCCTGCACCTCTTGGCCGCCGACGATGTCGAGGCTGCCGGCGACGATCGCGATCCTGACGCGCGCCGCCGCACTCACCGCAACGCTTTGAAATGCAAGGGACGAAGGGTTCATTGGATAAATCTCATAGCCGGATATCCGCTAACGCGCGGCTCTGCGATTTGTGGCGAGAAGCTGGGCGGGGACTTTCACCAGGAACGCGTCGAGCCTCTGGCCGCCCATGTTGGTGGTCCAAATGAAGTATCGTCCGGTCACGTCCAGATTCCCTTTCGGCTGCAAGCAGTAGTCGTCGCATCGCGCCGAGACGTTCAAATCAGTCATGACCGGCGCAACGACGAGCACGTCCAGCGAGCCGTTCAGGGTGAAGCAAATGATTTCGTTCGCGCGCGGGCCGCTGTTCTTGCTGGCGCCGCTGCCGCAGGCGTACTGCTGTTCCGGCGGGAGATCCGGCGCGCTGTTGCGGCTGCTGATGTGATTTGGCGCGGGCGCGTTCCAATCGCCGTTGTAGTAGACTAGCTTTCCCGCGAGCGGATCGTCGGCGAATTTATAGAGAACCTTCGCGTTGCCGAGCCGGTAGCTGTTGTCCGCGCCGATCATGTAGCCGTAGCCCATGTCGAGATGGCTGATTGCGCCGTGAGCCGCGCCGGAGACTTTGTGCTGGTTGGATAAAATCGTCCTCTGCTTCCCCGTCTCGAGGTCGACGACCACATTATCGATGCTGTCGGGGTCCGCCGCTTGCACCTTTTCGAGAATAAGCAGCCAGCGGCCGCTGGCGTCGATCTGGCACTCATCGAACTTCTGTTTGCGGGGGTAATAGGAAAACTGCCGCTTGGTCTCGTTGTAAACGAGACATCCCAGCATCTCCTCGTCGGCGACCGCCGTATGCGTTCCATCGCTGCAACCGGGCTTTTTGCAGCGCAGCGTCGCGGAGTGAACGCGATCGTCGCTACTGGAGTGTGTTTGCGTGACGTCCTTGTCGAAACCGAACTTCGCCGCCGCGTCGAAGACGGTTTCGAACGTCTTGGTTTTCACATCGTAGCGATAAAGGCGCGCGCTCTCGTCGGTGAGATACAGCTTCGTCGGCTGTGTCGCGCTGAAATACCAGTCGAGCCCGCCGGACCAGCTGAAACGGCTCGCGCCGTCGAAAAGCGGCCCGAGATTTTTCACTTCATCGGTCACCTTGTTGTAGCTGAACAGCGTCGGTCCCGTTCCTCCTTGGCGGCGATCGAGGCCCAAAAAAATCAACATGGTATCGCTGCCGACGTGATTGTTGATGTTCATCCAGTAGGAATAGCCGACGTGCGAAACGCAATCTTTGCCGCCGCAATCCGCGGGAGTCGTGATGCGGATCGCCTCGGTGTTATACGGCGGCGGAAAACGAAATTTTCCGCGCTTCGAGGGGACGAACGACGCTATCTCGGACACCGTCAGGCGCGGACGGACGACTTTGGTGTCGGCCTTTTCGATGAAGCCGCCGGACGATTGCATGCCGGCCACTCCCGCGATGAGAAATGCGGCGATGCATACGAGGATCCAGGCCGCGTGCCGCTGAACCCGAGCGATCATAATATCTGGAAAGCGCAAAACTGAGAGGCCAGGGCGCAGAGCGAGAAGGCGGCCTGAATGAGCTCCGCCGAAACGCGGCGATCTTTACCCGAATCGACGGCGCGCGCCGCCGCCGGCTCTTTCTTCAAAACGAAAATGTGACACGCGCTGCCGAAGATGTAGCTTAGGAAGTGGCGCGCGCGGATCGACATCTTCGCGTCGAGTACGCTGTACCCGGTATAAAATAATCTATTCGGGGAACACTCTTCGACGCGCCATCCCGTATCGCGGAATAAACGCTTCCAGCGAAAGCTGCTGAAGTAATACATCTCCGTGATCGTGTTCCCGAATTCGCCGTGTCTCGCGGGGGCGATAAGCGTTCTGATGAATCGCGCTTTCTTGTTTGACGCATCGCCTTCCACATCCGCGGGTGCTTCGCTTTGGCTGGGCGCGCTGCGCTTCCAGAAGTGCCTGAATGCGCCGCACGCAACCCACGCGTAATGCGCAATATTGCTGGCGCCACGCCATGCCGTGGACGGCAGAATATGAATCGCGACGCCGTCGCGCTTGAGCACGCGCTGCAGTTCCGTCTGGAACACGCGGACATGCGGTATATGCTCCAGAACATTGGAGCTGAAGACAATGTCAAAATAATTGTCCGGGAACGGAATATGCTCGCCGTCGTATTCAATGACCGGCCAGACCTGATCCGGTTTATAAAAGCTGGAGGTAATGTCGATCGCCGTGACGCGCACGCCGCGCTCGCTCAGTTTTTTGGCCTGCCAGCCCGCGCCGGCGCCGATTTCAAGAACTTTGTAGCCTTTGCGCAGGTAGGAAGAGACTCGATCGAGCTCGTACAATCGAATATTGGCCAAATGTGCGGCGGTATACATAAATGTCGCCTCCGGAACGGGTCGGCCTTCCGTGACGAAGAGTCAGGCGGTTATTCGAATGGGTTCTCTAATCCTCGTCTTGGATGGGATGGCGGCGGAAACGTCGAGGAAAGTCCGGCACCACAGCTCGAAGGAGATCAGCAGCCACAGCTCGGTATCGCGGCGCCGTCCGCTTTCGTGGATGCTCAAGAGCTTCTCGATGTGGTGGGGATTGAAAATACCGCGCTCGCAGCTTCGCTTCGACAACAAAAGATCGCGGACGAAGCTCGATAAGCGGCCGCGGAACCAGTGCTCGAGGGGAACGCCGAAGCCCTGCTTCGGCCGGTCGATGATCGCGTCGGGCAGAATGCCGCGCATCGCCTGCTTGAAGATATACTTGGTCGTGCGGCGCCGGAGCCTGAATTTGGCCGGTATCGTCGCGGCGAACTCGACGAGCTTGTGATCGAGCAGGGGCTCGCGCGCTTCGATCGAATGCGCCATGCTCATGCGGTCGACTTTGGTGAGAATGTCGAGCGGCAGATAGCCCTTTATATCGAGATACTGCGCGCCCGAAAGCCAGTCCCTGCCGGCGCGCCGGAGCGCTTCGTGCTCCCATTCCCGCGTGACGAAGCCAATCGTCTCCAGAACATCGGGCTGCAGCATGGATCTTTTGTCGTCCTCCGGAAACAGCGCGAGCGAGTCGAGATAGCGCTCGTCGCCGGTGAGGGAATAGTGATAGATGAAATTTCTTCCCTTCATGCCGACGGGCATGAGCTTGGAGGCGAGCCGGAGCCCTTGCCGCACGGGCAGCGGCACATAAAAACACCTGTCGTTCGCCCCCACGATGTACTTGTCGTAACCCGCGAAGAGCTCATCGCCGCCGTCGCCCGAGAGCACGACTTTGACGTGCTCCGACGCCAGCTTCGACACCATGTACGTCGGGATGCACGAGGCGTCGCCGAGCGGCTCGTCCAGGTGCCAGACGATGCTGTCGATCACCGACAAGACGTCCGGCTCGAGAATCAGCTCGTGATGTTCCGTGCCGAACCGTTTGGCGACGGCGCGCGCGTGGTGCAGCTCGTTGTAGCGGTCTTCTTTAAAGCCGATCGAAAACGTCTTGACGGGCGACGGCATCAGGCGAGCCATCGTCGCGACCACCGAGCTGGAATCGATGCCGCCGCTCAAGAACGCGCCGAGCGGGACATCGCTGACGAGCCGCAAACGAACCGATTCCGTCAACAGTTCGCGCAGCTTTTCGATAAAATAGGCTTCGCTCCTGCCTACGTCCGGCTCGAAGCGCACGTCCCAGTAGCGCTGCACGATGGGCTTGCTTCCCGGCGCCGCCATCAAAACGTGGCCGGGTTCGAGCTTCTTCACCCCCGCGATAATGCTTTGATCGGGCGGTGTGTATTGCGACGTCAAAAGCTCGCTTAATGCGCGCGGGTCCAGCCGGCGCTCGATGTCGGATAGCTCGAGCAACGATTTCAGCTCGGAGGCGAAGAGGAGACGCCCGCCGCTCTCGGCGTAATACAGCGGCTTCACGCCCAGCCGGTCGCGGCCGAGCAGCAGCGTATCGCGCCGCGCGTCCCAGACGGCAAAGGTGAACATGCCGCGCATCGGCTCGACACAGCGGGCGCCGTATTCTTCGTAGAGATGCGCAATGACTTCGGTGTCGGTCGAAGTATAAAACGCGTGGCCGCGGCGCTCGAGATCGCGCCGGAGATCGATGAAGTTGTATATCTCGCCGTTGAAGACGACCCACACCGAGCCGTCTTCGTTGTGCACCGGCTGATGCCCGGTCGCAAGATCGATGATGCTCAGGCGCCTCATTCCCAGCCCGACGCGCCCGTTCAGGTAAAAGCCTTCATCGTCGGGCCCGCGATGGGCGATGGCCGAGCACATCCGCTTGATCTCTTCTTGCTCGATCGGCGCCTCGCCGAAGCTGAATATTCCGGCTATGCCGCACATCGGAGGTCTCCCGTTAATTCTTTAAGAGCGCGCCGGCTTTGGCGGCGCGCAGCGGAATGTGCTGCAGCGAGTAGAGGAGCGCCTGCCGCTCTTCTTTGGATATGACGCCTGCTACCAGCGCGAGCGTCAAATATACGGCGCAGAAAAGGGCGCCGGTGACAATGAGGGTTACCAGTATAGGACCCACCAGAAGAGATTTGACCAGCAGCGCCGCCGCGGCGACCGCAGCCGTCACGGCGGCGTTGGCGGCCAGGCTCTTCCACGGCAGAAGCTCGGGCAGCGGGATCTTTGCAATGCGCTTGAAGCGCGCGAGGCAGATGATCTTGGTTGCGAAGGCGACGATCAGCGTCATGAGGGCCGCGCCCCAAATGTCGAACATCCGAATGAAAACGTAAATCAACGTAACGCTTGCCGCGAGCTTGAAAACCGACGCGTAGAGCAGGAAGCGGGTTTCGGCGTAGACCCGCAGCACCGCGTCGGTCTGAAGCACCGGCAGGAGGACGCTAAACGACCAGATCATGAAGATCGGCACACTGGCGAGATAGTTGCTGGTAAAAAGAAACACGATCACTTCCTGAGCGGTGACCAGGAGCAACCCGAGCATCGGAAAAAACACGAGCGCGAGCTTCCGGGTCGTGTCGTTCCAGATCTCCAGAACCGCGTCGTCGCGCCGGTCCTTCACGCTCTCGGCCATCCGTACCATCATGACGTTGCTGACGGGACTGTGGACCAGCTCGACGAGCGGGATATTCAGGCAGCCGACGGCGTAGATTGCGAACGTCGCGGCGTTGTAATAGTGCGAAACCGCATACTGGTGGAATTGCGAACCCCAGTCCGCCAGCAGGCTCGAGGCGAAGAACGGCAGAGCGTAGACGAGCTGTTCCCGAAGCGCTCCCGCGTGGGGCAAAACGTGCCCGCGAAATTCGCGAAAAACATAGATCAACGTCGCAGCCAGGCGAACCGCCGCGAACGCGATCACGCCGACGAGCACCCATTCGAGCCGGCCCGTGAGCAGCGCCGGCACGATGAAGGCGGCGGCGCGCACCATTTCCGAGATCGCGTAACTTACAGAGGTCGCGAAAAACTGCTGTCGCGACGTCATGACGATTTCCAAGGCGACCGACATTACGCTCAAGAGGACATACACGCCCAAGGCGGGAAGGTAGGCCGCAAGCGCGCTGTTGCCGAGCAGGCCGGCGACGACCGGCGCCTCCCATGTGATGAGCGCCAGACTGACGAGCCCGGCGGCGGCAAGCGAGATGAGCGCGTTGGCGGTGTATCGTCCCGCCTGCTGGCGCCCGAGCGGGAGGAAGTAGTAGAGACTCTCCGCCATGCCGAATTGCAGGATGCCGAACAGCGTGGCGTAGACCAGGAACAGCTGCTTGTACGTGCCGAATTCCGTCTGGTCGAAAACTCTCACGAGCACGACGGGAATAAAGAATGTCGTGGCGAACGCCACCATTCTTCCCGCCATCACCAAGAGCGCCGGCTTAAACGTTGAGTTCATAAGGTGAAGAAAAACCCCGCGCCGCGTGCTTCACAGCGTACGGCGAGCCGTGGTCGAAAAGCCCATGGACGAGACAATCCAGCAGCGCAGGCGAGAACCGGCCGACAGGGTCGGTGCATGACTTCTCCCATAATACCCGGCGCGGGATCGTCAGCAGCGGATAAGCCGTCTGGCGGCCGCGGCATGTCGTGTAGGCGTAGCGATATCCCGACGCCGCGACCGCGTTGATCGTCGATTGATTGAATCTTCCGTCGGGATACGCGAAATGGCGAATCGGAGCGTTGAGCCTGCGTTCCAACTCGATGCGGGACCCTTCGATCTCGTCGAGGACTTTTTCCGGGCTTTCGTTCGGCAGCAGCGCATGGGTCCGGGTATGTGATCCGATAATCACCCCCGCGCGGTGCATCTCGAGGAGCATCTCCCAGGTGAGAGAGCGATACGTCGCGAGGGTCGGGGGAACGAAATCTGTTTCCGACTCGAGCACGGCGATAAGCCGCTCGATGTCCGAACGCGGCAGGAGTGCTAAGAGAGTGTTCACGGTCCTTGAATAGTCGACAACGCCGTTGCCGAGATTGTCGGCATCCGGGGGCCGGATGCCCGACTTGCGCAGATATACGGCGATCGCGTCGGGCGATTTGGCCATGAACGCGCGCACGAGCAGGAGATAAAGACGATCGTGATACTGCAGCCTGTCGGTTCCGATGAGATCAGTCACCACGAAGGCCGCCGAGGGAATTCCTTTGCGCCTGAGCAGGGGCAGCGCTTGATGATAAACGTCGGCGTAGCCGTCGTCGAAAGTAACGGCGGCGAGCCGCCGCAGACTTTTCTTACCGCTTTCCATCGCCGCGGCGAGCTCATCCAGCGAGACGAAACTGTACCGGCTTCCAACCCAGTCGAGCTGCCGTTCGAGCATACGGGTACTGATGAGCATCGGCGGAATGGAGTTCTGGCTATGCTCCGCAAACTCCTCCACCACTCGGTGATAGCTCAACACCAGCGGGGCGTCGTTCCCCATCCACCGAGTAACGCCGCTCCAGTGGAGCGCCGAGGCGGCGCTTGTCTTAACGAGATTGCGGAGCATAATGTCCTTTCAACTGAGCCATGCGTCTAGCCGTGGCGATTCTATCGGCCATCGCCTTCGGCAGAATCGTCCAACCGATCTTTCGCGCCACGCGTCCCGCGTGCGAGATCTTTCCGTGCATCAGCCCGGCGACGCCGGGCGGGTATAATTCCAGCTTGTGAATGCCGCGCTCGCGCTGCGTCCAAAGAAATTTATAGCTTTCGCCGCCGTGCAGCAGATCGTATTCTTGGGCGCCCTCTGCGAGGGCGTCTTTGATCGCGAGTCCCATCGTTACAAGCCCGACGCTGTAGCGGGAGTACTCCGGGTCGAGGCCGGATTGAAAAAAATAAAATCGACCGCCGCGGCAAAAGCCGTAGAGCGCCGCCGCCGGCCGGTCGTTCAGCCGCAGCACGTAGAGGCGCAGCCAGTTCTGTTCCAACGCGACGCGTGAAACGTCGTCGTGAAAGGCGGTCATCTCCGCGCTGCTGAAGGCCTCGGACATGCCACGCTCGCGCCAGCGCTTGTGATGCAGATCGATCAAGACAGCCAGAGCCTCTCTGCGCTGTCTTTCGCTCTTTACGCGCTCGAAACGGAAATCGAAGGCCTTGGCGACCTGTTTCAACCGGCGGCCGAAATTCGCGCGGTGCGAAGCGCCGAGCGCGCCCAGGTATGTCTGCCATGTCTGGCCGGTCAGGTCGATGTACGGACAGCGGTCGGTTTCCATCTGGAACGCGCGGTAGCCGTCCCGGTCCTCGAGCGTCCACGCGAGACGCCATGCCGCGGCCGACTCTCGGAGCTGTCCCAGCGCCAGCTGTAGTTTGCGATTCGCGAGATATTCGGCGAGGCTACCGATCGCCTCCGCCTCCTTGCCGCGGCGTAAAATTAGGTCGAGATAATCCGAGCCTGCAATGCCGGAGCCTAGGAATTCCAGCGGCCGCGCCGGAAAACCGCTCACCCGCCGCGGCCTCATTGCCAGCGGCGCGATGCCGATGAGTCTGCCGTCGGATTCGATCGTCAGGATGTAAAGCGCGCGACCGCCGGCCAAATGTTTCCACCACGTATAGAGCCACTCCCATGTGAGAAAGAAACAGTCCGCCGAGCTAGCGACCAGCAGGTCACTCCAGGGACCGCGGAGCTTTTCGAAGCCGGCCAGCGTGTCGATTCTTTCAATCATGGCCTAGTCGGCTGCGAGCGGCAGCAGCGATAGAAACACCAGACCTACATGCAGGCGGCCGTAACGCAGGAGCGAGTACAGCCGCCGGCGCTTGAGTGTCGGCAGTGCGCCGAATTTGACCGCATGGATCAGCGACGTGCGGGGTTGCCGCGGCATGATGTACAGCCAGTAATGGGACTTGGTCTTGTCCGCCCAGCGAAGTTTCCACGGATCGCTGCCGCCCAAAAACTCGTATTCCGCGACGCCGCGCTCGCAGCATTCTTGGAACAGTAGATGACAGAGCAGGAGATACGGAGAATAGGCGGAGTAATCCGGATCGTAGCCGGATTTCAAAACATAGATCTTGTTTTTATAGAAGAGCGCGTAGGCGAAGGCGATACGCTTGCCGCCGACGTTCAGGAAAATCAGCCGCAACAGACCGCTCCGCGCCGCTTCCTCGGCTGTGTCGCGGTAAAAGCAGACGAGCTCCGGCCGGCAAAGAATGGCTGTTCCGTGCTTGGCTTTCCAGGCGGCGGCCTCGATTTGAAAGCCTTCCGTTACCTGCTGCTGCATATCCTCGTGATGGGAGAGCACTTCCAGACGCACCTGCCCGGTCCGGCGCAGCCGACGCAGCCGCTTTCCCATTTGCGCGCGATGATTGTGACTCAGGCGGCGAAGCAGCGCGTTCCAGCCTTGGTCGAACTCGATGTAGGGGCAGTCTTCCGAGTGCCATATGCCGGTCAAGTAATTATCTTTGGAAGCGAGGAGGGGGAGTTCCTTCAGCGTGGAAGAATCCGACGGCACCTGCGTAAGTTCGACGGTGTCCCATGCGGGGGCTTCTTCCCGGAGGCGCTCCCAAATGGCCCGATAGGCTTCTTTCGGACGGCCGGCGACAATGACGTCGCAGCGCGGCGTATGGACGTTGGCGATGAAGCCGATCTTGCGCACCCGAAGGCCGTACATTCGGCCGACGCTGGCCATCAGCGGCGCAATCGCAATCGGACGTTCTCCGGCTTTGACGACGAGGACGTGCAGCGTGTTTCCCGCCCCGAAACAGCGCCACCACACGCGCATCCAATCGTGGCTGAGGAAGGGATGGTCGATTTTCGCTTCCTGGACGAGCTGGTCCCACATCGGACCCAGAGCGAGAAACGCGTGTTCGTCTGCGACGGTGTCCACCCTTATTTTCGCTTCCCTGGATCCGGAAGACTGACTGCCGGCGGGCTCTTTCGGCGGCCGTTGCTCGCGCTCGCGAAATAGCTCGTGGGACGGCTCGGTCATCGCGTGCCCGCGCCGCGGCGGCGCACCAGATTGTTTTCGAGAATGAGAAAATCGATGCCGGTGCCGAGGAAGGTTTCGATCGCTTCGTCCGGCGTATTAACGATCGGCTGCCCTTTTACGTTGAAGCTTGTGTTCAGCGCCATCTCGCGGCCGGTGGTCTGTCCGAGCGCCGTGAGCAGCGAGTGGAAATCCGCATTGTCCCTGCGCGACACGGTTTGCACGCGCGCCGAGCCGTTCACATGCGTGATCGCGGGCAATTCCGCGCGGTAGGGCCGCCGCACGTCGACCGTCATGATCATGTAGGGAAGCTCGGTCATCGGCGCGACTTCGAACCACTGATGGACTTGCTCGAGCGTCACTGCCGGCGCGAACGGTCGAAAGGCTTCGCGCATCTTTACCATGGCGTTGATGCGGTCGCGCATCTCGGGACGGCCGGGGTCGGCGAGAATGCTGCGGTGCCCGAGCGCGCGCGGTCCGAACTCCATCCGACCGCGGTACCACGCGAGCACCTTGCCGGCGGCGATCATCTGCGCCGCTTCCCGGCAGACGTCGTCCAGGGTCGCGAAGCGGACGACGTCGATGCGATCCGCAAAGCGGGCGAGCGCCGCGTCGATCTCGGCGGCCGAATGCTCCGGACCGTAAAACGGCGCCGGGATGCGTTCGTTGCAAACTGTTCCCGAGATCGCTGCGCGATAAAGCGCCGCGCCGAGCGCGGCGCCGTCGTCGCCGGCCGCCGGTTGAACATAGATCTCGTCGAACAGCTCCGACGACAGTAGCCGGCCGTTGGCCGTGCAGTTAAGCGCCACGCCGCCGGCCAGCGCGAGGCGTTTGAAGCCTGTTTTTCTGCCGAAGTAGCCGCACAGGTGCAGCATCGTGCGGTCGAGACACGCCTGGAGCGCGGCGGCGACGTCGCGATGCGCGTCCGTGATCTCCGCCTCGGGATCGCGGGCGGGGAGAAGATGGCGCTCCAGGTATTCGCGCGTGCGGAGATGGTTCTCGCGCTCCTCGCGCGTCCGGTTCAGCTTCAATATCGGAATTTGAATCGAACCGTCCTCGCAAAGTAAAACCGTTTGCTCGAAAAACGGGCGAAACCTCTCGGGATCGCCGTAAGGCGCCAGACCCATGATCTTGTATTCGTCCGCGTTGAAGTCGAAGCCGAGATGAAACGTGATCAGCGAGTAAAGAATGCCGATCGAATTGGCGGCCGAGATCTGGTGCACGCGCTCCAGCCTGCCCGCGCCGGCGCGATAGACCGAGGCGCTGTGCACTTCGCCCATGCCGTCGATCACGACGACGAGGCAGTCTTCCCACCCGGAGGTGAAATATGCGCTCGCGGCATGCGACACGTGGTGGTTCACCGACTGCACCCGCGCCGCCGGAAAGCCGGGCAGATGACGGTCGACGGATTTTAAGAGCGCCTCCTTGGAATAGACCTCGCGGTAGCAGGCGGCGCCAATAGGATCGATCGAATACGCAGCGGCGAACGGCGCGTAGTCGAAGGCGTGGGCGATCTCGTCCACGTCGGCGAGTTCCATACCGGACTCGGACAGACAATATTCGATCGCCCGACGGGGGAAATCGCCGCTGTGCTTCTTACGGTTGAAGCGCTCCTCGGCTGCCGCCGCGATCAGGACGCCGTCGGCGATCAACGCCGCGGCGGCGTCGTGTCCCTGCGACATGCGGTACTCGCGCTCGTCGAGTCCCGGCCATTGCCGCCGCTTGAAGGACATGGAGTTTTCCAAGCCGCTGATGCCGATAATATTCATCCTGACTCCTGCGCTCGGTTAACTAGGCGGACCGCGCGACGTCGAGAGGGACCGGCGGGACCTCGCGATAGGAAATGCGAAGCCTGCGGCGCCTCGGTGCGGGCCATTGGACGACGAGGCGGAAGCGCATGCTCCACTCGCCTTCGAGCCTTGTCAGAAAGGCGCTGCCGCGATGGATCGTCTGCACGAGCTCCGGATTGTTCGAGTGCAGCAGGAGCCAGTGGCCGCGATGGTGAAACATGGAATATTTTTCGTGGAATTGCTGCACGAACGCAGGCTCGAAGCGGCCGGACAGCGCCGCGGCGCCGTGGCGCGCCGCGTGATCGAAGAGATGGTCGAGAACCAGCTTGATCGTCTGGTCGTAGGCGCCGATTTGCAGCACTTCGCCGAGGCCGTTCGGCGCGACGATGTAAATGTACCAGCCGGCGATCTCGCCGCCGTCCGTCCGTACCGCCACCTTGCGCAGCTCGCCCCATTCATCGTTCCGCGCGAGCACGCGCAACAGCCAATCGAGCGAGCGCTCGTTGTACTCCGGACGCAGCGCGCAGCGTCGCGGCACGCGGGAAAGGCAGTCGAGGAGATCGGCGGTGCCGAGGTCGACGCCGGTGACCGAGGGCGCGGAGCGCCGCAGCGGGCTGCGCGGCAGCCGCACCGTGACGGCATCGACCACGCGGCAGACGGGAAACAGCGCGCGCGCGACGCTCTGGGGAACGCCGCCGGCGCGCGAGAGAAGAAACTGCGCCGGCTGCAGGATGCGGAACCAATAGAGGCTGTAGAGCAGCGCCGTGCTGCCGCCGAGGCTTTCGAGCAGCTTGCGCGATGCATCATTCGCCTCATCGGCGATGGAAAGATCCTGCGGACCGTTGATGAACGCCTGCAGCAGCTTAATCGCCGCGAGCGTGGAGCGCCGGGCGGGGTCCACGATGAACTGCGAGCTGATCGCCGCACGCACCGGCCGGCCGTTCAGGGACATGGGCCGGGGCACGACCCCGAGAAAGCCGGCGACCTCGCCGGGACGTTCCTCGTACACGAGCGAGGCGATGCCGGACTGATCGCGCCACGGATGGCGCAGGAAAATCCGCGTCAGGTAGGACCGGTACGCGCGCTGCAGCTCGAGCGAAAGCGTGTCGCCGGTCTGGAAGACTTTGCGATGCAAGTCGGCGACCTGCGGGATGTCGTCTTCCACAAACGTCCTTACGGTTCCCATGGCTTTCAGCTCGCGCCGCCGCCGTTCCGGCGCGCGCCGTTTTGCGACGCGAGGTAGGCGGCGATGCGCGCGATCGAGCGAAAATGATCGAGGTCGAGCGTTTCCAGAGAAATCTTCAGCCCCAGCTCCTGCTCGATGTGAAACAGCAGCTCGACCAGCGTCAGCGAATCGAGGATGCCCGTCTCCATCAGGTCCGTCTCCATCGAGGGCACCTCGATATGGAGCTTTTGCGAAAAAACACCGGCGATCCGGTCGCACAATGACGGCGCCGCCGCAATCGACTCGTCCACGCCACCCTCAAGCGGCAGGGGCTTCATGATTTTTGAACTCCTCCACGAGCTTCGGGCGATCGATTTTTCCGTTGGCGTTTTTCGGCAGCGAGCCGAAGGCGAGCCAGTGGGTCGGCAGCATGTACGAAGGGACGAGACGGCTCAATTCCCTGCGCAACATGAGCGGCGCGATCGTGTATCCGGCGCGCGGCGCGTAGGCGCAGCAGATCCGCGCGCCTTCGAAGCCGTCGACGGAAACGGCGACGACGGCGCATTCGTGAAGGCCCGAGAGCGAGTGGAGCGCCGACTCGATCTCGCCGAGCTCGATCCGATAGCCCCGGCTCTTGATCTGAAAATCGGCGCGGCCGATGTAGTAGACGAGGCCGTCTTCGCCCAGCGACGCGAGGTCGCCGGTCTTATAAATGCGATCCGAAGGGTCGTCGCTGTACGGATTTTGCAGGAAAACCGCGCGGTTCTTTTCCTCGTCGCGCCAGTATCCCGGGCTCAGGCCGACGCCGCCGATGTAGAGGTTGCCGATTTCGCCCGCGGGCGTGCGCTTGAAGCTTTCGTCCAGCACCAGCAGAGACTCGCCCGGGCACGCGGTGCCGATAGGTATCGGGCTTCTCTCGTCGACCGGGCATGCCGGCACCGTGTAGTAGCTGCTCGCGATCGTCGCCTCGGTCGGGCCGTAGAGATTCGTAAAGCGAACATGGGGTAGGCGCCGCATCCAGTAGATCAGCGCCGGAGTGGGAAAAACCTCGCCGCACCAAAGCAGCTCGCGCAGCTTGGGAAAGTCGTCGTCTTCGACGACATCGAATTTCGCCATATAATTCAGGATCGACGGAACGGAAAACCACTGCGTCAGCTCCGACCGGCGGATGAACTCGGCCAGCTTGTGCGGCAGGAGATTCGCTTCCTGCGGCACGAGGTGCAGCTCGGCCCCCGCCGCGAAGGTGCCGTAGATGTCGAAAGTCGAGAGGTCGAAGTGAAGCGGCGAATGGCACGAATTGCGCCGGCCGGCAGCGATGTGAAAATACTCTTTCGCCCACTCGACGAAGCGGATGACGTTGGCGTGCGTGATGACGACCCCTTTGGGAGTCCCCGTCGAGCCGGAAGTGAACAGAATGTGAGCGGGATCGCCGCTCTCGTTGCGACAGTCGAGCGGTGCGCTCGAATAGGTCGAGAAATCCGCCGCGGAGAACGCCGCGCGGCAGTGCGGGCCGTCGATCCGCGCGCTGCCGAGGCCGACGACCGACAGTGGGAACGCGAACGCGCCTGAGGCGAAAATTTCGTCGAGCAGCGCCGCGGCGTTTCCGCCGGCGAGCAGGCAGCGGCTTTCGCAGCTCTCGATAATCTTCCGCTGGCGCGCGGCGGGGGACTGCGGATCGAGCGGGACGAAGGTGCAGTCGGCTTTGATGATGCCGAGGATCGCGACGATCGCGTCGAGCGATTTCGGCGACAGAAGGCATACCCGGTCGCCTCGCGCGCAGCCGGCGTCCTTCAGGCCGCGCGCGAGCTGATTGGACAGCCGTTCGAGCTCGCCGTAGGTGATCGCCTGGCCGTCCATGACGACGGCGACGCTCTCCGGCGCGCGCTCGGCGCTGAGCGTTGTCCAGTTGTGCAGGAGGCGAATCATGCGAGCGGTCGAAGCGCGCGGTCGAAGGCGATGCGGCTGTGATTGAGCTCGTCGGCGCCGCGGGGAATGTCGAGGATGAACGTCGTGTAGCCGGAAGCGAGATAGCGCGCGATCTCGGCGGCGACGGTGTCGTAGCTCCCCACTAAATACGGGCACATGGTCTTGTAGTTTTGGAACGGCACCAGCCAATAGGGGCTGCGCTCGGACGCTTTTTCCAGACCCGCGAGCTGTCGGTGCCATAGAGAATCCGAGACCTTCGTGGCGAGCTGGCGCGTGAGCTGGCCCTTGCGGTCTTCGGGAAACTCGCGGTAGGCGAACGCCCAAGCGTCGTCTTCGCGCTCGCGCGCGATCACGCCGACGCGGACGCCGCACTCGGTGCCGCAGGCCAGAACCGAGTCTTCCTCCCACGGCGGCCGCGGATACTTGATCGCGGTACAGCCGATCGCCAGCGCGGCCGCCATGCCGGCGTCCGACGAGCCGGAGATGAAGATACCCGGAAACAGCTCCGGCGGCGGCGCGGACGAGAGCTTCAGCTTGTCGATGCGATAAAATTTTCCCTCGAAGCTAACCGTCTCGCCCGCGAGCAGCCGCTTGATGATGAGCGTGTATTCCACCAGCCGGTCGTAGCGCTCGTCGTGCGGCGTCGAGTCGTTCAATGCGGTCAGATCGTTTTTGAAGCCGCCGGCGATCATGTTGAGATAGATGCGCCGGCGATAGAGCTGCGCAAAGGTGGCGACCATCTTCGCGACCGTATACGGATGCATGTAAATCGGCTGCACGGCGACGAGCGGGCAGAGCGCGCTCGTGTTCTCGATGATGATCTGCGATAGCAGCCACGGATCGAGGAGCGAGTTGTCCGAGTAGACGAGAATGCCGCGGCAGCCCGCCGCGTCGCTCCAGCGCGCAACATCGATCACCTGCTGGCGATAGAGCTCCGGCGCGGCGCGGCTCGATTCGGGGCAGGTCGAGAAGATTTCCACCGCCGGCCGCGCCGCCGGCGCCGCGATCGGCGCGGCCGCGCCGTTGACGTTATCAGCACCCGTTTCGTTCATGGGGATCTCCATGCGCTTAGCGGACGGGCGGGAAGTCGATTTTGCGGTAACGCCGGCGGCCGTTTTCGACCGCCGCCTCGGGATAGGCTTCGCGATCCTTTTCGGGCTGGCCGATATCGCGGTTGAGTGCGCGGAGGTAGAGTTGTTCCGTGTCGCGCACCATGCGCTCGAGCGAGAATTCCGTCTCGACGCGCTGCTTGCCGGCCGCGCCGAACGCCTGCGTCTTGCGCGGATCGGCGAGCAGCAGCGACACCGCGTTCGCCAGCGCGCCGGGATCGCGCGGCGGCACCAGAATCCCCGTCCTGCCGTCGGCGACGAGCTCGGGATTGCCGCCGACGGTCGTCGCCACGACCGGCAATCCCATGGCCATCGCCTCGAGAATCGCGTTGGACAACCCTTCGCCGGCGTGGCACGGCAGGACGGACATCGTCGCTTCCGACAGGATGTCCTGCACGTCCAGCCGAAAGCCCGTGAAAATGACCCGGCGGCCGAGGCCCAAGCGGATCGCCTGGCGCTTGAGCGTCGCCTTGTAGGCGGGGTCGTCTTTGAAATCGCCGACGATGAGAAACCGCGCTTCCTCGAAGCGCTTGGCGACCGTCGCGGCGGCTTCGAGGAAATAATCGATGCCTTTCACCTTGCTGAGACGCGAAAGGACCACGATCAACGGCGCCGTTGGGTAGAGCCCGAATTCCTGGCGCAGCTTGCCGCTCTCGTCTTTGCGCGCGAAGCGCGAGAGATCGACGCCGTTTTTGACGACCCTGATTTTGGCGCCGTTGTAGCCCTTGGCGATGAGACCCTGACGGATCACGTCGGCGTTGACGAAGATCGCGTCGGCGAAGCGGCACACGAGCTTATGCACGCCGCTTTGCACGGGCGGGAACTCGAGCGTGTCGCGGATCGACGCGATCACGTACGGCGCGCCGCCGAGCTTCGCCGCCGGAATGCCGAAGACGTTCGAATAAAATCCATACGTATGCACGATCTGAACGCCGTTGGCGCGAATCCAGCGCGCGCAGCGGAGCAGCTCCCGAGCCGCCTTGCGGCTGCGGAAGCTCCCCAGGCTGTACTCTTCGACGGGGATGTCGAGCCGCTCGATGTCTTTCAAAAACGGCCCCTGTCTGCGCAGGCACGCCATCGATACGTCGAACTTCGACCGGTCGAGGCCGCGCAGCAAATTGACTACGTGCCGCTCGGTGCCGCCGATGTCGAAGCTCGTGAGGAACTTCAGGATTTTTATTTTACTCGTTTCCATGCGCTGTCCTGTCGGCTTTCGAAGGCGTTTTTGGCGGCCACGGCGAGGCCGGCGAAGTAATAGAGGTAAACGTGATACGCCACGGGATGGAACATCGCGGCGACGCCGAAGGCGATCAGGCTGAATTGAATCGCTTCCCCCATGGTAGACATCTCCACGTCTCCCTCCTTGGCCGCGCGGCGCTGCACCGACGCGGCGGATTTGACGCTTGAGAAGTAGAACAGCAGAAAAATCGCGAGCCCGATCAAGCCGAGCTCCGCGGCGTACTCCAGATAGACGTTGTGGACCAGGCCGCCGTCGGGGCCCCGCTCTTCCTGGACGGCGAGCTGGTTCTGGCCGATGCCGGCGCCGATGAGCGGATGATCGATCGTGAACGCCGCGGCTGCCGTCATGTCCGCCCAGCGCTCCTGCGCCGACCCCGACTTATCGGCCTCGATGTTGGTGATCGTCGACAGCCGGTCCATGTAGGACGGCCCGACGAGAGGAATGCAGATGAGTATGACGCCGATCAGGCCCCAGACCCAGCGCCGCTGCGGGCGCGCGCGCAGCTTCCAGACGTACACAAACAGCAGAGTGGCCAGCGTGAGAAATCCGCCGCGCGAGAACGTGATGATGACCCCCGCCGCCGACAGCGCGATCCCGGCCAGCAGCAGCAGGCGGGCGGAAACTTTTCGCGCGAGCATGAGCAGCGCGATGCTGAGCGGCAGAATGAGATTGAGCATCAGCGCGAGGTCGTTGGGATTTCCCGTGAGCGGGGCGTCGTAGCCCGCGATGCGGCCGCCGGTTTCGGTAAATGCGCCGGTAACGTAATGCTCGATCGCCGTGAGCGCGAGCGGCAGGGCGATCAATGTCAGCGCCCAAAATGCGCGGCGCAGCCGCTCGCCGGTATTGATGACATTGCTCACGAGCCAAAACACCGCGATCGTTCTGCCGTAGGAGTTGAGCAAGAAGGTCCAGCTGCCCTTCGGATCGTAGGACAGCGGCGCCGTGAGGACGGCCCAACCCGTGAGCAGGGCGATGAGCCAGAACTCGCGCGCGGCGAAGGCGAAGGGTACGCTATGAACGATGCGGTCCCACACGTAAGCCGCCGTGGCGAGAATCGCCACCGCGAGCGGCAGTCTCAATCCCTCGAGCGCCGGGAAAAAGTCCTGCGGCGCGAGCATCATGAAAACGGTAAATGCCATCAGCATCCAGAAGGGGAGCGCGCCGCCGCTCGCGCGTGCCGTAGCCGTCGGCGCGGCTTCCTGCGCCCCTTCGGGACGCCACCACCCGAGGGTGGAGGTGCGGGCCATGTTACGATTTTCCAAGGTCGTCGAACGCTCGGAGTGATTGAGGCCGCGGTTGCGGCATTTCTATCGGGAGGCGGGATTTTGAATCAGGCGGCGCTGCCGAACTGCTCGCTCGGCTCGGCGGCGGCGGCTTCGGCGCCTTCGTCGCGCGATTCCTGGCCGAAGAGCACCACCTTGATCGTCTGGCAGAGAATGCGCACGTCGAAATAGAACGACATGTGCTTGATATAGTAGAGATCGTAGCGCATCTTCTCGATCTCTTCATCGAGGCCGTTGGCGTAGCGGTAGCGAATCTGCGCCCAGCCGGTGATTCCCGGCCGCACCATCGAGCGCAGCGCATAATAGGGAATCGGCTGTCCGCACTCCGGCGCGTTGCGCGATACGAGAACGAACATCGCGAAGTTGGATGCCGGGTGCGGCCTCGGGCCGACGAGATTCATGTCGCCCTTGAAGACGTTCCAGAACTGGAGCAGTTCGTCGAGACGGAATTTCCTCAGCCATTTTCCGGCGCGCGTGATGCGGTCGACGTTGTCGCGCGCCCATTCGGAAGTCTCTTCCTCCGCCGGATGCATCGTGCGGAACTTGAGGAGGTTGAAGGGCTTGCCGTTTCTTCCGATCCGCTCCTGGATGAAGAGTATGGGTCCGCGCGAATCGAGCTTGATCACCAGCGCGACGAGAAGAAAAAAGGGAGCGAAAAAGATCAGGCCGAGAACCGCGATGATAAAGCTCGTGACGCGGGCGAGCCCCTCGTCGAAGCGCGAGCGGCGGAAGTCCTTGGAGAAAAGCAGCGTCTCGGGCTTCAGCCACTCGATGGCGATTTTACCTGTCATGCGCTCGTAAACCTCGACGCCGTCCTCGATCACGACACCGCGCGGGCGGTATTCCAGCAGAATGTGACGCACCGGGCAGCTCTCCAGCCCTTCGGGCTGCGCGACGATAATGCGGTCGGGCCGGGACATGTCGATGATCTTTCGCAGGTGGCGCAGCGGCCCCATGTACGGATAGCCGATGCGCTCGAGAACGCGGCGAATGGCCTCGTCCTCGAATAGGGCGGAGTTGGACGAATCGTCGACGATCCCGGCGATCTGGTAGCGGCATGCAGGCTGCGACTCGATCTGCCGGATCAATTTCTGCGCCAGCGGCCCGGTGCCGAGGATCAAGACGCGGTGCGAAAACGGGCGATGATGCAGCAGCTTGTAGAATACCGCGCGCAGCGCGAGCAGCACGCCGCCGACCGCGAGCACGCTAAGGATCAGCAGGCCCGGTGCGATCTTGCTCCCTGGGAAGAATGTGTAGAGCAGCGCGAGGAGCAGGAGCGCCAGAGGGATCGAACGAATCAGGCGCGGCGACATCTCGCCCAAATTCCGGACGTTTCTGAGGTTGTAAAGGCCGTTGTAATAAAAAGCGAGGGAGCAGCAGATCGAGAAGCCGAACGCCTGCTCGCTCGCGATTCGCACGAGGCTCCAATCCCTGAACAACAGGTGCATCCAGCCCGCAAGCACCATGTAAACCGCGCCGAAAATCGAGCTTCCTTCGATCAAGAGCAGCGTTGCGGACATATCGGCGTGTTCCTCACGATTCGGCCGAAAGTCTGGACGGCGCCATTTTCCGCACAAGACGCTCATTCATTTGTCTGCGGTTGCGCCGGCCGTAATTTCCGTACGCGTAGCGGTAGCCGTAATAATCCGCCAGGGGGAAATCGTCGCGGTTGAAGACGAGCCCCAGCACTTTGTTCGGCTCCAGCGCGTTCAGGGTCTCTTCGAGGAGCTTTTTCGGCGTCTGGTGCGCGGCCACGATGACGAGGAAGCCTTCGACCCAGCGCGCGATCACCCGGCAGTCGGGAACGGGGATGACCGGGGGAGTATCGACCACGATGTAGTCGTAGCGCCCCCGGGCCTCCTCGATGAGCGCTTCGGCGCGCTGCGACTTGAGCGCCTCGTACGGCGATTCGAGCGCCTGACCCGCGGTGACGATCGTCAGGTTGTACGTCGGAAACGCCCTCTCGACGTCTTGGAGACTGAGGGCCTGATCCTGAATCGCCTCGATGAAGCCCGGACCGTCGAAATTATCCAGGCCGAAATGCCGCGCGACCGAAGGCTCGCGAAGGTCGCCGTCGATGAGCAGAACGCGGTTCTCAGGCGTCTGCGCCAGAGTCGCCGCCATATTGATCGATGTCAGCGTTTTTCCCTCGCCCGCGCCTGGGCTCGTAATGCCGACAACTTTCAAATTGCTGTTGCTGTGCGCTTCCTCGACGGCGCAGGTGAGCGTCTTGTACTGCTCGGCGTCGGCCGTCGCCGGACTGAGGAGGGTAACCAGATGATCCTCCAGCGCTCCGGCGTGCGTTTGCCCGTGCAAGGTCCATCTCGGCGGCGCGACGGGCTCGCGAACCGGCCGCGGCTTCGCGACCTTCTCCTCGACACTCTTGGCGACAGGCGCGGCGCTCTCGGCGGCCGTCCGGGCTTCGCCGTTTTGACGCTGCTCAGTGCGCTCCTGCCGGAGCCGCTCCTGCTCCGCTTGTTCCAGCGCTTCGAAAAATTTACTCATGGTTTCTTTATGACCTCGCTTTCGTTCCGACCCCGGTCACGTGATCATCGCAAAGATGCTGAAGACCGAGCGCAGGACTTCGACGATATAGTTCTCCACGTGCAGCGAGAAGAAATCCTCCATCGCGTTGAATCTCAAGGCGAGAAATACGAAGGCCAGCAACAGAAGCGTTGCCAGCGCTCCGGAAATCCAGTGAAACTGCGCCTTGACGAGGGACCAGCCGCCGCCCAAACGGCTCCTCCGCGCCTGCTGCGGGCGCGCGCCTTGTTCGATGTAGGCGATCACCTGGTCGATCGTTTCCTGATCGATGCGCCGCTTCTGCTCGGCATAGCCGAAAAGAAGCGCGTGGTCGCAGACGATATTGACGAGACGCGGGATGCCGCTTGCGTAGCGCGCGATGCGCTGCAGCGCGGCGTCGCTGAAGATATCCACCCGGCGCCCGCCGGCGATGCGCAGGCGGTGCTGGACGTAATCGCGCGTTTCGTCGGGAGTGAGCGGGCGGATGACGCAGCGCAGCGAGATCCGCTGCTTCAGCTGCCTGAGCTCGGGCAAATCGAGCTTGGACTGGAGCTCCGGCTGCCCCGCGAGAAAAATCTGCAACAGCTTTTCCGTCGCGGTCTCGAAGTTCGACAGCAGGCGGACCTGCTCCAGCGCCGCCGCATCGAGATTCTGCGCTTCGTCGATAATGAGCACCGTGTTCTGCCCGGAGCGCCTGCGCTCGATCAAGAAATTGTTCAGCGCGAACAGCCGCTGCGGCATCGAGGAGAAATTTTCCGAGATGCCGAAATCCCGCAGCATGTATTCCACCAGCGCGTCGAACGGCAGCTTCGAATTGAAGATGTAGGCGACCTCGGTTTTCTCGTCGAGCCGGCGCAGCAGCGTCTGGATCAGGGTCGTCTTGCCGGTTCCGACTTCTCCCGTCAGCACGATAAAGCCTTTACCCTCCTGGACCCCGTAAAGGATCTGCGCCAGTGCCTCGCGATGACTCGGCGTCAGGTAGAGAAACCTCGGATCCGGGGTCGGATTGAAAGGCTTTCGTTCGAGTCCGTAGAAGTTCAAATACATGGGCGACTCGATTACTGGGCGGACGTTGCAACTGAGCGCGGGCCGCGGCTCAGCATGTAGACGACGCCTTCGTTGTTGCGCGCGAAGTAATAAGAGAAGGCGACGACAAGTGCCAAGACCGCCGTCGCCGCGGCGAGTTTGAACCCGATCGCGCGGCGATCGCGCCAGCGGTCCTTCTCGGTTTGGATGCGCCGGATACTCGCCAGCACCGGCACGCGCGTGAAGCCCCGCAGACTGTCGACCGAGTGGAACGATGTGTCGATGCGCTCGGCCAGTAGAACTACGCCTACGGCGAAGCCGAGGGCCAGCATAAAACTGAGCAGCTTGAGGATGAGCCGGTTCGGCGCGGAGGGCGCCTTCGGAGGCAGCGCCGTGTCGAGAATGCGGAAGCGGTCGCCTTTCTGGCTCTGCTCGACCAGCTCCGCCTGCTGGGCGTCGGCATATTTTTTCAAAAGGCCGACGTAGAGCTCTTTGGTGGTCTCATAGTCGCGCACCGCGTCGGGCGCGCGCGACTCCGCCGTCCGCGCGGCCTCGAGCCTGCGCTGATAATCGCCGATGCCGCCTTGAATCTGGGTGCCTTCGCGTTTCGCCCGCTGAATCTCGGCGTCGACTTCGCGGAGGTCGTTTCGAAGTCTTTGGATCGTCGGGTCCGAGCCGCCGTCGCCGCGCGATTTGACGTTGAACTTCGCGTCCGCCGCGCCGCTCTCGATGGCGGCGATCTCGGCCTGGGCGCGGATGACGTCCGGGTGCTCGGGCGTCAAACGCGTGCGCATTTCGTTCAGATCGCGCCTGAGCTTGGCGATGTACTCGGCTTTCTGCCGCGGATCGCCCCCCGGATCGAGCTCGGAAAGCTGTTTCGTGATCGCTTCCCTACGATCGCTGAGCCGCGCAATCCGTTCCATATTGAGGCGCAGCTGATCGCCGAGACGCTCGTAGGGAATGAGGTATTCGGGCGCGCCGCCGGGCCCGAGTCGTCCCATGCTCGCGAGGCGCCGCTCTTTGTCGTCCATCTGCTTTTTCATGTCGTCGAGCTGCGCCTTGAAAAAGGCCGCCGTCTCGGTCGCCTGCTGGCCGCGCGTGCGCCAGTTCTGATCGACAAAGAACGAAGCCAGCGCGTTCGCGACGAGCGCCGCCGTGCGCGGATCGCGCGCGCGGTAGCTTACGTTGAAGGCGATCGTGGATCGTTTGCCGGGCTCCTGCTCGATATTCTTGAGATCGAGACGGATGTCGCGCCGCATCCGCTCGGTGAGCTCTTCGATGGGAACGCGCGCGCGATCGGTCGGATACAAGTTAAGGCGCTCGATCACTTCCTGGAGCCTGGCGCGGCTCAAGACCTGCTGGTTGATCGTTTGGAGCCGCATCTCCACCGTTTGCTGCCGCACGTCGGCATCGTTGGCCCCCGTGGGGCGGACGAGAGAGCCCAGCTGATCCTGGTCGACGAGCACGGTCGCCGTCGAGGTGTACATATCGGGAAGAAAGACGGCGATTCCGACCAAAAGCGCGAACGCGGCGGCGAACGCGGTGATCGCGAGCCCTTTGCGCCGCTGCCAAATCGCCCAGAAGCGTTCGGCGCCGCCGGTTTTTTCAAGTTCGTCCATAAAGAAGCTTTCCTTTTCTTCCGCGCTCAAGCGGCAACGATGAGCGTGCAGTCGATCTCGACGGCGACGCTGCGCTGGAGCAGATCGACGGAGACAACAAAGAGGCCTTTTTCCGGCTTGATTTTCAGAAGCATGCCTTCGACGTCCTTCAGAGGGCCGCGGCTGATGCGGACCCGCTGCCCCTCGCGGACATAGGCGTGGGGCATGGCATGTAGGCGGCTGTCGAGAACTCTTTTTATGCCTTCGATCTCCTTCTCGGGAATCGAGGCGAGTCTGTCCCAACGCTCGCCGAGAATCCGCACTAGACCTCGCGTCTTGCAGATCTCGTTATGGCTGTGTTTGTCGATGGCATGGCGAATAAAAAGATAGCCCGGAAAAAGCGGCACCTGGGTCAAGCAGCGCAGACCGCCGCGCCGCGACCAGATGTTGATCTTCGGCAGGAACATCTCGAAATTTTTGGCTTGCAGCTGATCGTGTACGATTTGTTCGAAGTGACTGCGAGTCCAAAGGGCGTGCCATTTAGCTTCTCCAACAATCGCGCCCTCTTCGTCTTCCTCGATCTGCCAGAGCAGCCGCTCCTCATCTGCTTTCACATCGACTGGCAAGGCTTCGCCCCCTTCGGTTCTCAACCCGCTCGGCGGGAGGAACCGATCCAACTAATGCTGCCGTTAATTTTGCGCCCGCTTTCCAGGTGGCGGGCTCGGTATCTCCCCGCAACCAGCACGGGGTACTCTCGCTTCCTACGCGGCCGGATCGCGCCGGTCTCGATCGCCGTTCATTTGTCGGACTGCACGTTGACCTCGCAGATGGAATCCGGTTCCGGCTCGGCAACGTCGTCGACGATATGTTCGAAACTTTTTCGAAGATCGGCGCCTGCGCGCTCACGCCGCCGCCGGTATGCGACCAACGCGCGCGGATCGCTGGACCACGTGCGTCCGCCATCGATCGAGCAGAACTCGAATCGCTTTCCCTGTAACTCGACTTGCTTCAGCATGGACGGACCTCCTTACGCCGCGCTTCCTCTCCCGCGCGGCATCCCCCAGATTCAACTGGGTAAGCGCGCGGCAGAATGATTGGAGTATAAAGTGGGGCTCCGGTTACGGTAAGAGGGAGAATCATGTAGATGCTTGTAGAAAATTCCTGAAGCGACTACGGGAAATCCCGGGATATTATTAATTCCGCCGCTATGAGCGCATAATGACGACAATCCCGACACTTAGGCTATGCCCATTGGGGCTGTTCGGGGTGTCGATGGCGGGATGTTTTCGCCGTAAAATTTTACGAGCAGTATTACCAGAGCATGACGCCGATCGTGATGCCTGCGAGCAGCGCGACGGCGAGCGGAAGGGCGAAGAGAAGGAGAGCTTCGCTCTCAACGGGCGGACGGTCTTCAACGAGAATATTTTTCTTCATGTTTACCTCGGTCGTTATCGATCGTTATCATTGCCGCCATTTCTTTAGTCTGACGGTCATGCCGTTCTCTTCGGCACTGACGATGGTGAATTCATCCATAAGCTTGCCGACCAATGAGAGCTCATCGGCCGCCGGCTCCGCGCGGGACGGCATGCCTTGGCGAACGACAACCTCGAGGCCGCGCCGCGCGCCATTCTCGACGACGGAGAAAGTGAGCGAGCCGCGATCCGCGCCGTGCGTGATGATGCGCGCGACCTCGGAGACAATTGCGGCGATGAGCGCGACTTCGGTCGCGGAAAATCCGAGCCGTGAAGCGAACTGCGTCCCCATCTTCCGCGCCGCGACGATGTCGGAGCTGCCGTTGATCGGCACGCGGGCTTCGCCGCGCTGAAACGTCAGGAGCTGAAGGTGGGACTTTCGGGGCGGGAGGCCGTGGAGCGTGAAGCCGTCGGCGCTCTTACGATCGCGTTTCTTCACCAGGCGATTGTAAGTTGCGCCGGCAGGTACACAACCCAGTGATCGCCTGATTCGAGAGGAAAAAAAACCTGATGCGATGTTATGAGCCGAACTTAATCCAGTTGTAGAAGATGTCGAAGCGGTACCCGACGTTCTTTACGGTGAGGATATGGCCGCCTTCGGGCCCGAGTTTCTGGCGCAAACGCTGAATGTGGACGTCGATCGTCCGGGAGTCGACTTCGGAGGCCTTTCCGTAGCCCCAGATCTTTTCGAGCAGAAATTCGCGGCTCAAAACTTCGCCCCGCGTCTCCATCAGCTCGCGCAGCAGCTCGAATTCCTTGGTCGTCAGCTTGATGGGCTTGCCGTTGACGGTGAGGGAGGAGCGCTGGAGGTTGATTTCGATCGTCCCGGCCCGCAGCGTGCGCATCGGCGCCGTCGGAGTCCCGCGGCGCAACAATTTTAGGTCTTTATCGTTCATGCAGCGACGCTATTCTATGCGACCGCCTCTCGACGCGCGAAGCCGGAAAGCGGCCTCATGCGTTCACATGCGCCCTTCTCATCGTTGAGTGAAGATCACTGAGGATAGTTTTCTTAAGGACGAACCCGTCGGCCCCGCTTTCCGTCGCGGCGCGCCGATAGGCCTCTTCTTCGTGAACGGAAAGAATGATCACTTTCACGTCGGGACGCCGCGCCTTGATTCGGCGCGTCGCCTCCAGGCCGTTCAATCTGGGCATGGTGATGTCCATAAAGATGATTTCCGGCTGGAGCTCGTAATCGAGACGAAGCGCTTGTTCGCCGTTTTCAGCCTCGCCGATGAGATTGAAAGTGTTTTCCTTCTCCGACAACC
This sequence comes from Binatia bacterium, assembly GCA_036522615.1. Lineage (GTDB taxonomy): Bacteria > Desulfobacterota > Binatia > UBA9968 > UBA9968 > JAJPJQ01. The sequence goes on along the minus strand of DATDFN010000088.1, from coordinate 15,080 downwards.
GTCTCACAGCCCTGCGGAAACCTGCATCATCATCAACGAGCAGTACGTTCACAGACATGATAACCAGGTATAAAGGGAGGGCGTAGCGACAACAATCAGGTAAACCCTGAAGTTTACGCCAGAAATTACTTGAGCGACGTAACGCTGGACAAAATCAGCAAAAAAAGACGGGCTGGAGCTCGAGAACTCCAGCCCGTCGGAAAAAAACGCGCGCGTCCGGCCCTAAATCAAGGTTGGATCAGACCGGTCCGAATGGCGTAGCGCACAAGACTCGCGGTCTCGTGCACGTCGAGCTTTTCCATGAGACGGGTGCGATGCGACTCGGCGGTCTTGACGCTCACGCCGAGGACCACGGCGATCTCTTTGGTGGTCTTGCCCTCGGCGACGAGCTGCAGGACCTGGCGCTCGCGCGGCGTCAGGGGATCGGACGGCAGATGGGTCTTGGACAGATACGCTTCAACGAGCGCGCGCGAGACGCCCGGGCTCAAGTAGACCGTTCCGCGATACACTTCCTGCACCGCCTGTATGAGATCCGGTGTCGCCTGCGACTTCAAGACGTAGCCGCGAATGCCGGCGCGGAGCGCCTCGATGACGTATTGGTCCTCGGTGTGCATCGTCAGCAGGATCGTCTTGGTCTTCGGCGAACTTTGAATGATCTCGCGCGCCGCGTCGAGCCCGTTGAGGTTGGGCATCGCGAGGTCGAGAACCGCAACGTCCGGATGAAGGGTTCGCGCCAGACGGATCGCCTCGTGTCCGTCGGACGCCTCTCCCACGACCTCGAGGTTCTCGCGTTCGAGCACCGCCTTCAATCCCTGGCGGAACATGAGATGATCTTCCGCTAACAACAATCGCATCCTCATTGTGACCTCCTCGTTGCCTTTAGGCCTCTAAAGGCACCGTTATGATAATTTCTGTTCCCTGTGCCGGAGCCGAATTAATTTGAACCGTGCCCCCGAGCACGGCGACGCGCTCGCGAATCCCGAGCAGCCCGAGGCCGCGGTTGCCTTTTCTGGCGAGCATGGCGGACGTATCGAAACCTACGCCGTCGTCGCGCACCGAGCAGACGACCGATTTGTCGCTGCGTTTGACGCGCACTGTGACGCCGCCCGCCTGCGCGTGCTTCGAGGCGTTATTGAGCGCCTCCTGAACCGCGCGGTAGAAGGCCGTCTCGATCGCGGATGGAAGCCGCGCGCCGCGCTCGCCTTCGACGGCGATCGGAACGCCGGAGCGCTTGGAAACGCCTTCGGCGAGAAATTCGAGCGCAGGCAAAAGTCCGAGGTCGTCGAGGATCGTCGGGCGCAGCTCGTGGGATAGCCGCCTCAACTGGCCTTCGACCTGGTTCAGAAGCTGGCGAATCTCTTCGAGATGTCGTCGCGACTTCGGCGGCAGTTCGCGGGCGACCTCTTCGAGCGCGATATGGACGCATGCGAGAAATTGTCCCGCCTCATCATGAATCGAGTGGGCGATGCGCTTGGCTTCGTCTTCGAGCTTCTCGTTCAGCCGGCGCAGCGCGCTGGTCGCGTCGTGAAAGCCGCGATAGGCCATCTCGAATGGCGTGAGACTCTCCACGAAAAAGTTCTTGGCTTCCTTCAGCACCTGTATCGTCTGCTCGCCCGAGTCGGGGAGCAGGTTCGAGAGCGCGTCGTGGTACAGCAGCGCCATTTCCAGCGGCCCTAATTCTTCGGCGAGCGCCTGTCGTCCGACAGCGTAGGCCCGGTGCAGCCCGTCCTCGCCGGGATGGACGAGGTAGCTCTTCAGCGCGGAGGCGTATTCTTCCTGCAATGCGTTCTGCACGGATGGTTTCATCCCCGTTTGCCGTTGGCTCCCATATAACGCGCGACCAGGACGAGCGAATCGTCGGTTCCCTTGGAATCCTGCGTCAAGATGTGATCGGCGATCTTCTGCGGCGCCTGGTCGTATTGACGGCTCGAATCGAAGCTGTGGCGGATGCCGTCGGTGGTAAAAATCAGCGTGTCCCCCGGAACAACGGGCACGACGGCCGAATGCAGCGCGGGCAGCTGGTGGCCGAGAACGCCTGCGCGAAGCAGCAGCGACTCTCGCGGCGGATTAACGGCCTCCGAGCGCACGAGCAATCCTTCGACGTTGCCGACGCCGCACCATGCCATCATGCGCTGGGCGAAATTGAATGAAGCCAGGCTCATTACGACTCCGCGCGTTCCACGCAACGCATCATGGCAGCGCTTGACGAGCGAGACGATGCTCTCCTCCGGACGCTCCGCAAGAATGCCGGCCGCCGTTTCGGCGGCGCGGCAGGCTTCGGCGCCATGGCCGATGCCGTCCAGGACGGCCACGAGAGCGCCGCCTGGAAATGCTTTGACCACATGGCTGTCGCCGCATTCAGGCTCGCCGGCCAATGCGGCGTGTGCAACCCCCCACTCGATCACCGGCGGTCACAGCCTCCACTTCTTCACCGTCACGGTGGTGCCGTTGCCCACCTCCGAGACGATGTCGAACTCGTCCATAAGTCGACGGACGCCGGAAAGCCCGAGGCCCAGGCTCCGCGAGGTGCTGAACCCCTCCTCGAGCGCGCGCTCAATGTCGGGAATGCCGGGACCGTCGTCGCGCGCGACGACCTTGAGACCGCGGCGCGTGCCGTTTTCGACCACGCTCAAGACGATCTCGCCGCTGTTCGCATACAAGATGATGTTGCGGGCAAGCTCGGAGATCGCTGTCGCGATCAGCGCGAGGTCTGTCGAGGTGAAGCCGAGGTCGCGCGCCAGCTCCCGACCTTTCTGGCGCGCTGTCACGATGTCGATGTCGGCGTTGACCGGCACGGTTGTTTCTTGGCTGTGCAAGATCAGCCTCGTCTTTTGACCGGCGGGGGAGCGGTGATCCTTAATTTTTTATCCAGGTACGCGAGCCCTTCTTCGAGGTCGAGCGCGGTGGAGACGCCCTCGAGCGTGAGCCCCAGTTGAACCATGGCGAAAGAGACTTCCGGTTGAATGCCGACGATGACGGTCTCGGCGCCGCGCAGGCGAATCATGTGCGCGAGGTCGCGGAGCGTGCGGACGGCGAAGGAGTCCATGACGTCGAGCGCGGTCACGTCGACGATAACGCCGCGCGAGCGATAGGTGCCCACCTGGCTTACGAGGGCGTCGCGGAGCTGCAAAAGGTCCGCGTCGGTGAGCGCCGCCTGAATGCTGGCGATCAAGTAATCGCGTTGTTTGAGAATGGGGACTTGCACGTCATGCACTCCTAAGATTGAAGCGGCGGCTCTTCGATCATCGGCACGACGCGGTAGCCGAGCTGCCGCTCGGCTTCCTCGATGCCGCCCTGCAGGTCGCCGACGGTATTCATTTTGCTTAGATCGACGCCGATGTTGACCAGCGTCTGCGCGAGTTCCGGTGAAAGTCCCGTGACGATCACCGTCGCGCCCAAAAGCCGCGACGCTTCGACGGTCTGCACGAGGTGATTGGCGACGGTCGCGTCCATCGCCGGGACGCCCGTGATGTCCATGACGACCACGCGCGCGCGGTTGGTGCGGATGCCGCGCAGCAGCTGCTCGGTAAGCTGGCGGGCGCGGAGCGGATCGACCATGCCGATGATCGGGAGAATGAGGAGCCGCTCGCGCACGGGCAGGACGGGCGTCGACAGCTCGCGGATCGCCTCCTGCTGCTCGCGGATGATGCGCTCGCGCTCCTGGACGAAGCTCACGGCGACGGTGCTGCCGATGCGGTTCGCCGCCGGCTCGTAGGCGTCGAGCACACGGCTCAATTTATCGAAGTCCTGGCGGTATTTGGCGAACAGCGAGCGCGCGAGCACATCGCGGAGAAGCAGGACGATGCCGACCACTTCGTGGGTCTCGACGCCGCGGGGGATGATGCGCTCGGAGAGGTTGCGGGCGTAATCCTGCAGGGCTTCCACCGCGCCGGTCTCCAGAACATCCACGTAGTTGTCGTACACGGCGGTGGCTTCGGCGAAGATCTCTTCCTTGCTCATCGCGGTCAGCAATTGGGCCTCGGTGATGCGGCGCGCCCACTCTTCGCGGAGCTGGGTGCGCGACTGCCTGAGGTGCGCGACGAGTTCGCGCAGCAGCACCGCGGTCGATTCGGGGCCGCCGACTTTTTGAATCGGCACGGGGTGGGGATTAGCCTCGGCCATGCTGTACCTCCTCCTCAAGCAGTTTCTTCACCTAACGTAACTCTTGTCAAGACTCGTGGCCATAGTTTTTGCGGTAAATACCGGAAAAGACAAGGTTTCGGTATCAGGTATTTACCTGAATTTGGTTAAGAAAAGACCGGAGAAAACCGGTCAGGAAATGGTCAAAAAGCGGACCTGTCGGGCCGCCTAGGCGAGGGCGAGGGAGGTGGCTGCGCGGCGGCGAATTCCTGTGCAATCGCCGCGAGCCGCTGTTTAAAAAGGTCTAAAGCCGCGTCGGGATTGAGGCGGTATTTAACCTCCTGAAATTCCGCCGGGGTGGCGTAAACGATCAGTGAGCGCGTCGGCGGGTCAAAGGCTATTTCGAAACGCCGCCCGGGAGCGGCGGAATCCTTCTTTTCGGTTGATTTTGCCAAAGCCATCGCGGCTGTTTTGGCGGCCTCTTCCGCAGATTCCAGCGGATAGACGTAGACTTGCCGGCGTGAGGCGGCGGGTCGGTCGAGCTTTTCGAGCGATGCTCGCGCGGCGCTCCAAGCCGCCTCATCCCTGCAGATCGCCAAAAGGACGTTACTCCCCGGCAACGCTGCAACATAAATCCCGCTTGGCCCCGCGGATGAGAGCAAGCCGTTTTGCTGAAGCTCGTTGATTTCCCGCGCAAGTTCCTCTCCCGATAATCCTCGCGGCTGATAGGCATTCAAACGCGCATTAGCGAACGCGGGAACATCCAGCGCGTCCTTGATCTCATTGAGGCGGCGGTTGTTTTCGGGAGTGTCCACGATCATCAACGATTTACCGCCGGGCTGATCGAGGACAGCCCCGCCCGGAGTCGCCATAGACAGGAGGACTTTCTTGATCTCGGCCGCCGGAGCGTTGTTGATCTGAACGGCCTGTCCGACAAAGCCGCCGGGCGAAATCGCCGGATTTGCCGGCGATGCCGGGGAGGAAGCCGGCGGCGGTTGTTCGCCGGCGCACGTGACGGCAGAAAGGAAAAACGAGACTAAAAACGCACTCGCCAGCGCCTGCAGCGCAAGTGCTGGCGGCGCCGTCGTCGCAACCGCCACTCGAACGCTATACCAGTCTAACCCAGGCCTTTTGCAGTGACGTGGCATAGCCGATCGCGGCGGCATTTTTGAGTCCCGCGGCCTGGAGTTCCGCTACCAATTTGGACGCCGATTTTTGCGGCAACGCGATGAGCAATCCGCCGGAAGTCTGTGGGTCGTAGGCGAGCTCTACCAGGCCCTCCCGTATGGAAGGGTCGATCGTGATCTTATCTTGCAGGTATTCGCGATTTCTCTTACAGCCGCCGGTGAGGTAGCCCTTTTCCGCCAGATGGCGCGCGCGCCGTAGGAGCGGCAGCTTTGCCGATTCTAGGATAACCGTCACGCTGCTGCCGCTCGCCATCCCCAGCATATGGCCGAGAAGGCCGAAGCCCGTGACGTCCGAGCACGCATGCACCGGATAGCCGCGCATGATTTTCGATGCCGTCTTATTGAGCTCGGACATGGAGGCGACGGCTTCCTGCACGGCGCCTTTTAGCGCTTTGCCTTTTTTCAGCGCGGTCGTGATGATCCCTGTTCCGAGAGGTTTCGTCAGGACGATAGTGTCGCCGACTTGAACGCCGACATTCCGGAGAATTTTGTCGGGGTGGATAACGCCGGTGATCGCCATTCCATACTTGATTTCCGGATCGATGATGCTGTGGCCGCCGACGATGGTTACATCGGCTTCGTGGGCTTTATCGGCGCCGCCCTTCAAAACTTCGGCCAGCACTTTCATGTCCAGCTTTCCTTTTGGAAAGCAGACAATGTTCATCGCGGTCTTCGGCTCGCCGCCCATCGCATAGACGTCGCTCAGGGCGTTCGCCGCGGCGATCTGGCCGAACGTGTAAGGGTCGTCGACGATCGGGGTGAAGAAGTCGACCGTGTTGACGATCGCGAGATCGGGTCGAACACGGAATACGCCGGCGTCGTCGGAAGTCTCGGTTCCCACGATCAAGTCCGGATGATCGAATTTCGGAAGGCTGTGCAATACTTGCGACAGGTCGGCCGGGCCGAGCTTGGCGGCTCAACCGGCGGCGGCGACGTGTCGCGTCAGACGCACTGCCTTGCGTTTATCCATTAATCTCATCGTACCCGTCACTTATAGCCGTCCGCAGCGGGATTGGGACAACTGCTTATCGGGGCGAGCCCGGTCTCGCCGCTGACGGCGACTTAAGCCGCCTGGAATCTCCGACTCTGACGGTAATCCCTTCGCGGTCGAAATATTCAAGGAGGGCTATCGTGTACTTGCGGCTGGAACCCAAAAGATCGCGAAAGCCGGCCGCCGTTATCTCGCCGTTTTCGGAGAGATATTTATATAGAAGGGTCCGGACCTTGTCAACGCAATCGGCGAGATAGTAGAGATCCGTCGATACCCGCACGACCGCCTTTTCGCGCTCCATAACGCGTACGATCTCGGTTATTTTCCCGCGATCTGATCCCAGCTCCTTTTCGACCTGGCGGAGGTCGGGCGGCGCAAGCGGGTCGGCGCCTAGAAGCCGCTTGATCTTTTCCGTGACCGATTGCTCGTCCGCGCCGAGGCGAACGCGATGCCCGGGGAGACTCAAGACGTTGCCTTCGCGTTTGAGGACCTTTTCCTTCTCCAGCACCTCAATGACTACGCGAAACAGCCTTGGACCGATGGCGTAGGGCAGCTTCGCGCGCAGCTCTTCCATGTCCATTCCCGGGGCGAGCGGATGGCCCGCGTGATGTTCCGCGAGCGCGGCGGAGACTTTCTCTTGCAGCCGCCGCCACTTGTTTTTCGTCGTGTAAAGCTTTTCGCCTTCGGCGCTGATCGACATGAGGTTCGGCACGCGGCCGATCCAGTCGCGTACTTCCTCTTCGCGAAGATTCAAGAATTGATAAATCTCGTCGATCGGCGGCGCGAACTCCTCGCTCTCCTCCATGAACCGCTCGATCAATTGGGGGATGTCGTCGCTCAGAAGCGAACGGAGTCTCGGTTCGAGGTCCGCTTCGCCGCGCTTGTGTTTGCTGGGCCAAGGATGGACAAGCGTTCCGCCTCCGAGCGTCCGCCGCGCAGTCTCATCGCGGACGATGAACCGGTCGCCGCGAAGCGCGAGCAGCGGCTCGCTGAGAGCGATTTGACAGAAGCCGCTTTCCTTCGGCTCGAGCTTGTCTTTCGCGCCGAGAAGGATGAGCTTTCCCAGGCGCTCGGCGGTTCCAAGATGAATCCGGACGCGCTGGTGATTTTTGATGCCTTTCGCCGCCGCCGGCCGGACCTCGAGCCACGCGTCGAAGCGCTCGGTCGTGCGCGTAAGCTTTTCGTGACAGATCACGTGTCCGCGCTCGACGGCGGCCTTCTCGAGACCCGCCAAATTGAGCGCGACGCGCTGGCCCCAGCCGGCGGCTTCCATCGCGCGGTTGTGCACCTGGATGCTGCGGACGCGGAAAGTCTGATTGCCCGGCAGCGCGCGTAAATGATCGCCGGTTTTCACCGAACCGCTCTGCGCCGTGCCCGTCACGACGACCCCGTGGCCTTGCAGAATGAAAGCGCGATCGACCGGCAGCCGGAAATAACCTTTAGGCGCCGTGCGGCCGACTTGCTGCAGCCGGCGGATGATCTCCTCGCGAACGTGTGCCAGACCTTCACCGGTCACGGCGGAGAAAGGGATCATCGGCGAATTCTCGAGCGCCGTGCCGAAAGTGAGGATCCCGATCTCTTCTTCGACGTCGCGAATGCGCGCGGGCGACACGAGATCGGCTTTCGTCACGACGAAGATCGCCTGTTTAACGCCGAGGAGGTGCACGATGTCGAGATGCTCCTCGGTCTGCGGCATGACGCCGTCGTCCGCGGCGACGGTGAAGAGTACGAGGTCGATGCCGTGCGCCCCGGCGAGCATGTTGCGGATGAAACGCTCGTGTCCGGGGACGTCGACGATTCCCGCCTGCGTGCCGTCGGGGAGGTCGAAATGGGCGAAGCCCAAATCGATCGATATGCCGCGCTCTTTTTCTTCCTTCAGCCGGTCGGTGTCCTCGCCCGTCAGCGCCTTGATCAGGCTCGTCTTGCCGTGGTCGATATGGCCGGCGGTGCCGATGATGTAGGGCATGACTAGAACTTCGACTTGCGCGTTTTAGAGCCGTCGGTTCGGAAATTCGGGATCAAATCGTCGGCATTGAAGACAGCCCGCAAGTCGAGGAGGAACCGGCCGTCCTTGATGCGGCCGATGATCGGCGGATCGGCGCGGCGAAACTTTTCCGCGATGCGCTCCGCGCCGAGGGTTGCGCTCTGGATTGCGACGGCCTTGGTGGGAATCTCTTCGGTCGGCAGCGCGCCGCTGCCGATCTGTGAGGTGGAATCTTCGAGTGCCACGTGAAATCCGTCGCCCAGCGTCTTTCCGATCACCGGCAAGAGGCGCGCGCCCATCGCTTCGATGTCGGCGAGGCTGCGAGTAAGAGCCCTAAGCGTCGGGATCGCCTCGATGGAGTCCGCAGATTGCTGGTACAGACGTAATGTCGCTTCGAGCGCGGCGAGCGTCAGCTTGCCGCAGCGCAGCGCGCGTTGCAGCGGATTCTTGTTCATCTGCTGCAAGTAATTTTTCTTCCCGACGACGAGTCCCGCCTGCGGCCCGCCGAGTATCTTGTCGCCGCTGAACGTAACGACGTCCGCGCCGAGCGCGACGCGCTCCGCAACGAGCGGCTCCTTCGGTAGGCCGTGGCGGCTTAGATCGACGAGGGCGCCGCTGCCTAAATCTTCCATGACCGGAACGTTATGTTTTTTGCCGATCGCGACCAGCTCTTCGAGGCTCACTTCGGCGGAGAAGCCGACGATTTTGTAATTGCTGGTGTGCACCTTGAGCAGCAGGGCGGTGTTCTTCCCGATCGCCTTCTCGTAATCCTGCGGGTGCGTACGGTTCGTGCTGCCGACCTCTTTTAAGGTCGCTCCGCTCTTTGCCATGATCTCGGGAATGCGGAACGAGCCGCCGATCTCGATCAGCTCGCCGCGCGAGACGATCACTTCTCGACCCTCGGCGAGTGTGTTGAGGCCTAATAGCACCGCGGCGGCGTTGTTGTTAACGACGCTCGCCGCCTCGGCGCCGGTCAGGTCGAGGAGCAGGCTTTCGACCATTTCTTCGCGTTTGCCGCGGGCGCCCTTTTCGAGATCGTATTCGAGATTGATTGCGTTTTGGCCGGCGCGGACCGCAGCCTCGATCGCTGCCTGCGGCAGCAGCGCGCGCCCGAGATTCGTGTGCAGGATCGTGCCCGTCGCGTTGACGACGCGCACGAGTCTCGATCCGCCGTCCGTTTGAAGCCGCGCGGCAAGTTGCGCCAGGATCGATTCCTCGTTCACCGCATTCGTAGCTTTACCGGCGCGAATTGCGGCGCGAATCTCGTCGAGAAGAGCGCGACATTGCCGGGTCACATAGTCGCGGCTCGTTCGCGCGAGAAGGGGCTGGCAGCGGGGATGGGTCAGCAGGCGATCGACGGACGGGAGCTCGCGGAGGAGGCTTTTTCCGGCTTCCATGATATCTGGAAGCTCGCATAACGCTGGGTTAAATTCAAATTCACTTATTTCACCGGCATCATCACATAAAAGCGGGGCACGCTGCTCACCACGCGAGTGATATGACCGCGCCCGCCCGTGTCGTCGGCGAGCATGATGTCGCCCGCGCCGAAGCGCCGCTTCGTGCCGTCGCTGATCTCGATCTCAGCCTCTCCCCTAAGCGTTACGATGTATTGGCGCCGCGGCGCCGGATGCCAGTCCTGGGTGTGGCCCGGCTGCTCCTGGCGAAAGAGGATGCCGTCGCCAGGCTGCAGCTTGCCGATTTCGACGTCGACTTCGTCGAAATGCGAATGGCCGTCGTTTCCTGTGTAGATGCGTGTGACTTTCATGGCGTTTCTTTTAAAAAACTCGGCAGCGAAAAGCAAGTTGAAGGGTGGATGAGCACGCCTTCGGAGAGATGCTTCGCTGTGCTCAGCATGACAGCGAGAGAATACCCTCCAGTTGGTTTGTCATCCTGAACGAAGTGAAGGATCTCTCCGGGATATGTCTCTCAGTTGAAAATTGTCATGCGGTCGGATACCGAAGCGTAATGTCCCTCTCGCCTTCGTTCCGCCAGGGCGTGAAGGCCGCCGTGCCGGTGTGGATCGCCTTCATTCCTTCGTCGTTCGCGCTCGGCATGGCGGCGAAAGGTTACGGCCTCAGGTGGGAGGAGATCGTGCTCATGTCGGCGCTCGTTTACGCCGGGCCGGCGCAGTATGCCGTCGTCGAGCCGCTGGCGGCGGGAAAGCCCGCAGTGCAGATTCTCATCGCGACGGTCTTGATGAATCTCCGCTTTCTTCCGATGAGCGCCGCAATGGCGCCGTATTTTCGCCGCGTCAAGCGCACGCGGCTGCTGTGGGCGTCCCATTTTATCAGCGCGAGCAGTTTCGTCGTTCCCTACATTCGCTTCCAGAGAGAGGAGCAGAGCGGTGCCGCGCGCGAAGACTCGGTGAAAAAGAGCGAAGCGAATCTCGATTTCTTCCTCGGCATCGGCACGACCGCGTGCTGCGTCTGGATCGCCGGCACGGCGCTCGGCTACTGGGCGGCGCTCAAGATGCCGGCGGGATACGAAGAGGGGCTTAGGTTTATTCTGCCCGCGTATTTCGCCTCGGTGATCGCGATGGACCTGCGCGATTGGGTTGCGGGCATCGTATGTGTCGTTGCGTTTGTCATGGCGGTGCCGGCGGCGCTGTGGAATCAGGATTGGGGCTGGATGATCGCCGCGATCGCCGTCGCGACCATCGGCTGGAGGATCGACGAGTGGCGCCGGAACGACTGACGATCGTCGCGGCGATGGCGCTCGTGAGCTACGCGCTGCGCGTCGTGCCGCAGCTTTTGCTCACGGGGTGGAGTTTCCCCGCTTCGTGGGACCGTTATTTAAGGCTTCTCGCCTACGCGCTCGTGGCCGGGATCGTCTCGGTCGCACTTTATCTCAGCGCCGGTCACTTCGATGCAGCCGAGGCGCCGCGCCGTACGCTTGCCCTCGCCATCGCGGTCTTCGTCACGGTGAAAACGCGCAGCGCAGTCACCGGGATGCTCGTCGGAACCGTGATCGTGCTGCTGCTCTCTTGGTACGCGCGCGGGTAAAACGATGCCCGAGCTTCCCGACGTCGTCGTCTATATCGAGGCGCTGGAGCGGCGCATCGGCGGACAGACGCTCCAGCGCATCCGCCTTGCGAGCCCGTTCCTTCTGCGCTCGGTCGATCCGCCGATTGCGGAGGCATTTCGCAAGCGGGTCCTCGGCCTACGGCGGCGCGGCAAACGGATCGTGATCGATCTCGAAGACGATCTTCATCTCGTTATTCATCTGATGGTCGCCGGTCGGTTCCATTGGAAGCCTCCGGGAGCGGCGGTCGCGCGCAAGCTCGGCCTCGCCGCCTTCGATTTCCCCACTGGGACGTTGCTGCTCACGGAAGCGGGGACGAAGAAGCGCGCCTCGCTGCATCTGGTCCGGTGCGAAGAGAACTTGAAAGAACACGAGCGCGGCGGTCTCGAAGTGCTTGACAGCGATCTCGTCGCTTTTCGCGAGTCCCTCACACGCGAGAACCACACGCTCAAGCGTTCGCTTACCGATCCGCGGCTTTTCAGCGGCATCGGCAACGCCTATTCCGACGAGATCCTGCACGCCGCCAAGCTATCGCCGGTGAAGCAGACCCGGCAGCTGAGCGACGAAGAGATCGAGCGGCTCTATAATGCCACGCGTAATACGCTCGCCGAATGGGTCGAGCGTCTGAGACGCGATGCGAAGGAGAATTTTCCCGAGAAGGTGACGGCGTTCCGCAAGGAGATGGCGGTGCACGGCAAATACAAAAAGCCGTGTCCTGTGTGCGGCTCGCCCGTGCAGCGCATCGTCTACGCCGAGAACGAGACGAACTACTGCGCGACGTGCCAGACCGGAGGACGGTTGCTCGCCGACCGCGCGCTCTCGCGCCTGCTCAAGGCCGACTGGCCAAAGACGCTGGAGGAGATGGAGGAGCTTAGAAAACCGGGGACTTGAGTCGAATCGTTTCAGCCGTCGATGGGGACAAACCGGGGTTGCTTTTTCACCCCGTCGATCCATGCTCTTGTTTTCGGGAAGCCGTCCAACGTAAATCCACCTTCATGCGCCACGTGCGTATAGGCGAAGAGCGCGATGTCTGCAATGCTGTAATCGCCGACGAAAAAATCGTTCCTCGCGAGGTGCTGCTCCATCACTCGCAGCGCGGCCCAGCCGCCGTCGCGCCGGACGGCGAGCGCCTGCGCGCGCTCCGGAGTGTCCGGCCGGTATTGGAGCAGGAAGCGCGAGGTGGCGATGTAAGGCTCGTGGCTGTATTGCTCGAAGAACATCCATTGGAATACCTGTGCCCACGCGCGCCGGTCGTCCGGCAGAAATCTCGTGCCGCGCGCGAGGTAGGCGAGGATCGCGTTCGACTCGGAAAGCAAGAAGCCTTCGTCGTCGAGCACCGGCGTGCGGCCGTTCGGGTTGAGCTTTAAAAACTCATGCGTGCGACTCTCGCCTTTGAGGATATCGACGTCGAACATCTCGCACGGAATGGCGAGCTGCGCGAGCAGCAGCCGGACTTTGTAGCAGTTGCCGGAATAAGCGACGTTATAGAGCTTCACTTCGCAGTGTACTACGACCCAAAACCGCTCGCCTCGGCGACGATCTCGTCCACGCTCTTGTCGAGATCGAGCGGGCGATTCATCCGCTTTTCATCGCGCTCGGCCACGAGCGCGTAGACTTCCATGCGGTTGCCCTCCGGATCGAGGAAATAGCAGGAGACGGTATTCCCCATCTCCTCGTAGGCGTGGCTCACGCAGTGGTGAATCGGCACGCCCTGTGCCTTGAACTTGTCATAAAACGCTTTCACGTCCGCCGGCGTGTCCACCTGCCAGGCGATGTGGGCGACGATCTTGGCGTCGCCTTCGCGTCCTTTGGCGAGCGCGAGCTGGTGGTCGTCGAGCTCTGGATCGGGCGTCATGAAGACCATGCGCCCGGGGTGCTCGTGATACTTCACGAGGCCGAGGACGTCCCGGTAGAAGGCGGTCATCTTCTCCAGATCATTGACGTAAAGCACGACGTGGCTCAAGCGTTTGATTTTCGGCATAGGGCCTCCTTTTGGTAGGAGTTCGGCAAGAGCGTATCGAACACACAGATTCGCGTCAACGGCAGCAAAGGTGACTGACCATCGAGCGTCTTGACAGCCCTACGGCCGGCCCCGTATTCGTTCTTGCGGGCACGCGATGGCGCAATCACAACCGCAAGGCGACCAAAGAGAGGAACTCTCCTTATCCAAGGCCTCCGAGTACCTCCTGGAAGAATGCCGTATGGTGCTGCCCGGCATCCAGGCGCTCTTCGGCTTTCAGCTCGTTGCGATTTTTAATCAACGCTTCGGGGAATTGCTGAGCGCCGCGGAGCAAAAGCTGCATTTGCTGGCGATCGCCCTCGTCGCAGTCGCTGTCGCGCTGGTCATGTCGCCGGCGGCATATCACCGCCAGGTCGGACCGCGGCTCCTCACGGAGCGGTTTCTCAATATCTCCACGCGGCTGCTGCTGTGGAGCATGCTGCCGCTCGCAGTGGGGATTTGCATCGATTTTTATTTGATCGCGCGCATCATTCTCGACGGCTTCATCGCTTCGATCCTGACGGCGGCGCTCTTCATCGTCTTCATCTTTTTTTGGTTCGCGTTGCCGCGCACCGAATCGCTCAAGCGGTTGATCTCCAAACGAGAGTGATCACGCGCGGCTCGTCTCCCGCACCAGCGCGATCAGCCCTCCGTATATAAGCAGCGGCACGCACGCCGTAAGGACCATTGACATGATCATATCGCCGGTGCGTCCGATCAGCGCTCCCGCCACGAGCGGCGCAACGACGGCGGAAAAGTAATGCATCGACATGATCGCGCCCGCGGCGGCGCCGGCTGCCTCGGGCGCGGCCGACTCCTGCGCGAGCGGGACGATGAGCGTCGGGACCGTCGCTTTTAAAATCCCAAAGACCACGAGGCCGGCCGCGAGCGCCTGCGGCGTCGCGAGCCATTCGTAAGAAATGAAAGCGGCGATGGCGGCGGGAAACGCCGTTGCAAGAATCACCGTCCGCCGGCCGAAGCGGTCGGAGAGCGGACCCAAGACCAGCGCGCCGAGCATCGGTGTGAGCCCCCAGAGTCCCATGACGAAGCCCGTCTCGCCGATGGTGAGCCCTTTTGCCGCGCGCAAGGCCGACGCGGTCCAGGATGCGGAGCTGAAAAAAACCGAGCCGCCGAAAAACTCCGCCACGGCGAGCAGCACGACCGCGCGGTTGAAAACGGCGGAGTAGGGAAGTTTCTTCTCCATACGCATCGGCTTGACGTGCCGGATCGTCGCTCCCTGGACGAGCGCGATTAAAAAACCGAACGCCCCGACCGTGAGAAATGCGGCAGACCAGTGCGCGCGCGTGAGGATCCAACTCGTGATCACCGCGCCGGCGGAAACGCCGAGGCCGTACGAGACCGATACGAGGCTCGCGCCGAATCCGCGCCGCTCCGGCAAGAGGTCGGACATCAGCGCGTAGAGCGACGGCGTCGTGAAGCCGTAGCCGATGCCGGTCAAGGCGAGACACAACTGCAGGACAGCATACGACTTTGCGAAGCCTGCGAGCGAAACACCGCAGGCGAGCATCGTCACCCCGGCGACCAACACGCGCTTGCGGCCGATTCGGTCGGAGAGGCGTCCGGCGAAACCGCTGCCGATCGACGCGAAGATAAAAATAAACGAGAAGAGGCTTCCGGCCTTGATCTCGGAGAGCGCGAGCGATGCTCGCAGCTCGGGGAGCGCGACGCCGAGCGTCGCGACGCTCATGGACGGAATTAAATTGGCGAGCGGGGGGACGAAGATCTGAAGACGCTTTAGCATGTCATCCTGGGCGTAGCGAAGAAGGTTGGGTTGGAGAGAGGTTCTTCGTTGCCTTC
>DATDFN010000087.1:0-11537 GCA_036522615.1 Binatia bacterium | reverse complement strand
AAAAGCCGTTCGTCGAGGATCTCCCGCATCTGCTCGCCGACCGCGCCGGTCGCGCCGACGACGGCGACGTTGTACTTTTCCTTTTTCATCTCCCTAGCCTATCTTTTCCCTGACTCTTTTTCCCATTTCCTTGCAGCCGATAAGCTTGCAGCCCGGATCTTTGATGTCGGCGGTGCGGTAGCCTTCGTTGAGCACGTCCTCGACCGCCTTCTCGATGCGATCCGCGGCTTTCCCCTGATCGAGCGAATGACGCAGCATGAGCGCGACGGTGAGAATCGTCGCCAGCGGATTCGCCATGTCCTTGCCGGCGATGTCCGGCGCGGTGCCGTGCACCGGCTCGTACATGCCGACTTTCCCGCCGAGGCTCGCCGACGGCAGCATGCCGATCGAGCCCGTGAGCATCGCGGCCTCGTCGCTCAAGATATCGCCGAACATGTTGGTGGTGACGATCACGTCGAACTGCTTCGGATCGCGGATGAGCTGCATCGCGCAGTTGTCGACCAGCATGTGGTCGAGCGAGACATCGCCATAGCCTTTCTCTTTGTGCATCCGCGTGACGACCTTGCGCCAGAGCTCGGTCGCTTCGAGCACGTTGGCTTTGTCGACCGACGTCACTTTGTTCCGGCGGCGGCGCGCCGCGTCGAAGCCGACTTTCGCGATGCGCTCGATCTCGGGCGTGGTGTAAACTTCCGTGTTGACGCCACGCTCGGTGCCGTCGGGCAGCTTCGTGATCCCCTTCGGCTGGCCGAAATAAATTCCGCCTGTAAGCTCACGGACAACGAGCAGATCGGTACCCTCGACAACCTCGCGCTTCAGCGTCGAAGCCGACGCCAGCGCCGAGAAGAGCTTCACCGGTCGCAGATTGGCGAACAGGCCCAATTCCTGCCGCAGCGCGAGCAGCGCGCGCTCCGGGCGAATGGAGTAATCGAGGCTGTCCCATTTCGGCCCGCCCATCGCGCCCAACAGCACCGCGTCGCTTTGCTTGGCGAGCTTCAACACCGGATCGGTGAGCGGCTTTCCGTGCGCGTCGATCGACGCGCCGCCGACGAGCCCCTGCTCGTACTCGACGTTGAAATCGTAAAGCTTTGCGACCCGGCTCAAAAGCTCCGTTCCCTCGCGCACCACCTCCGGCCCGATCCCGTCGCCGGGAAACACCGCGATTTTGTAACTCAACTCATCCTCCCCGTTTTTCTAACTCGATTCGCAAATCGAAATATTTACGGTCCCTGGCGCTCGACCGTCTGCCGGTAGTGCCGGCGATACTCGAGCTTGTTGAGCGCGCTGGTATAGGCTAGCGCGCTCGCCATGATGATGTCGGTGTGCGATCCCTGTCCTGAGACCGTCACGCCGTTCTCTTCGAGCAGGCACGAGACCTCGCCCTGCGCGTCGGCTCCGCCGGTGATCGCCTTGACGGTATAGCGCAGCAGCCGCGCGCGCGATCCCGCGATCTTGGCGATCGCCTTGTAGCACGCGTCGACGACGCCGTCGCCGGTTTCGAGGTCTGTGAGCTCCTGGTTGTCGACGCGCATTTTAACCGTCGCCGACGGGATCGCATTCGAGCTCGAGTTGATGTTGAGATACAGCAGCTCGAAGCGGTCGGGGCGGCCGGGCAGCCGGTGGATGTCCTCGGCGATGATCGCCTCGATATCCTCGTCGTACACGTCCTTCTTTTTGTCCGCCAGATCCTTGAAGCGGATGAACGCGCGGTTCATGTCTTCCTTGCTGAGATTGAATCCTAGCGCCTTGAGGCGGTCGTCGAACGCGTGCCTGCCCGAGTGCTTCCCGAGCACGAGGCGGTTGCCGGGAATGCCGATCGACTCCGGCGTCATGATTTCGTAGGTCTGTTTTTGCTTCAGCACGCCGTCCTGGTGAATTCCGGCCTCGTGCGCAAACGCGTTGTCGCCGACGATCGGCTTATTGATCGGAATCGGAATGCCGGTGATCTGCGACAGCAGCCGCGAGCTCGGATAGATCTGCTCGGTGATAATGCGCGTGTCGAGATTGAGATAGTTCTTCCGGGTCTTCAGCGCCATCACGACCTCTTCGAGCGAGGTGTTGCCCGCGCGCTCGCCGATGCCGTTGACCGTGCATTCGATCTGGCGCGCGCCGTTGGCGACCGCGGCGAGCGAGTTCGCCGTCGCAAGGCCGAGGTCGTTGTGGCAGTGCGCGCTCCAGATGACCTGGCCGCCGCCTTCGGTATGATCGACCAGATAGCGCACGAGCGCGCCGAACTCCGACGGGATCGCATAGCCGGTGGTATCCGGCACGTTCAGCGTCTTCGCGCCGGCGCGGATGACTTCGCCGAAGATCTGTGCGAGAAATTCCTTCTCGCTCCGCGACGCGTCCTCGGCCGAGAACTCGATGTAGTCGATGTGCTTTTTCGCAAAGCTTACCGCCGCAACCGCGGCATCGAGCACCTCGTCGCGCGACATGCGCAGCTTGTGCTTGAGATGAATGTCGGAAGTCGCGATGAAGATATGAATGCCGGGGTGCTTCGCCTTCTCGACGGCCTTCAGCGCGCGCTTGATGTCACCTTCCTGCGCGCGCGCGAGGCTTAACACGATCGGGCGCTCGATCTCTTGCGCGATGCGCTCGACCGATTCGAAATCGCCGTCGGACGACGCCGCAAAGCCCGCCTCGATGACGTCGACGCCGAGTTTCTCCAGCTGCCTCGCAAGGACGAGCTTTTCGCCCGCGTTCATGCTCGCGCCCGGCGACTGCTCGCCGTCCCTCAGGGTGGTATCGAAAATCTGTACTATTCCGTTGTCCATGGCTCGCTCCTTCATAAACTAAAAAGCTCCCGCGGCTCGGCTGCCCACGGGAGCGTTGAATCGATCTTGGAGAAGGGAACTAGGGCAGAGCTGCCAGCGGTTCCCCTCTCTTCTCCCGTCGCCGTTTGTAGTACGTAAGGAGCCACAAGAGAGGGCCGGAGAGAGTATACAAGAGAAAACAGGAAAAAAACATGATCTCCGGCGCCGCGATGCAGACGATAATGAATAGAATAGCGGACAGCAGCAGCCAGTCCGGATACTTTCTTCTGAGCGCGAACTGCTTGAAGCTGAAGTAGCGGACGTTGCTCACCATGAGAGCCCCGAGCGCGTAGATAACGAGCAGTAGAATGATCTGCTTGTGCGCCGCGCCTTCGCCGCCGAGAAAATAATACATGACGATCGTCGCGACGATCATCTCCGCCGCCGCGGGAATCGGCAGACCCACGAAGTGGCTCTTCTCGACGTTCTTAATCTGCACGTTGAAGCGCGCGAGCCGGAGCGCGCCGCAGACAGCGTAGAGACACGCCGCGAGCCAGCCCCAGGTGCCCCACGGCACGAGCGCCCAGTAATACACAAGGACCGCCGGGGCGACGCCGAACGATACGAGGTCCGCGAGCGAGTCGAGCTCGACGCCGAACTGGCTGGTGGTCTTG
The DNA here is from genome assembly GCA_036522615.1 of Binatia bacterium. Classification (GTDB taxonomy): domain Bacteria; phylum Desulfobacterota; class Binatia; order UBA9968; family UBA9968; genus JAJPJQ01. The sequence continues at coordinate 8,113 of DATDFN010000087.1, read as the reverse complement.
GTGACGCGCGCGACAAGGCCGTCGAGACCGTCCAAGATATTGGCGAAAATGATGAAGAGAGCGGCCTGAAAATATTCTCCGTTGAAGGTCGAGATGAGCGAGAAGAAGCCGCAGATGAGATTGCCCGTCGTAAAGAGGCTCGGAATAATGTAAACGCCGCGCTTGAGCTGCGCTTTGCGCTGGTGCACGCGCTGCTTGAGCGGCATGCGCGGCCTCGACCTTCGCGGCAGAAGCCGGACTTTCGCGCGCGCCAGCCGGTCGTCCTGGGGACCGTAGTTATGGGGGTCGTTGCCGTCGCTCATATGCTTTTTCTGGCTAAAACGCTCTCTCCGCCGGTCACGTGCACCCCTTCGCCGACCACGATCTCGGCGCCGGTTGGAATGTAAACGTCGACCCGGGAGCCAAACATGATTATACCGAATCTTTCCCCCGCTTCCAAGGTATCCCCCGGCTTTGCCCGGCAGATGATACGCCGCGCCATGATCCCGGCGATCTGAACCAGTTTTACGGGCAGACCGTCGGAACCGACAAGCGTAAGCGCGTTCCGCTCGTTATTCTCCGAGCAGTCCTCCTTGTAAGCCGGCATGAAGCAGCCTTTTTGATATTCGATCTTCTGGACCGTGCCGGATACCGGCGCGCGGTTCACGTGAACGTCGAGCGGCGACATGAAGATACTGAGCCGCGCACTTGCATCGCCGGCGGCTTCTTCGACGCGGCGGATTTCCACCACCTTGCCGTCCGCGGGTGCCAGGATCAGGTCGCTCCCGAGCGGAGGAATGCGCTCAGGATCGCGAAAAAACGCGGCGACGGCGAGCGTCACAATAACAAATAGCGCCGCCGCCCAGTTCCAGCCGAGCAGCAGGGCGATAATCGTCAAAAGCGCCGGGATGGCGATGATCGGATAGCCTTCTTTGGCGATTTTCATGACATCAGCCGCCAGCTTTCAGCCAAAAATCAGATCCGCTGAATGCTGCTGGCTGAAAGCTGACCGCGCTTAGTTCCTCGATTTATCGACCAGCCGGTTTTGCGCCAGCCAGGGCATCATCGCGCGGAGCTTCGCGCCGACCTGCTCGATCGGATGATCGGCGGCCTGCTTGCGCAGCTCCTTGAATTTCGGCTGGCCGGCTTTGCATTCGCCGATCCATTCGTCGGCGAATTTTCCCGATTGGATGTCGGACAGGATCTTCTTCATCGCCTCCCGGACTTCAGGGCCGATGACTTTCTTGCCGCGCGTGAGGTCGCCGTACTCGGCGGTGTTGCTGATCGAGTAGCGCATGTTGGCGAGACCGCCTTCGTAAATGAGATCGACGATGAGCTTCACCTCGTGACAACACTCGAAGTAGGCCATCTCCGGAGGATAGCCGGCCGCGACGAGCGTCTCGTAGCCGGCCTCGATCAGCTCGCAAAGGCCGCCGCACAGCACCGACTGCTCGCCGAAAAGATCGGTTTCCGTCTCGTCTTTGAACGTCGTCTCGATGACCGCCGCCCGCGCCCCGCCGAGCGCGCTGCCATAGGCGAGCCCTACTTTAGTCGTGTCGCCGCTGGGGTCCTGATGCACCGCGAGGAGGCAAGGCACACCGCGGCCCTTCTCGAACTCGCTGCGGACGAGATGCCCGGGCCCTTTCGGCGCGACCATAAAGACATTCACGCCCTTCGGAGGAACGACCTTCTTGAAATGAATGTTGAAGCCGTGTCCGAAAGCGAGATAGTTGCCGTCTTTCAGACCCGGCTTGATCTCTTTTTCGTAGGCCTCGCCCTGAAGCTCGTCGGGCAGGAGCACCATGACGATGTCGCCCCATTTCGCCGCCTCGGCGGTGTCCATGACCTTGAGCCCGGCGCGCTCGGCCTTGGGCCACGAAGCGCTGCCCTTGCGCAGACCGACGGCGACTTCGATGCCGGAGTCCTTGAGATTCAGCGCGTGCGCGTGTCCCTGGCTGCCGTAGCCCAGCACGGCGACTTTCTTGCCTCGTAAATACGTCAGATCCGCGTCGCGGTCATAATAAACTTGCATGGCGTTCCTCCAGATTATGTAGGATAGCTTTCGCCCGACGGCCAAGTCAAACCGAGGTTTTAGCCGGCCGGGCTGGGCAACGACTTAAGCCGGCGTGCGTTCTTATCGCTTAGACTTTTACGGCTTGAGGACGCGTCGCGGCTTTGGCGACTTCGCGCGAAATGGCGATGCGGCCGGTGCGGATCAATTCCTTGATGCCGAGCGGCTTCAAAAGATTAATCAGCGCCTCCACCTTCTCGACGTCGCCGGTGATCTCAATGGTGTAGGTCGTCGGAGAGGAATCGACGATTTTCGCCCGGAAGATCTCGCAGATGCGGATCGCCTCGTCGCGGTGCTCGGGCTTCGTGTTGGTGTTGATCTTGATAAGCGCGGTCTCGCGATCGAGATGGCTCGTCTCCGTGAGATCGGTCACCTTCAGGACCTCGACGACTTTGTTGAGCTGTTTAATAATCTGCTCGACGATTTTATCGTCGCCGATGGTGACGATGGTGATCATCGACGTCTCGGGGTCGAGCGTCGGCGCGACCGACAGGCTCTCGATGTTGTAGCCGCGCGCGCTGAAAAGCCCGGCTACGCGCGCGAGCACGCCGAACTTGTTTTCGACCAGAATCGAAATGATGTGTTCCATGATGTTTTTGGGCTCTAGAGCGGCGCGCCGGCGCAAGAGAGCCGGCGCACGGAATCATTTTCTCAGGCGGGAAGCACGCCCTCGTCGTCGGCTTCCATCTTCTTCGAACCGCCGCCTTTGGTCCTCAAATCCGGCGGGTCTTCCAGCACCATCTCGTGCTGCGCGCCGCCGGCGGGAATCATCGGATAGCAGTTCTCGAACGGATAGACTTGGAAGTCCATAATCGCCGGGCCTTTGTGCTTGATGCCCTCGCGGATGACCGACTCCACTTCGGACGGCTTTTCGGCGCGCCAGCCGGGAATGCCGTACGCCTCGCCGAGCTTCAAGAAGTCCGGAATCTTGCCGAGGACACTGGAGGCGTAGCGGCCTTCGTAAAAGAGGTCCTGCCACTGCCGCACCATGCCGTGGTGGCCGTTATTCAGCATGACGATCTTGACCGGCAGCTTGTAAATGACGGCCGTCGCCAGCTCCTGCAGGTTCATCTGGAAGCTGCCTTCGCTCGTGATGCACATGACGAGCTTGTCGGGGTAGGCGCGCTGCGCGCCGAGCGCGGCGGGAAAGCCGAAGCCCATCGTGCCGAGGCCGCCGGAGGTGATGAACGTGCGCGGCTTCTTGCCCTTGAAATACTGCGCCGCCCACATCTGGTGCTGGCCGACGTCGGTCGCGACGATCCCGTCGTTGTGCGTCATTTCGAAGAGCTTCTCGATCACGTACTGCGGCTTGATCGCTTTATCGTCCTGCTGGTATTTGAACGGATGAGCGCGCTTCCACTCCTCGATCTGTTTGTGCCACGGCTTCAGCTGCTGTTTGCGCTCGTTCACGTTACCGTCGAGCGAGCGCAGTAGGATGTTGAGCTGCTTCACGACCGTGCGCACGTCGCCGACGATCGGGATGTGCGCGTGCACGTTTTTCTTGATCGATGTGGGGTCGATGTCGATGTGCACCACGCGCGCGACCGGGCTGAAATCCGCGAGCTTGCCGGTGACGCGGTCATCGAAGCGGGCGCCGACCGCGATGAGAAGGTCGGCCTGGTGCATCGCCATGTTGCTCCAGTAGGAGCCATGCATGCCGAGCATGCCCATCGAGAGCGCATGCGTCCCGGGAAAGCTGCCGAGTCCCATCAGCGTCATCGTGACCGGGATCTGCGTGAGCTCGGCCATCTCGAGGATCTCGTCCGCCGCATCGGAGAACAGCGCGCCGCCGCCGACGTAGATCACCGGCTTTTTGGCCTTCATGATCTCTTCCGCGGCCTGCTTGATCTGATACTTGTTGCCCTCGTACGTCGGGTTGTAGCCGCGCAGGCTCACCTTGTCAGGGTATTTGAACTCGGCCTTGTCGGTCGTGATGTCCTTCGGGATATCGACGAGCACCGGACCGGGCCGGCCGGTGTTGGCGATGTAGAACGCTTCTTTGATCGTGCGCGCGAGGTCGTTCACGTCCTTAACCAGCACGTTATGCTTGGTGCACGGGCGGCTGATGCCGACGTTGTCGGCTTCCTGGAAGGCGTCGTTGCCGATGAGGCTCGTCGACACCTGGCCGGTGAAGGCGACCATGGGCACGGAGTCCATGAACGCGTCCGCGAGGCCGGTCACGATGTTCGTCATGCCGGGGCCAGACGTCACGAGACACACGCCCGCGCGACCCGTCGCTTTGGCGTAGCCCTCGGCCATGTGCGCGGCGCCCTGCTCATGGCGCGTCAGAATCACTTCGACGTCTTTCTGCTGGTGCAGTACGTCGAAAAGCTTGAGGACGACTCCGCCGGGGATGCCGAAAAGCACATCCACGCCCTCTTGCTTCAGTGATTCGACGAATATTTCCGCGCCGCTTTTTTTCATGCGCACCCCTTAAGAATCCCTCTGAAGGCCGCCGCCGCCGTGGCGGTAGCGTTCAACGATCTCCATGATTTTATCTTTGCCCGCGAGTTTTAACTTTTGCAGCCGCTTTTTTTCCACCTCTTCGTAAGAACTCAAATGAGGTTTGTGCTGGAAGACTTCGAGCTGTTTCTCGAGATCCTGATGCTCTTCGTAGTATTTGCGGAGCTCGGGATCCTTGTCCAGCAAAGAGACGATGAACTCTTCCTCTCTTCTCTCCATGCGGGAGCCCTCCTTTAGATTTGGTTCTTATTTGGATTCCATTTCTAACGTACGACGCCCTTTTTGTCAACGCAAGGTGCTTTTTTACGCGGCGATTTGAGCGCCGCGCGGCCGGCAGCCTTGCGCCTGCTGTAGAACCTCGCTATAGATGCTTTTTCGGAGCACTTTCCGCACAGTTAGGAGACATTCATGGCTTACGAGAAATACGGCTCAGACGTCATCGTCGACATGATGCGGGCGTATAAAATACCCTACGTCAGCTTAAACCCCGGCGCGACCTACCGGGGGCTCCACGACTCGCTGGTGAACTACGGCAAAAACGAAGCGCCGATCATCACCTGCACGCACGAGGAGACGGCTATTCAGATCGCCCACGGCTACGCCAAGGCGACCGGCACGCCGATGGCCGCGATCGTCCACGACGTCGTCGGCCTGCTCCATTCCTGCATGGCGATCTTTTACGCCTACATCGACCGCGTGCCGGTCTTCATCATGGGCGCCACCGGTCCGATGGACTACACGCGCCGGCGGCCCTACATCGACTGGACGCACACGGCGAATATCCAGGGCAACGCGATCCGCGATTACGTCAAGTTCGACGACCAGCCGTACAACGCGGCGAGCATCCCGGAGGCTTTCGCGCGCGCGTATCGCGTCATGATGACCGAGCCGAAAGGCCCTGTGTATCTCTGCTGGGACGCCGGCATTCAAGAAGACCGGCTCACCGCCGACGTGCCGATCCCTAACGTCGCGCGCCTCATGGCACCGTCGCCGCTCCAGGGCGATTTGAACGCGCTCGCCAAAGCGGCCGAGATGCTCGTGCAGGCGAAGAATCCCGTGATTCTCACCGATTATTCCGGCAGAAATCAGGAATCTTTCTATAATCTCGTTAAGCTCGCCGAGCTGCTCGCGATCCCGGTGATGGACTTCGGCCACCGGCTCAATTTCCCGACCAATCACCCGCTCAACCTGACCGATTCCGACATGATCCAAAAAGCGGACGTGATCCTCTCGCTCGACGTGCGCGATCTCTACGGCCCGCTCGTCAAGCTCGACCGGACAACGCGCAAGACCGTCTACATCACGCAGAAGAACTGTAAGATCATCGACATCGGCCTCGCCGACATAAACATCAGCAAGTGGTCGCAGGACTTCATGCAGCTCCAGGAGATCGACGTCCACATCGCCGCGGATACGCTGGTCGCGATTCCCCTCCTCACACAAATGTGCCAGGAGGCGCTGGGGAAAAACGGCAAGAAGCAGGAAGAAATTCGCGCACGGTTCGCGGAGCACAAGAAAACGCACGACGCGCTCCGCGCGGGGTGGCGCGAGGAGGTCAAAAAGCACTGGAAGGGCGAGCCGATCTCGCTGCCGCGGCTCGCGCACGAGATCGGCGAAGCGATAAAGGGCGAGGACTGGGTGCTGACCGCAAACACGCTGGAGGATTGGGCGCTGGGTCTCTGGGACTTCGATAAGGCCTACCGCCATCCGGGAAAATCGCTCGGCACCTCGACGCAGATCGGCATGTCGACCGGCGTCGCGCTCGCGCATCGCGGCACGGGCCGTCTCGTCGTCGACATCCAGCCCGACGGCGACTTGATGTTCGATCCGGGCACGCTCTGGATCGGCGCCCACGACCAGATCCCGCAACTCATCGTCATGTACAACAACCGCGCCTACTACAACGACTGGGAGCACCAGATCCGCATGGCCGAGCAGCGCGGCACCGACGAGAAGCTCGCCTATCTCGGCATGGAGATCGATAAGCCGGCGCCCGATTTCGCCACCATCGCCAAGGGCATGGGCTGCTACGGCGAGGGACCGATCACCGACGGCGACAAGGTCGGCCCGGCGCTCAAGCGCGCGATCGAGTACATCAAGAAAGAGAACAAGCCGGCGCTCGTCGACACGATCACGCAGTACAGATAGAGCGTCAGCTTCCTGCCAAAACCTCTTTCATCACCTGAGCTACGTCGGCGATGGCGCGCGCGCCGTCGCCGACGTAGGCCGAGCCGTGCATCGCCGCCACCGTGCGCGGCTTCAGCGCCGCGATGCGCTTCATCGTCGGATCGGTGTGCCGCGTATACGGCATGTAGTTCGCGAACGGCCCCTGCTGATAGTCGACCAACGTTTGTCTGAATCGGCCGACGACGTCGGAAGTCGTGCTGGGCTCGACGTCGCCGCATTGGTGAAAGAGATCCGAGCAGAAGAGCGTGCGATTGGTCTCTTCGAACAGCAGGCTCGCCTCCCAGCAGTGCGGCACATGCGGCGTCTGGAGCAGGCGAAAACGGTATTTGCCGGTTGAGATCGACTCATCGTCGGCCAAAGCGCGCGCGGGGCGAACGGCGAGCACATCGTCGACGCTCACGACCTTCGCGATTAAGCTGCAAATCGGCGTCGCCTGGGGCGCGAGCGCCTGCCACTCGGCGAGCGAGCCGCATTCGTCGGCTTCGAAATGGCTGAAGCCGATCCAGCGGAGCGTCTCCGGCGGAATCAGTTTCGCCACCGCGTCGCGCACGACCGGAAACAGCTGCTTCATCCCGGTGTGGAACAAGAGCGGTTCGTCGTCGCGGACGAGGAATTGATTGAATTGAAGGCTCAATTCCGGAAAGTACGTGCAGATGCGGTAGATGTCGGGCGCGATCTCGTCGATGCGGGTCATCGGCTCTCCTTCTCGGTATAGTGAATTGCTACCTGCGCTTGCGCTTGGCGACTTTCGCGGCCTGTTTACCCAACGCGGTGCGCGTCCGCTTCGGCAGATGCGCGATCGTGCGCTTGCGCCGCGCAGCGGCGGCGGCCTTCTTGATATTACGCCGCGCAGCGGCGCGCTGTCTTGCTGATGCCATAATAACCTCCCGCTGATTTCAGCCTTTCTCTACAAAAACTTTACACTCGCGCGGCCATCGATCAACCCCGCGAAGGCAGAATTCTTGTAACGTTTGGGCGTGGAATTTATAACGGCAGGATTTTTGAATCGTGGAGCCGGTGTTCGGTGATCGGCCTAAGGCGGTGAACAATTACGCTACGTGAGGGTCAGTCGCCCGCGACGAAATACTCCAATTTCCATCCCTCAGGTGTGTTGATGAAGCCGGCGCGAAAATGCAGGCCGCCTATGCCGTCGCATTTAATTCGCTCGGCATTCGCCCCGTCGCCGTATCGCGTAGTATCGACTCGGCATCCCATACCTAGAACTCGACTCAATTCGCGAACATACTCCGGACGATTCTTCCAGGCTTCAATCGCTTGATCCGCGCCGCGGTCTCCGCCGAAGCTCCAGGTAAACTCGCGGACCATAGACTTCCGCAAAGCCGCCCAATCGCTTCGCTCGGCCGCTTGCCTGACCCGATCGATCACCGCGCTCGTTTCCGGCGGTAGCTTGCC
>DATDFN010000086.1:0-12011 GCA_036522615.1 Binatia bacterium | reverse complement strand
CTTGCCAATCCCCGAGTTTATCTGCCGCTGAAAGACGGGCTCGTCTTGTCCAAAAATGCCTTTGTTCCGGCGCGGAAATCTTCCGTCGCGGCGACCAGGCCGAACGACTCGGCGCCGAGCTGCGCGGACTCCTCAAGGGTCAGGTTGAGGCCGTGGTGAATCGCCTCCCAGGTGAGCCTCACGGCGATGGGCGACTGGGCGAGAATTTCGCGCACGAGCGTGTCGGCCTGCGAGAGCAGGGCGCCGGGCTCGACGACCTGGTTCACCAACCCGAGACGCAGCGCCTCGTCCGCAGCGACGAGCCTGCCGGTGAGCAGCAGCTCGGCCGCGCGGGCCTTGCCGATCAGGCGCGGCAGGCGCGTCGTGCCGCCGAAGCCGGCGACCGCGCCGATGCGCACTTCGGGATGCCCCAGCATCGCGCCGCGCACGGCGACGCGCAGCATGCAGGCCTCCGCCAATTCGAGGCCGCCGCCGAGCGCGTAGCCGTTGATCGCGGCGACGACAAGCTTACCGAGCGTTTCGATCTTGTGATTGACGGCGACAGCGAGGCGCGCGAAGTCCCGCACCTCGATCGGCGTGGAGCGATTGAGATGGCGGATGTCCGCGCCGGCGGAAAAGGCGTCGCCCGTTCCGGTGATAATGACGCCTTTGACCGCGTCGTCGCTCTTGATCTGATCGAGCAGGGCCGCGAGCGCATGCAGCGTCTCCGGATTCAACGCATTCAGCGCCTTGGGACGGTTGAAGGTCAGCCAGGCGACGCCGTCGGCGACGCGATACAAAACGGATTCGTTCTCCGCCACGGTTTTTCCTCCATCTCAATTTTCAGAAAACTGTGCTGTGGATGACCGTTTCGAACGGAATGGTTACAGACTGACTTTTTCCGCGTAGAGCTTTTCGATGAATCCGTTGCTCTTGAGCTCGTCGAGGAAATGGGAGTCGAAGAGGATCTCCGGCTTCAAATCCTTGGCCTTGGGGTCGGCCAGCGCCGCGGAGTCGATCAGCGCCTGCGCGGCTTCGCGGTCCGGCTGGGGCAGCGGCCGGAGCTCGGCGGCGAAGGATTCGTACATCGATTCCAGCGCGGCGGGATTCGAGCCGCTGAAGTATTTGCGGATGATCGCGAGGCTGTCGGCGCGGCGCGTCAGATAAAAGTGAATCGCCTCGGTATAGCCCTTGACGAAGCGCCGAATCGCGTCTTCATCGCGCTTGATAAACGAGCGGGTCGTGAGCACCATCGAAGTGAAAGCGGGGATATCCTTGACGTCGATTATCTTGATGCCGATCTTTTTCGCCTCGGCGGCGAATTGCTCGTTCACCGGCGCGCCCTGAATGAGATCCTTCGAGAGCGCGAGCAGGCGGTTCGGCGCCAATCCGGCGCCGACAATCTCAACATCTTTCACAGGATCCAATCCGGCGCGGCGCAGCATGACCCGCAGGATCAGATCCGAGCGTCCGCCCAGTTCCGAGACGCCGACGCGCTTGCCTTTGAGGTCGCCCATTTTGCCGATGCTCGGCGCGACCGCCATGCCGTAAGGCTGGACGCTCACGTGCGAGGCGATCGAGACCAGGTCGGCGCCCATCAGCAGCGGATGGATCAGCGCCAGCGGATTGCCGAATCCGACCATCAGGTCGGCGCCGATTAAGGACTGCACGCCCCCGCTCAGCGGATCGCGCACGAAGACTTCTTCGACTTCAAGGCCGTTTTGCTTGAAGATACCGCCGTCGATACCGACGTAGGAGACCGCAGCGCCGACTTCCCAGCCGACGTAGGCGAGCCGGACCTTCTTCGGCTCGGCCGCGCGAGCCTGTGCCGAGCAAAATAGGGCGAACAGAAGCGCGCCGAGAATGGCGTTGAGGATTTTCATCTTCTTCTCGCGCCGATACTTGGAAGGTAGTATGTTCGGGGCGAGGATTCAAGCTTGCTCCCCGGGCTGCGCCCTGATAATTTTTCCTGATGGCCTGGCAACCGAAAGAGGGCCGTTTTGAGATCGTCTCCGGCTTTACGCCGCAGGGGGACCAGCCGGAGGCGATCGAGAAACTCGCCCGCGACGTTCAAGACGGGAAGCGCCACCAGACCCTGCTCGGCGTCACCGGCTCGGGAAAAACCTTCACGATGGCGAATGTCATCGAGCGGGTGAACAGGCCCGCGCTTGTCATCGCGCCCAACAAGACGCTCGCCGCCCAGCTCTACAACGAGTTCAAGGAGCTCTTCCCCAACAACGCGGTGCGCTACTTCGTGAGCTACTATGACTACTATCAGCCCGAGGCCTACGTGCCGTCGACCGACACGTATATCGAAAAGGACGCGTCGATCAACGACGAGATCGACAAGCTGCGCCACTCCGCGACGAAGGCGCTGCTCGAGCGGCGCGACACGATCATCGTCGCCAGCGTCTCGTGCATCTACGGCCTGGGCTCTCCGGAGGCGTATTTCGACCTGATGGTCTATCTGGAAGAGGGGATGGAGATCGAGCGCGACCGCGTGCTGCGGAAGCTCGTCGACATCCATTATCTCCGCAGCGACTATGATTTTCACCGCGGCACGTTCCGCGTGCGCGGCGACGTGGTCGAGGTTTTTCCCGCGTACGAGGACAGCTCGGCGCTTCGCATCGAGTTCTTCGGCGACCGCATCGAGAAGCTGGTCGAGATCGATCCGATCCGCGGCAAGGCGCTCCGGCGGGTGGGCAAGGCGTGCATCTATCCGGCGAGCCATTACGTCACGACCGACGAGCGGATGAAGCTCGCGCTCGCCGGCATCCGCGAAGAGCTGCAGATCCGCCTCGCCGAGCTGCGCGCCGAGAACAAGCTCCTCGAGGCCCAGCGGCTGGAGCAGCGGACGATGTACGATCTCGAGCTGCTCGACGAGATGGGTTTCTGCCCCGGCATCGAGAACTATTCACGCCATCTCACCGGCCGCAGGCCCGGCGATCCGCCGCCGACGCTGCTCAGCTACTTTCCAAACGACTTCGTACTTTTCATCGACGAGAGCCATGTCGCCGTGCCGCAGATCGGCGGCATGTACCGCGGCGACCGATCGCGCAAGGAAACGCTCGTCGAGTTCGGCTTCCGCCTGCCCTCGGCCCTCGACAATCGCCCGCTCAATTTCGCGGAATTCGAGTCGATGACGCAGCAGGTAATCTACGTCTCGGCGACTCCCGCCGACTACGAGATCAAGCAGAGCGGCGGGGTCGTCGTCGAGCAGCTCATCCGCCCGACCGGGCTGATCGATCCGGAGGTCACCGTCCGGCCGGCGCGCAGCCAGGTCGACGACCTGCTGGAGGAGATTCGCAAGCGCGTCGAGAAAAACGAGCGGGTGCTGGTGACGACGCTCACCAAGCGCATGGCGGAGGACCTGACGGATTATTATCAAGACTTGAACGTCAAGGTGCGCTATCTTCATTCGGACATCGAAACGCTGGAGCGCGTCGAGATCATTCGCGAGCTCAGGCGCGGCACCTTCGACGTGCTGGTGGGCATCAACCTCCTGCGCGAAGGGCTCGATCTTCCCGAGGTCTCTTTGGTCGCGATCCTCGACGCCGACAAAGAGGGCTTTCTCCGCTCGGAGCGCTCGCTGATCCAAACGATCGGCCGCGCCGCACGCCACATCAACGGCTCCGTCATTCTCTATGCCGACGGCATGACCGATTCGATGAAGCGCGCGCTCGACGAGACCAACCGCCGGCGCAAGCTCCAGGCGGAATACAACCGCAAACACGGGATCACGCCGCAGAGCGTCGTCCGCTCGCTGGGAACGCCGCTCGTCGAAGTCTACGAAGCCGATTACGTCACCGTGCCGCTCGCGGCGGAAAATACCGGGCGCTACAATCCGAAAGACGACGGCCGGAAATTGGAGCGGCTGAGAAAAGAGATGAAGGAGGCGGCGGCCAATCTCGAGTTCGAGCGCGCGGCGGAGCTGCGCGACCAAATCCGCCGCATGGAAGAGCGCCAGCTCGGGCTCCAAGATCCGCTGCTCGCGCGGGGAGCGGGTGCATGAGACTGACGATGATACGGACGCGGTCCGGTTTTGCCTTCGCTTGGAGAGTCGCCCTCTCCGCGCTGCTCCTCGCGGCGTTTGCCGCCTGCTCGCGGGGCGACGAGCGCAAAGTGAAAAGCGCCGTGCGCAACTTTTACGACACCTATCTGAAAGTCCGCCCTTCCGGGGTTCCCACCAAGGCGCAGCAGGTGGATTTCAAAAAAGTCGTCTCTTCGAACCTCGCGAGCCTTCTCGATGAGGCCGCGGGAGTCGAAGACACTTCCAGAGATCCCAGCAGTCCGGCGCCGCCGCGCCTCGAAGGCGACGTTTTTACCTCGGTCGACGAAGGGGCGCTTTCCTACCAGATCGATCGCTGCGACATCGAGAGCGCTTCGGCGATGTGCGTGATCGATCTGACGAATGTCGACGGCCGCAACCGCGGCAAGCTCACCTGGAAAGACCGCATCTTTCTCGTGCGCGAAGGCGATCGCTGGGTCGTCGACGATATCGAATATTTCGGCGACAAACAGTTCATGCACAAGGGGCGCTTGAAAGAGGTCCTCAAGCAGGTGATCAAGGACGGCCAAGAGCCCCCGACCGTGTGAGATGCTGCCGTGGCTGCGGGGTGGAAAGTCTGGTTGCTTCTGTCGCTCGCCGGTTTTGTCGCGGCATGCTCGCGCGGCGGCGACGAAAAAGCCGCGCGCGATTCCGCCGCCGCGTTCTATAATCTGTATCTCAAAACGCACCCCGTCGGCGTCCCCGACGAGAAGCTGCGCGAGCAATTACAGCCGCTGGTGTCCGCGGAGCTGAGCGATCTGCTGAACGACGCCGCCGTCGCCGAGGCGGCATACGCCAAGGAAACCAAAGGCGAGTCGCCGCCGCTCGTCGAGGGCGATTTATTCACGTCGCTTTTCGAAGGCGCCGAGGCGTATACGCTTGGCCCATGCAAGACGGAAGGCGACGCCGCGTCATGCGCCGTCGATTTGAGCTACACGGATAAGCGCGACAACTCGAAACTCGCCTGGCAGGACCGGCTTTATCTGGTCCGCGAAGACGGCAAGTGGCTGGTGGACGACATCGAGTTCCTCGGCACCTGGGAATTCATGCACAAAGGGAAGCTCAAGGACTTGTTGAGCAAGGTGGCCGACGAAGCGGAGAATCCCGCGCCCTGACTCAAGCGTCGATCGTCTGGCCGCCGTCGATCACGAGCGCGTGGCCGGTGACGAACGACGACTCATCCGACGCGAGAAACAAAACCCCGTAGGCGATCTCTTCGGGCCGCGCCATGCGCAGCAGGGCCTTATTGGCCGACGCCATGCGGGCGCGCTGCTCGTCGGTGAACTCCGGCGTCGGCCGCGGCGGGACGCCGCGGAAGCGCGCGGTCTCGACGCTGCCCGGGCAGACGCAGTTGACGCGGATGCCTTTGGGGCCGTAGTCGAGCGCCATCTCGCGGGTGAGGTTCACGATCGCCGCCTTCGTCGCGCAGTAGGCCGGATACTTCTCGCTCGCCAGCAGGCCGAAGGTGGAGGCCGTATTGACGATATTGCCCCGGCCCATCTTCAAAAAATGCGGCATGACGGCGCGCGCGCTGCGGAAGATCCCGTTCAAGTTCAAGTTGAGGATGAAGTTCCACTCTTCATCGGTATGCTCGTGAATGAGCTTTCGGATGCCGCCGCCGGCGTTGTTGAAGACGATGTCGAGCCCGCCGAACTGCTCCAGCGCCGCCGCGACCGCGCGTTCCCAGTCGTCTTGCTTCGTCACGTCGCAACGCGCGAACAGCGCCTTGCCGCCGTCGGCTTCGATGAGCTTATCGACGCGCGGCTCGGTCGATTCCTGAATGTCGCAGCAGACGACCTGCGCGCCCTCGCGCGCGAACAAGCGAGCGGTCGCGCGGCCGATGCCGCTGTTCGCCCCGGTGACGAGCGCGACACGCCCCTTCAAACGGTTGAGCCCCGGCCTCAGTAATGGATGCTCGTCGGCGGTTGCTGCCATAAAATTTCAACTCCTGCTGGTTCTCATTTCCCGTAGAGCTGCTTGATGAATCCTGAGTTCTCCAGATCGCGTACGAAGCTCGGGTCGACGAACGACTTCGGGTCAGCGGCGGCGGCCTTGGGATTCGTGCGCGCGAGGTCGTCGAGATAGGTCTTGACGCCGTCGGGATCGGGATACGGCGCCTCGCGGAAGATCGGCGCGTAGCTGCGGTAGGCGCGCTCGAGGCTGTCGGCGTCGGTCACGCGTAGGTTCGCCGTGATCACCGCCTTCGTGCCTTCTTTGTCGGTCTTTATATAGTGAATCGACTCGATCATCGCGCGCGTGAACTTCTCCGCGAGCGCGCGGCGCGACTTCAGCAGCGACTCGGTCGTGAGAATGCCGTTGGTATGAAATGGAATTTTCAGCGTGCCGATGTCGACAAGGACTTTGAAGCCGGCCTTCTCGGCTTCGCGCGTGAAGGGCTCGCCCATCATGGAGAATTGGATCACGTTGCGCGAGAGCGCCGCCAATCGCTCGGGGTTGCCGCCGACGGCGATGATCTTCACGTCTTTATCCGGGTCGACGCCGATGCGCCTGAGCCCGTGACGAAGCGACATGTCGGACGACGTGTTCTGCCGGTTGACGCCGCCGGTCTTGCCTTTGAGCTGCTCGGCGCGCGTGATGCCCGGCGCGACGACGATCTGGTCCATGAAGTAGGGAACGACGGTCGCGATCATCGTCGTGTCGGCGCCCCCGAGGCGCGACGCGACGAGGGACGGCACGGAGATGACGGCGAGCTCGATCTCTTTGGCGAGCAGCGCCTGCAGCGCCGTCACGCCGCTGTTGACCGCGATCACCTCGGCGTCGATGCCGTTCCTCTTGAAGAACCCGCGGTCGCGACCGACCCAAACCGGCGTCGGCGCCAGCGTCGATCCCGCCCAGGCGATGCGCCCGCGCTCCTGCGCAAGCGCCGCACCGTCCATTGCTCCGAGAGCGAGCGCGGCAAAGATGAGCGCGCAACCGAATTTCAACCGGTATTTCAACACGCGCCGCGCCTATTTCTTATACAACTGCTTCACGAAACCCGACGCCTCGACCTCGCGGACGAGGCTCTGGTCGACGAACGCCTTCGGGTCCGCGCCTGCGGCTTTGGGATTGGAATGCGCAAGATCGTCGAGCATCGTCTTGACGCCGTCCGGCGTGGGCAGGAGGTTTTCGGGAAAGATGCCGTTGTAGGCGCGGTACGCGCGCTCGAGGCTCTCGGGATCGGTGATGCGGAGATTTTTGCTGAAGATCGCCTTGGTTGCCTCCTTCTCGGTCTTGATCGAGTGGACCGCCTCGATCATGGCGCGGGCGAATTTAACGAAGATCGGCCGCTTCGCCTTGAGGATCGACTCGCGCGTGAGCACGGCGTTCCACCAGAAGGGGATTTTGAGCGAGCCGATGTCGAGCAGGTCTTTAAACCCGAGCTTCTCGGCTTCACGCACGAAAGGCTCGGGCATGATGGAGAACTGGATCACCCCTTTCGCGAGCGCCGCGAAACGCTCGGCGTTGCCGCCCGCGGTGATGATCTTGGCATCTTTTTCCGGATCGACGCCGACCTTTCTAAGCGCCAGCCTCAGACCGAGATCCGAGGTGCTGCCGAGGCGGTTCACCCCGCCCATCTTGCCTTTGAGCTGCTCCAGGGAGGTGACCGACTGCAACGTGATAATATGATCGACGAACGTCGGCACCATGCCCAGAATCATCACGATATCCGCGCCGGCGAGCCGCGACGCGGCGAGTGTCGTCACCGAAGTGACGATGACATCGACTTCGCCCGCGAGCATCGCCTGGAGCGCCGTCGGGCTTGCACTGATACGGATTACTTCGCCGTTGAGGCCATGCTTCGCGAGCAGCCCTTTTTCCTGCACTACCCAGATCGGGCTGTTCGCCGGGCTGTCGCCGGCCCACGCGATGCGGATGCGCTCCTGTGCCGTCGCCGGCCGGCAAATGAGCACGAGAGCGATCGCGGCGGCGACGGCGGCCGCAATCCGGAATAAGCTGTTGCGCATGCTGTCTCCTCCGAGGGCTGAAAATCCTGGACGGATTTAACCTTACGTCCGAAGCGCTGTCAACAAACCAACCCGCGCACCGCTTGGGCGGGGCCGAGCAATTGTGCTATGACTACCGATCGCATGCCGGTCCAAGGAGGTGTTTGATGAATCCGATCCGAATCCTGGCAATCGTCCTGATCGTAGCCGGAGTTCTCGGTCTCGTGTACGGCAGCTTCAGCTACACGAAGGAGACGCACGAGGCGAAACTGGGACCGCTGGAGCTCTCGGTCAAGGAAAAAGAGACCGTCAACGTCCCGCAATGGGCGGGCGTCGGCGCGATCGCCATTGGCGCGATTCTGCTGCTCGTGCGGACGAAGTCTTAGCCGCGGCGCGCGGCTACTTCTTGTAAAGCTGCTTGATAAAACCCGAGGTGTCGAGCTCGCGCACGAAGCTCGGGTCGACGAAGGCCTTCGGATCGGCGGCGGCCGCCTTCGGATCTTTCACCGCCATGTCGTCGAGCATCGTCTTCACGCCGTCCGGCGTCGGATAGGGAACCTCCGGAAAGGCATTGGAGTAATCGTGGTAGGCACGCTCCAGGCCGTCCGGGTCGCTGATGCCGAGATTCTTTTTGAACAGCGCCTTGGCGTATTCCTTCTCGGTCTTGATGATGTGAATCGCCTCGACCATCGCGCGCACGAGCTTTTGTAGGAGCGGTCGCTTGGCTTTGATAATGCCTTCGCGCGTCATTATGCCGTTCCACCAGAACGGGATCTTGAGATCGCTGATCCGGTAGAGCCTGCGGAAGCCGAGCTTCTCCGCCTGCGTTAAAAACGGCTCGGGGATGATCGTGAACTGCGTGATGCCCTTTGACAGGGAAGCGAAGCGCTCGGCCGTGCCGCCTACGGGGATGATCTTCACGTCCTTGTCGGGATCGACGCCGAGCTTTCTTAGCGCGAGCCTGAGGCCCAGATCGGACGTGCTCCCGAGGCGGTTGACTCCGGCTGTTTTGCCCTTGAGCTGTTCCGGCGCAGTGATGCTCGACAGCGAAGCGATGTAGTCGACGAAGGTCGGCACGACGCCCAGGATCATGACGGTGTCGGCGCCGGCGAGGCGCGAGCTCGCGACCGTCGTGACCGAAATGCTCGCGACGTCGATCTCGCCCGCGAGCATCGCCTGGAGGACGATCGGGCTCGCGTTAATCGCGATGATCTCCGGCTGCACGCCCTGCTTCTGCAGAAGCTTCCGGTCTTCGATGACCCATACCGGGCTGTTCGTCGGGCTGAAACCCGCCCACGCGAAGCGGAGCCGCTCCTGGGCGAAGACTGCGGATTCAGCCAGCAAAAGCGGGCCGAGAAGCGCCAGCAACGCGAGCCATCGTTTCGCCATGGTTTTCACTCCTCGAGTGAGGCGAACCTAACAGTTTATCTCGGATGGGGTCAAGGTAGGCGCTGCAACATTTGTGGTTTCAATTGGCTGGCGGCACCGGCCGGCCGAGCAGAGGATTTAAAGCGATCGCCACCGAACGGATGTTTTTCGCTTCATCTGCGAAAAGGTCGTGACGCGGTACGTCGTAGACTGTCATTCCGGATCCGACTTTACTCATCACCTGTATGCCTCCGGCATTCACGTACATTTCGGTCCCCTGAAAATCCAGGAGGTCGACCCACAAAGAGAGCGCCGGGACGGTGCCGTAGCTTTGCGGGCCGGAGATCATTCCCCAGACGCCTTCAGGCCGGACATAGTCGATCGTGCCGTGCCATTGCGCGGCGTTGGAGGAAAATTCGGCTTTTACGACAACGATCGCGGGGTATAACAACGCATCCGCGTTGGTCTTTCCCAATAGCTCGCGGGCCGTAGAAGCGAAAGCTGCGCTGAATTTTTTTTCGTCGCGCCTGCCCGTGGCCGGGTCGTAAACAGGCCCGAGCTTTTCCACTGTCTTTTTCCAGATCGACGCAAACTCGTCCGACGGAATAACCTTAAAGCCGCCTTCCTCGAGCTTGGATCGAATGAGCCATTCGAATTTAGCTTTGACGGCCGCCGGATCCTCGGCGTCGGTCGAAAGCTCGATCGGCACCAGCGCAACGACTTTCACCCGTCCCCGAATGTCCGCGTGCGCGATCTTGAAGGGATCGTATGCCTTCGTCGCCGCGCAGGCGGATAGTCCGTATGCCAGAAGTAAATAAGCGACGAGCGTCCGTCTCATAGACCAAAAAATAGTGGCCCGTCAGTATGACGATTGGCTATCCGATTTGCTCGGGGACTCAACGGCCTTACCGATGAGCGGATTGAGCGCGATCTCCACGGCTTTGCGGTTGCGTTCCTCGTCGGCGAAGAGTTCGTTTCGCGGAACAGGCTTAAAACTACCGAACGAGAGCTTGCTAAGGACCTGAATACCTCCGACATTCGTATACATCTCCACATCGTTGATGTCCGACAGCGTGACGCCCAAAGAGAGCGCGCCTACGGTGCCGTTGCTTCCACCGATGAGAACTGCCGTGAAGACACCGCCCGGCACAAGATCCTCCGATGTTCCATGCCAGGAAGCGACGTTTAAGCGAAACCCGGCCTTTACGGGGACGACGGCGAAATCCAACAAACCGTCCGCTTTGGTTCTCGACGCCAGCTCACGAAGGGTATGCTCGCGTGCCGTTTTATATTTTTGTTGATCGCGTTTTCCCGTCATGGGATCGAAAATACCGTTGAGCTTTTCCGTCATGTCTTTCCAGATTTGGCCATATTCGGGGGAGGGGACGACCGTAAAGCCCCCTTCCCTTAATTTGGCGGTTACCAGAGATTCGAACGTTGCTTTTATAGCCTCGGCATTGTCGATGTCGGTTGGAAAGTTGATCGGCGCGAGCGCCACGACTTTGACTTTGTTCTTGATATCCGCCTGCGGGACTTTGAACGGGTTGTACGCGGTCGTTGCGGCACAGCCTGTCATCGAAATCAAAATCGCCGTGAATGTCCAAGCGTATTTTCGTGATTTCATGCCAATCTCCTCGGGAGAGTCAGCGAGTCCCGACTTGCTGGATATATCCGCGGATGATGGGAGCGTCGACGGCTGTCGGCGCCAGCGTTAGGTACCTTTCAAATTCCGCCGCTGCGTCTCCGAAGCGCGCCTGCGCGCGGTAAACCAAACCGAGCTCTCGGTGCGCGTCCGCGAATTGCGCATCAAAGGCGAGGGCACGCGCATAAGCTTTTACGGCTTCTTCGTTATTGCCGCTCCTGCGATGGTATTCGCCCATGAGAAAGTGGCCTCTCGGACTTTGCGGCTCGGCCGCCAAATGCTTGGCAATCGAGGACTCCGCCAGGCGCAAACGCCCCAATTCGAGATCGAGCAAAGCGTTATCGAGCAGGAGCCGGTGAATATGGGTGCTGTATTCCTCGCCATTGACCCGGCGGTTAGGCTCGTTCGCCTGGCGCTGGTATTCGCCTCTGACGAGATGCTCATTGTTGTCGACGCGCTCCTGGAGACGGGCGATGTTGCCGAAGAAATAGGGCTCCTTCACCTTCGCCTCTTCCCAATCCTGCTTGAGCAGGTTGATGGCGCGAATGGACTCCTTGGGATCATAACCGGCCTCGACCATCGTACGCAGGCCGCCGGTGTCGGCCGCGGTCTCGATTTCCTTCGAGTAACCATTTACCGCCGCGGTGACCCAAGCATCGGGAAGCTTGTCCGCGAAGACTCCGAGAACGCTCAGAATCAGCACCGCCTGCATCACGCGTGCGGTGGCTGCCTTGCTTTCCTTTTGGCGGAGCTTGCGCACGGAGTCGCGGTTTAAGAAATGGGTCAGCTCGTGTCCCATCACCGCAGCCAGCTGAGCTTCGTTTTCCATTCGCGCAAGAATCCCCGTGTGAAAATAAATCGACCCGTCCGCAAACGTGAACGCGTTTAGAAACGGATCTTTCACCACGTTCACCTTCGGAGCGAGATTTGTCCCTTGCAATCGATCGCCGATAAGGCGCGCGGCAACGGCGTTTAAATAGCTTTCCAGTTCCTGGTCTTCGTAGACTAAGCCGGCCTTTTCCAGGCG
>DATDFN010000085.1:0-3484 GCA_036522615.1 Binatia bacterium | reverse complement strand
CGATAAAATGCTTCTGTGGAGCGGTGCATTCGAGCCGAAGGTGGAAATCCACGGAGAGGATCTCATCGCAACTCAGATAGCCTCGGGTCAGGGCGCGCTTTTGATCTGTTCCCATTTGGGAAACGTTGAACTCTGCCGCGTGCTTTCCCGGCGCATCGGACTCAAGGTCACGGTGCTGACGCATACGAAGCATGCGAAACGATTCAATGAATTGTTGGAGCGACTGGATCCGGCGAGCCAGCTCGGCCTCATGCAGGTAACCGAAATCTCGCCAGCGACGGCGATGCTGCTTTCGGAAAAGATTGCGCGCGGCGAACTCGTCGCGATCGTCGGCGACCGCGTGCCAGTTTCGACGAAGCCTCTCGTTGCGTGGGCTAATTTTCTCGGCACTGCCGCGGCATTCCCCGCGGGTCCATACGTTTTGGCCCATCTGCTTCAATGTCCCGTTTTTTTCTTGTTCTCGATTAAAAGCGGTACGACGAACGAGGTGCATTTCGAGCATTTCGCGGAGACGATTCGCTTGCCGCGGACCGAGCGCGACGCGGAGCTTGCCCGTTTCGCACAACAGTACGCGCAGCGACTGGAGCATTTCTGCCGGCGCGCTCCACTCGAATGGTTTAACTTTTACGATTTCTGGCGGCTTCCCGTCTTGGATGGCGATCATGCACCGCACTGAAGCGAACGGCTCTCTTTCGATCGTACGGTTCGACCGAGGGCGGATTGCCATCGAGGCCGTCGTCGCCCTCGCGGAGAACTCCGCGCGCGCTGTGCTGTCGGACGCGCCGCAGTTTCGCGCGGTGATCGCGCGCGGGGCAGACTTTCTCGACCGTCTGCTGAAAGAAGACGGCGTTATTTATGGCGTCACGACGGGCTACGGCGACTCGTGCACGACGACCGTTCAGCCCGAGCTCGTTGCGGAGCTCCCGCGTCATCTGTACACGTTTCACGGCTGCGGTCTCGGTCCGTATCTAACACCCGGGCAGACTCGCGCCGTGATCGCGGCCCGGCTCGCTTCCTTATGTAAAGGATTTTCCGGCGTCAGTCTCGAGCTGCTGGAGCAGATGATCCGACTGCTCGACCACGGCATATTGCCGCGCATACCCTCCGAGGGTTCGGTGGGTGCGAGCGGGGATCTGACGCCGCTCTCGTATCTTGCGGCCGTGCTCTGCGGTGAAGGCGAAGTCTGGCGCGGTGAGGGCGTAGCGAGCGCCGCCGATGCATTGGCCGCAGCCGGCATCGAACCGCTGCGCCTCCGACCCAAAGAAGGGCTTGCCGTGATGAACGGCACCGCGGTGATGACCGCACTCGCGTGTCTCGCCTACGCGCGCGCCGACTATCTCCTCCGCCTCGTCACACGCGTAACCGCTCTCGCTTCATTCGCGCTCGACGGCAATGCCTATCATTTCGACGCGCGGCTCTTCTCGGTTAAGCCGCATGCCGGCCAGCAGCGCGTCGCCGGCTGGCTAAGGCAGGATTTGCCCTCGGACGAGCCGCCGCGCAACGTCCAGCGGCTGCAGGATCGCTATTCGATCCGCTGCGCGCCGCACGTTATCGGCGTTCTTGCGGACGCGCTGCCATGGATGCGCGAGACGATCGAAAATGAGCTCAACAGCGCCAACGATAACCCCATCATCGATGCCGAAGCGGAGCGCGTCCTTCACGGCGGTCATTTCTACGGCGGCCACATCGCGTTTGCGATGGACAGCATGAAAAATGCCGTCGCAAATCTCGCCGATCTGCTCGACCGTCAAATGGCGCTGCTTGTCGACAGCCGCTACAGCCACGGTCTGCCACCGAACCTTTCCGGCGTCGAGGGGCCGCGCTTAGCGATCAATCATGGCTTGAAGGCTCTGCAGATCGGTGTCTCCGCCTGGACGGCCGAAGCGCTCAAGCTCACGATGCCGGCTTCGGTGTTCTCGCGTTCGACGGAGTGCCACAACCAGGACAAGGTCAGCATGGGGACGATCGCAGCGCGCGATTGCCTGCGCGTGCTCGAATTGACCGAGCAAGTAGCGGCAGCTCTCCTGATCGCGACGCGCCAGGGAGTCTGGCTGCGGCGGAGACTTAATCCATCAGCAGCGTTGTCGGCGCCGCTCACCTCCATGATGACGGCGCTCTCCGCGGACATCCCGGTCGTCGAAGAAGACCGGAGGCTTGAGCCGGAATTGCGGCTCCTGTTGGAACGCATTCACGAGCGCGTCTGGAGCCTTTATGCATGAGGGTCCGGGGCGCTGGGTCGCGGAGGCCGAGACGAAAGTGCAGTTCTACGATCTCGATCCGATGGAGGTCGTATGGCATGGCCGGTACGTAGAATACCTCGAAATAGTCCGCGGAGTTCTGCTAGATAGCATCGCGTATAATTATCCCGCGATGAAGGAGTCCGGTTTTGCCTGGCCGGTCATCGACATGCATCTCCGCTACAGCGAATCGGCGCGCTTCGGCCAACGGCTGAAGCTCCGCGCCGAGATCGTCGAATGGGAAAACCGTTTGAAGATCAAATATCTCATCACCGACGCCGTATCCGGCCGCCGCTTGCTTCGCGCGAGTACCACTCAAGTTGCAGTTGAGATCGCCACGCACGAGATGTGCTTTGTCTCTCCTCCCATCCTATTGAAGAAATTAGGCCTCGTGTCATGAGGTCGAGAAGTTTTTTGGCTCTCATCGCGGCGGCGCCGCTCCTCATGAGCGCTGCGCCGATCGGCGAGATCGAGGCGATGCTCTCGCGGCCGAAGATTCTCTGCGGTCGATTCGATCAGACCAAGCATCTCGTCGGCTTGAAAAAACCTCTCGCCTCGAATGGCCGATTCTGCGTCGTGGCCGAAAAGGGCGTGTTGTGGCGCAGTCTCCAGCCGTTTCCCAGTATGCTCAAGCTCACGCGCGACGAGATTCTCCAGCTCGAAGGCGATCG
Source organism: Binatia bacterium (assembly GCA_036522615.1). GTDB lineage: Bacteria > Desulfobacterota > Binatia > UBA9968 > UBA9968 > JAJPJQ01. Next base: position 576 of record DATDFN010000085.1, on the reverse strand, counting down.
CGTCGCGCTGCGCCTGGATGCGAAGCAAGAGCCCGCGGTGCGTACGATCAACGGCGTGCTCTTCGCGGCTCTCGCAGGCGATTTCGAGCGACTCAAAAATATTTTCGACATTGAAGGTGCCATCCAAAACGGAGCATGGAGCGTGACGCTCAAGGCCCGGAGCGCCGCGCTCACCAAGGCGATCGGCACGATCGCGCTCGAAGGCGGCGCTTACGTTCGGAATGTCATGATCGTCGAGGCCAGCGGCGACCGCACGAAAATCGTCTTTTCCGACATTCGAAGCGGCGACGGCGCGATGAGCGCCGACGAGGTGGCGCTGTTTTGAAGCGATGGGATGTGCCGGCGCTCCTCTGGGCTATTGTCGTTTGCGCCCTTGTGCTCCACAGCGGCTACCTCTGGCTCGGCAAACGGCTCGCGCCGGACGCCGATATTCTTGCGCTGCTGCCGACGGAGCAGCGCGATGCGACCGTCCGGCAGGCGTTCAACCAGACCATCGACGCGGCGACCCAGCGGGTGATCGTGCTCATCGGCGCCGACGATTGGAGTGCCGCAAAACGCGCGGCCGATGCTTACGAA
>DATDFN010000084.1:0-35018 GCA_036522615.1 Binatia bacterium | reverse complement strand
TGGGACTCGCCCGCCTAGCACTCAAGCGCGCCGCGATTCCAGTGCGCGAGATTGGCGGCGGCTTCGTTGGTAGATTGCATTGCTTTAGGCTCTCAATTCTTTTTTCAAGCAGGTCATAAACGCCCAAGCAAACATTCTATTCTGGCTCAAATACCGCGGATCGCGCAAGACGGTCGGGTGCGACGTGCACGCCGAATGTCGGTGCAAAGATTGGAAGTCGACTTTCTAGTAAGCCCGGGTCCGAAGGGAGTTATTTTGCGGCCGGCGCCTGCGCCATTTTGCTCTGCAACTCCTGCAGCCGGACGGTGACCTCGGTCGATCGCTCGGAGTCCGGATTGTCGGTTAGATATTTTTTGTAAGCAGCGGCGGCTTCTTTCAAATTCCCGGTCTGCGCGTAGCTGCGGGCCCGGCCGAGGGTGGCGTCGCCGGTCAGCGGCCCCGCTATTTTCTCCGCTTCGGTGAAGGTCTGCGCGGCGTCCGCCAATTGCCCCCGCTGCTCAAGATTATAACCGAGCGCGAGATACGCCGACTGCCGCAGCAAGGGGTCTTTTTTCTCCAAGTCCAGCAGGCGGCGCAGCGTGTCCGCCGCCCGGCTCGTATCCTGCATAGCCGCCTGTGCGTTCGCTTCGTAGAGCAGACCCAGGCGGCTGTAATAGGAAGAGCGATAGATCTCCAGGCGCCCGAGCGCGTCGAGCGATTCTTTATATTTGCCCGTGTGATACAAATCGACGGCGCGCGCGAACTCTTCCGCCGCGAGACGATTCTGCCGGCTCTTGTAAAGCTGCCAGCCAAGCAGTGCGACGATAACGAAAATCACCACCGCGCCGGCGGCGGCCAGTGCGTTGCGGTTGGCCTTGGAAAACGCGGCGAAACGGCGCGCGAGCAGCACGAAGCCGTCGGGCTGCCGGATATCCTTTCGGCTGATTCGTCTGGCGGCGGTGCGCATTTCGGAATGTCTGAATGAAGCAGGAAGCGCGGACGGGTCCGTTACATTTTATATTTGAAATCGTCGGGCGTCATCTTCTCGAGAATCTCGCCCCATTTCTCTTTCGAGACGTTGGAGACATTGGCGACGTCGGGCTCTTTGCCCTCTTCGTTCTGTTGCAGGATGCTCGACGCCTCGAGAACAGTCTTCGCGACATAAATCGGCGTTTTCATGCGCAGCGCCAGCGCGATCGCGTCGCTCGGACGCGAGTCGATCGCCATCTCGCGGCCGGCGATCTTGAGATAGATCAGCGCGTAGTACGTGTTCTCTTTCAGCTCGGTGATCTCGACGCAGTCGATCGCTCCGCCCATTTCCGTAAGGATGTTTTTCAACAGATCGTGGGTCATCGGACGGGCCATCTTGATGCCCTCGATCTCGGTCGCCATCGCGGTCGCCTCGGACAGGCCGATCCAGATCGGCAGGTTCAGCTTGTTGTCGGTGTCCTTCAAGATGACGATCGGCGTCTTGGTTACAGGGTCCAGGGTCAGGCCGCCCACCGCCATCTGTATGGAATCGTCCCGTTTCGACATGATGCTAACCCCCTTAACTATTGTGCACCGATGAGTTCGCCTGTCAACGAGTTGGCGCCGGCCCCTGAAATCCGCACATGCACGAGCTTGCCCGAGAGGTCTTCCGGTCCGCCGAAATTCACGATCCGGTTGGCTCTCGTTCGTCCGGTCATCTGTCCGCGCCCCATCTTCGCGATTCCATCCACCAAGACTTCTTCGACGTTTCCTACGCGTGCGAGATTTTTTCGCCGCGATATCTCCGCCTGGAGCCTCAGAACTTTGTCCAAGCGCGCTCGTTTCACTTCCTCCGCGATGTCGTCGGCGAAGAGTTTGTTCGCGGCGGTGTGCGGCCTCGGCGAGTAGCCGAATGCGTAAATGTCATCATACTCTACCTCCCTCAGGATTTCTAGAGTGTCGGCGAACTCGGCCTCGCTCTCGCCGGGGAATCCGACGATGATGTCCGTGCTGAGGGCCACGCCGGGCCGGCGCTCGCGGAGAAGCGAAATCCGGCCCATATATTCCTGCCTTGTGTAGCCGCGGCGCATGCGCTTGAGCACGCCATCGGAGCCGGACTGCACCGGCAGATGCAGGTGCTCGCAGAGCTTCTCGAGCTTCTCGTATGCTTCGATGAGGCCGGGCGACAGGTCTTCGGGGTGCGAGGTCGTGAAGCGGACGCGTTCGATGCCGGTGATGCCGTCGATGCGCGCGAGCAGCTGGGGAAACGACAGCTCCCGGGGCGCGGTCTTGCCGTAGGAGTTTACGTTTTGCCCGAGCAGCATGATTTCTTTGACCCCGCGCGCCGCGAGCGCCTCGACTTCGCGCACGATCGCCGCGCTCGGCCGGCTGAGCTCGCGACCGCGCACATAGGGCACGATGCAGAAGCTGCAGACTTTGTTGCAGCCCTGCATGATCGTGACGTACGCCTTCGCGCCGTGGACGACGGGTTCCGCGTCCGCGTCTTCCATGTAGGAAGGCTCGCGATAGAACGCCAGCTCGATCTGGCGCTCGCGCGCCGCGCCGGCCTCTTCCACCATCGCCGGCAGCCTGTGAATGTTCTGCGTGCCGAAAACGAGATCCAGATAGGGCGCGCGTCGGAAAAGCGTCTCGCCCTCCTGCTGCGCGACGCACCCGCCGACGCCGATGACCAGCGCCGGATTTTTCTCTTTGAGCTCGCGCCAGCGGCCGAGCGCGCTGTAGACCTTCTGCTCGGCCTTGTCGCGGACGCTGCAGGTGTTGAGGATGATCAGATCGGCGTCTTCAGGCGAATCGGTCGCTGCGTAGCCCTGCTGCCGCATGAGCCGCGCGATCCGGTCCGAATCGTACTGGTTCATCTGGCAGCCGTAGGTCTGAATATAGAGCCGCTTCATGCCGCGATCCGATCGATCAAGCGATAGAGCTGATGAATGTTGCGGCACTCCTCGACGACATTGCAGTGCTGCGCGTAACGCGGCATCTCGCTGTCGCCGTAGCCCCAGGTCATACGGCTCTCGGGGTTGAGCCAGACGAGCTGCTTGGCCTTGCGGCGGATTTCCTTCAGGACCCAGTCGTTCGCGCGATTATAATTGTTCCGGCCGTCGCCGATGACGAGAACCGTCGTCTTCGGCGTGATCGCCGTCAAGTGTTGGCGGTAGAAAAGCTCGAAGGCGCGGCCGAAGTTGGAATGGCTGTAGACATCAATAATGTCGCCGCGGAGCGCCTTCTCGACCGCCTGATGGATGTCGTGATCCTCGAAAAGCTTCGTGACTTCGCCGATATCGCTCACGAAGACGAAGCTCCGCACTTTGCTGTAAAGGTCCTGGACGGAATAGACGAATTGCAGCATGAAGCGCGATGCGTTCAGAACTGAGTCCGAGATATCGCACAGCACGACGACCTCGGGCTTCTCCTTCTTTCGGCGGTGGAGCTTGATGCGGAACGGCACGCCCCCGTATTGGAGATTTTTCCGGAAGGTCGCGCTTACGTCGAGACGCCCGCGGCGCGCGCGCTTGCGCCGGAGCGAAAGGCGGTTCTTGAACCGCCGCGCGAGTCGTACGACCACCTCGTTCATCTTCCGGATATCATCTTCGGTGTAATAGACGAAGCTCTTCTGTGACAGATAGTCCTGACGCTCGCGGTCGGAGCGCGCCGGGTCCTTTTGATCGGTTTCGCGGCGCGCCAGCTCGCGCACGAGCTGCATGAGGTTACGCATGCGCTGCTCGGCGTACTGCGCCATTTTCTCGATCAGCTCCGGCGGCGCGCCGCCGCGGCCGAGGAGCGCCTTTAAATTTTCGATCTCGGCGCGGATTCCTTCCATGCCGATGCGGTCGCCTATGCCCTGCGCGAAAAGCAATACGCGCAGCCCGGGATTTTCGCCGCGCTCGGCCTCCGCCGCCTGCCGGAGCAGGCGCTCGACCTCGCCCAGGTCGCCCGTGAGCAGCGCGCGCGTCAGCGCCGAGATTTCGCCGTCGAGATTTTCCAGGAACTTTTCGATCGCCTCGAGCATCTCCTGGAATTCCGCCGGGGTCATGCCGAGCTGCCGCATGAGTTCTTCATCCATCTCGCGCGCTTTGCCTCCGAGGCCAAGAAAGAAAAGATCGAATAATTCGTCGAAGGCCTTCGCGTCGCTCGCCTGCTTGACCAGCGCCGAGCGCAGTGCACTTCTGAAGACGGCGCGGTCACCGACGCCGACGAGCTCAAGCGCGGAGGCGGCGTCCATGTTCTCGGGTACGGAAACGCGCAGGCCGTTACGGCGGAGGAGGTCGGAGAATTCCAGGATTCGATCCAGCATGGGAAATGCCTGCTGGCTAATTCAGGAGGTCTTTGTCGCTGGCCGCCGCGGGCTGGGCGGTTTTCGCCTTGCGCACGGCGAGGTATTCCTTCAATTCGTCCTGCGCCTTGCGAACGTCAGCCTCGTACTTCATGACGGTTGATAGCGTCTCGGTCACGAGACTATCGTCGAGGTTCTTGACGTTCAAAAGCGTCAGCGCTTTTACCCAATCGAGGGATTCGCTGATGCTCGGCCGCTTCTTGAGGTCGAGCTTGCGCAGCCGGTGCAGCAGCTCGACGACTTCACCGGCGAGCTTTTCGTCGGCGCCGGGGACTTTCAGCCGGATGATCTCCATCTCGCGCCCGACGTCGGGGAAGTCGATATAGAGATGCAGGCAGCGGCGCTTGAGCGCGTCGGACATCTCACGGCTGTTGTTGCTGGTGAGAACGACGAGCGGAATGTGCTTCGCCTTGAGGGTGCCGAGCTCCGGCACGCTCACCTGAAAGTCGCTCAAGACCTCGAGCAGGAAGGCCTCGAACTCCGTGTCGGATTTGTCGATCTCGTCGATCAGGAGGACGATCGGCTCGGGCGCGAGCAGCGCGCGCAGCAGCGGCCGCGGGAGCAAAAATCGGTCGGAGAAAAAAACATCTTCTTCCTGCGCGATGCGCTCGACCGCTTGGCTGAGCCCCTTCGCGCCTTCCAGCACCTCGCCGATCTTATCTTTCAGGACCTGTGTATAGAGCAGCTGTTTCGCGTATTCCCACTCGTAAAGGGCCTTCGCCTCGTCGAGGCCTTCGTAGCATTGAAGTCGGATGAGATCGAGCTTCAGCGCTCCGGCGATAACTTTACCGAGCTCGGTCTTGCCCACGCCGGCGGGGCCTTCGACCAGGATCGGCTTCCGCATCGCACAGGCGAGATACACGACCGTCGCGACATCGCGGCTGCAGATATACCGCTCGCCCGCGAGGCGGCCCACCACGTCGTCGACCGACTGAAACATTCTTGGAAACTAACATAAATGCCCAGGGCCGACAACGCGCGGAAATGCATCTAAGCTGCGGCCTTTTCCATTTGCACGAGCCGTTTGGCGATGGATTCAGTTTTTTGCCTGTTGCCAGGCAAGCCCATGGTATCTGTCTCGATCTTCCATAGATATTCGAAGATTGTTTCCTTTGAGGCTCGGTGAGCCACGAGCGCGGCAACTCCAGGTACGTAGTCATCGTATTCGTCTTCGGCGCTAGGACCTAACATGACGACGCCGATCGGGTCCCATTCGTTGAGCAGAACCTCACGAACATCTCTTCGGAGCTGTCGAAGCTCAAGTGACAAGTCGGACATAAAGTCCCTTAGTCCATCCCGAACGCGGCTCGCTCGTATTCCGCCGCGGCGCCGATCTCCGCGCCGAGATTCCAGGAATTCATCCACCCGACCGCGCGCTCGTACATCGCGCGCGTGTAGGGCTCGAAGACGATGCGCTCGCCGGGGCCGAAGGCGCGAACATCCGCCATGCTCTTAAGCGGCTCCTTCAAATGCTTAAGATAGTAATCCTTATAGGGCGTCGGATCGATGTCGATGTCCTCCTGCGCGCGGCGTAGCGCGCGGAAGTATTTTTCGAGGTCCTCCACCGGCGTTTCGCTCGCGACGAGAAAACCGACGATGAACGACGAATCGAGAATCTTGCGCATGCCGCGCTGCTCGGCGAGGTAGACCTGAAAGCCGATGATGTTCGCGGCCTCGACCTTCGCTTCGAGGAGATCGGCGAGGCGCATATCGCGGCGGCCCTTGAAGGTGAGTTTGATGCGTTCGCGGCCGAGCAGAGGCTCCAGACGCTCCAGCGCCGAGAAATGCGAGCCGGACCGGTGCCCGACAGCGATCTCGACAGCAGCGAGGTCTTCGATTTTATGAACGGCTGATTCCGGGCGCACGAAGACCGCGCCGGGCGTGACCATGTAGGCGTTGGGCCAGAGCTTGCCGTGTCCGCTCGCCGCGGCGATGTCGACCGCCCATTGGCAGGCGCAGCTCACGCTGCTCCCCTGCCCTTCGACGAGGAATTCCGTCGCGCCGCGCGTGATCTCGCGCGCCTCCGCCGCGAGCAGCGGCGCAAGGGCCGCGTCGCGCTTGTGCATGACGAACTCGTAGTCGAGACCTTCGTCTTTGAAATACCCCTTCTCTTCCGCGATCCATTCCTGCAGGCGGTCGTGCACTTCGATCTTGAACTTTCCCACGGTGGTTCCTTTTCTACTTGATCTGCTTCGAGCGCTTGTACGGACCCTGATCGAACGAGTCGTCGCGCGCGGGATTCTTCACGCCGCTCGTCGCCGGAACGATCTCGTACATGCGCTTGAGCGACGCGACGTCGTCGGGCTCGAAGCTCGCGATGTAGGCGTTGTCCCATTGCTCGGCGTAGGCGCGCGCGTCCTGGGCCGTCATGTTCGCCGCCTTCTCCAGCATCTCGGCGACCTTCGGTTTGTTCTTGGAGCCGAACTGGAGCGCGTTGCGCGTCGCGGCGATGAACTTCGCCACGGCTTCGCGGTTCTTGTCGAGATAACTGTTGTAGACGATCGTGACCGCGAGGATCGGCGGCGCGCTGCCTTTAGTGAGTTTCTTCCACTCGTCGACGACGCTGGCGAGCCGGCGCAGCTTGACGTCGCTCATCTGCGCGAGCGTTACCGAGCGCAGCACGCCGGCGTCGATGTCCTTCTGCGTGAGAAACTGCGCGAGCTGCGCCTCGTTGCCCGGCGCGACGGCGTATTCGTTCGACTTGATGCCGAAATTCCGCTCCAGAATCGCCGTCGTGAGCGCGTGCGTCGCGCTGCCGGGCGGCGACATGCCGATTTTCTTGCCCTTGAGATCACCGGGCGTTTTGATCGGCGAGCCGTCGAGAGTCACGATCTGCGCCTCCGCGATTTGCGTCGCGAGCACGAGCTTCACGGGCACGCCGTCGGCCGCGATGCCGATCGAGTTGGTTGACGGCGCGGCGAAAGCGAGATCGATTGCGTTCGATACGATCGCCCGCGTCGGCCCGTTCACCTCGCCGAACTTCACCCATTCGACCTGCAGCCCTTCCTGCTCGGCGAATTTCATCTGCTCCAGCACGGTACCGAAACCCAGGCTGAAGCCGCTGGTCCAGTACCCGACTTTGATTTTTTGAGCGCAGACCGGGGCTGCGCCGAGCGCGGCGAGGATAAGCGCCGCCAGCAAATATTTGATCGGTTTCATTACTCCTCCACCACTTTAGATTAACTCTCTAAGCCGTCGGATATAAGCTGCGACTTCAGGCTCGATTGGGTCGCGCGGGCGCGGCGGCGCGATCGGCACGACTTCCCGAATCGTGCCGGGTCGCGGCGACATGACCACGACTTCGTCGGCGAGCAGCACCGCTTCCTCCACGTCGTGCGTAACGAAAACGACCGTCATACCCATGAGAGCGTGAATGCGCAAGAGCTCATTATGCATGTGGGCGCGCGTCTGCGCGTCCAGCCGCGAGAACGGCTCGTCCATCAAGAGAATTCTCGGCTCGGTGACGAGGCTGCGCGCGAGCGCGACGCGGCTCCGCATTCCCCCGGAGAGCTGGTAGGGAAAGGCGTCCTCGAAGGTGTCGAGGCCGACGAGCCGGATCGCCTCACCGGAGCGGCGCACGCGCTCGGCCTTCGGCGTCGATCCCGCTTCGAGCGCGAACTCGACGTTGCGCTGCGCCGTGCGCCACGGGAGCAGCCGGTCGTCCTGGAACATGTAGCTCGCCGCGCACCAATCGTTCAGCTCGTCGCTCGGCGAGCCGCAGATGCAGATGCGGCCGCGGTCGGGCTTGACGATGCCGGCGATGATGTTGAGCAGCGTGCTCTTGCCCGCGCCCGAAGCGCCGAGCAGGCCGACGATCGCGTGGTCCTTGACGGCGAGGTCGATGTCCTTCAGCACTTCGAGCCGGGCGCCGTTGGAGCCGGGAAAGGTTTTGCTTACCTTCGACAGGCTGATCGCATGACCGTCGTCGGCACAGGGCTTCTGCGCGGTTTGAGTTTCGCCAGCCGCCGTCACGTTTCCGCTTCCTTTTTCCAGCGAAACAGATGCCGCTCGAGCGGCGACAGCACGCCCATCTCGAGCGCGGCCATCAAGAAAACGAGGGTGAGCGTCCAGGCGAAAACCTGATCGGTGCGCACGAGGTCCGCCGCCTGTCGTAGGCGGTAGCCGACGCCGCTCGACGATCCGATCGTCTCCGCGACGAGCGACACGCGCCAGCCGAAGCCGAACGCGAGGCGCGCGCCGGAGAAGAAATACGGCAGGATCGTCGGCAGGTAGATCTTCGCCATGATCTTCCAGTCCGGCATGCGCAGGACGCGCGCGAGCTCGATAAAGTCGGCGTTGACGGCGCGCGTCCCTTGCCAGACGTTGGTCATGATGAGCGGCATCGCCGTCATGAAGACGACGAAGACCGTCGTCGCATTCGAGATGCCGAACCAGATGATCGCGAAGATGGCCCAAATCGCCGACGAAACAGTATTCAACACCGGCAGCACCGGCTCGAAAAACTCGCCCATGCGGCGATTTGCTCCCAAAACGATTCCGAATGGCAGCCCGACAATCGTTGCAAACACAAACCCCAGGGCCACGCGCCAGAAAGTTATGCCGAGGTTGGCCCAGAGGTCGCCGTGCGCGGCGATAATGCCGAGCGCACTCCAAACACGCCCGGGTCCCGGCAGAACATACGGCGGCGCGGAAAGCGATAAGACCCACCAGACGGCGCCGAGCGCGGCGACCAGCAAGAGCCGCTCGAAGAAAACACCCAAGCGTATTGAGCGTCGCGCCGGCACAGCCAGCGCCCTTTGTTCGATCATCTCGGCCATTGCTTTATTTTAGGCGAGAACCAGCCGGCCCGAAAGATAGCACAACCCGCATTATTGCCCCAAGCCCGCTCATTTGCTTCAATGGAGCATGAAGGACGCCGCCGAGGGGCCCGTCTTTAATCGCGAAAAGACCCCGCCGGGATGGGTCGTGCTTGTCAGCGCGAGCCTGGTCGCGGCGCTGCTCTATTGGGCGCGGCCCATCCTTATTCCGGTCGCCCTTTCCCTTCTTCTAACTTTCCTATTGAGCCCGATTGTCGACGCCCTGCAGAAACTCCGCCTGCCGCGCGTTCCGTCGGTCGTCATTGTCGTCATTTTCACCGTCGCGCTCATCGGTTCTTTCGGCTGGATGACGGTTCGCCAAGTCGTCTCATTCGCCAATGAGTTTCCGCAATACAGAGACAACATCGCGGAGAAGATCTCCGATTTGAAACGCTTCGGCAAAGGCGGTCCGATCGGTAAAGTTCAGCAGACGGTCGAAGAAGTCAAAAAGCAGATCGACAAGGAGGAAGGCGGCAAAGAAAAGCCCAAGCCGGCGCCCGCCCCGGCGGCGCAACCCGCGCCTTCCTCGCCATGGTCGATCTCACTCGGCGCCGCGACTGCTATCGAATTATTGGGCAGCGCCGGCCTTGTCGTCATCCTCGTAATCTTCATGCTGATCGACCGCCTCGAGCTGCGGAACCGCTTGATACGCCTCTTCGGTTTTGGGCGAATGAGCATTACCACCAAGGCGCTCGAAGAGGTGGCGCAGCGCATCAGCCGCTACCTTCTGATGCAGTCGATCATCAACGGCAGTTATGGTCTCGCCGTCGGTCTGAGTCTCTATCTTGTCGGTCTGCCCTATGCGTTCATGTGGGGCCTCTTCGCCGGTTTGCTGCGCTTCATTCCTTACGCCGGTGTCTGGATCGGCCTGGTCGTGCCGAGCGCGCTCGCCTGGGCCATCTTCCCGGACTGGTTGTGGCCGCTCATCGTCATCGGCGTCTTTCTCGTCCTCGAGTTTACCGTCGCGATGATCTTAGAGCCGCTGCTCTATGGCCATAGCGCGGGCGTTTCGCAGGTTGCGCTGCTGATCGCTATCGCATTCTGGGCGTGGATCTGGGGGCCGGTTGGGATGATTATGGCGACGCCGATGACGGTCTGTCTCGTCGTGCTCGGGAAATATATTCCGCAGCTCAACTTTCTCGTCGTGCTCCTGAGCGACGAGCCGGTAATGCGAACCGAGACCACCTACTACCAGCGCCTTCTCGCCTCGGATTACGACGAAGCATATGAGATCGTCGATAAATACATGGAAGGCGATCACGCAAAGGATCAGGTCTATGACCAGATCCTTCTTCCCGCGCTGTATCAGGCGAAGTGCGACTATCGCCTCGGCAAGCTGACGCCGCAAGACGAGAGCTTCATGCAGCGCGCGACCGCCGACATCTTAGATGAAATCGCCGCTAACCATAAAAATGGCGCTGCCGAGAACGATGCCGGGGCGAAAGAGCGGAAACAGGAACCGCGGCGCGGGGAAGACCTCGCCATTCTCGGCTGTCCGGCCCACGATGAGACCGATGCGCTCGCGATGACAATGCTCCAGCGACTGCTCGAGTTCGAGCACTGTCAGTTGCAGATCAGCAACAATCCGAACGATCTCAATATCGACCGCCTATCGCGCGCGAGAAAGCCGGTCTTGATTTGCATCGGCAGCGTCGCGCCGGGGGGTGTCGCCAAAGCGCGGCATCTCGCGAAACGCGTCCGCGCGGAATTGCCGATCGCGCAAATCGTCGTCGGCCGGTGGGGGCTCGCAAACGAGTTCAATGATATCGAGGAGCAGCGGAAGCTTTTACTTGCCGCCGGGGCGGACCAGATCGTATCGACACTGATGGAAGCGCGGAATGTGATTCTCGAGTTCTGTGAATCGCCGGATAAGGTCCTCGATGTGCGGAATCGCGACGCTAAGCAAAGCGCCGCGAAAACTTAGCGCGGCTTCTTTGCCGATTGCAGAGAGCGCCAGAGTTTTTCCGAAGTGATCGGCAACTCGTAGAAACGCACCCCGACCGCGCGCGCGATCGCATTCGCGATTGCCGAAGCCACCGGCAGGAGCCCGCCCTCACCCATGCCCTTGGCGCCGAACGGCCCCGGGCCGTTCCCGTTTTCAATCAGCGACGAAGAGAAGTTTTCCGGTAGGTCGCCGAAGTTCGGCACGCGGTAGTCGACGAGGTTCGGGTTCAAGAGCTGCCCGTCTTCATAGACCATTTGTTCGAACAGGGTGTGCCCGAGCCCGAAGAGGACGCCGCCCTCGTCCTGACCCTCGCATTGAATCGGATGGATCGCCCTGCCCACGTCGGCAACCGAGACGTACTTTTTCAAGCGAATCGCGCCGGTGTCGCGATCGACCTCGACCTCCGCGCCGCCCCAGCCGACTTCCCAGAATGTGGTGGTCGCGCCGAGCGCAGCCTTCTTGGTTTTGAGATCGCGATACACCCCGCGGCCGATAATCTCGCCCGCTTTGCTGCCGAAGAATTCCGTGATCACGCCGCCGTACGAAAGATCCTTTCTCCGCTTTCCGGTCACCTTGCCGTTGGCGAGCTTGAGCTCATTCGGCTTGCAGCCTAATACTTGTGCCGCCGCGTCGAGCAATTGTTTTCTCGCTTCCTCGGCGGCGCGCTTGACGGCGAGCCCCATGACGGTCATCGAGCTGCTGGCGCTCGTCGACACGTCGTAGGGGGTCGTGTCGGTATCCAGTTGCGCGACCGAGACGCGATCGAGCGCTAGGGCCAGCTCCTCGGCGACGACCTGCGACAGCGCAGTCTTCGAGCCCTGGCCGACCTCCACCGTGCCGGTCAAAAGAACGACGCTGCCGTCGGAGGACATTTTCACGGTCGCGCCGGCGATCTTGAACGTGCCGCCCGCGTCCTTGAGACAGACGCTGATGCCCTTTCCGACGTTCGGCTTCGATTTCGTCTTCCAGTCGAGTGCGCCGGCGACCTTGAGCAACCCTTCTTTGAGATCGCAATCGACCGGCGTATCGCCGGGCGTATATTCCTCGCCCTTCTTCAGCATATTTTTGAGACGGAACTCGACCGGATCCATGCCGAGCCGCTCGGCGATCAAGTCGGTGTGCGACTCGTAGGCCCACGCGACCTGCACCGCGCCGAAGCCGCGGAACGCGCCGGCGGGAACGGTATTCGTGTAGACGCAGTAGGCGTCGATCTTCGCGTCGGGAATCCGGTACGGCCCGAGCGCGCGATACCCCGCCTTCTGCGTCACGCGCGGGCCGGCGTCGGCGTAGGCGCCGGTGTTCATGTAAATCTCGCACTCGCGCGCGAGCAGGCGGCCGTCTTTAGCGACTGCGCTCTTGATCCTGATGCGCGCCGGATGGCGCGTGACGGTCTTGAAGCTTTCGCTCACGCTCATCACGAGCTTCACCGGCCGGCGCGCCTTCCAGGAAAGCGCCGTCGCGATCGGCTCCGCCTTGACGTAAAGCTTGCCGCCGTAGCCGCCGCCGACGTACGGCACGATGATGCGCACGCGGCTGAGCGGCAGGCTGAAGATCGATGCGAGGTGATCGCGCAGGCCGAATGGATCCTGGCACGCGGTCCACATCGTCAGATGTCCTTGCTCGAAGTGCGCTACCATAACGTGCGGCTCGAGAGAATAATGCTGCACCTTGGGAAAACGGAAAGTGTCCTCGAATACGTGCGCGGCTTTCTGAAATGTTTTCGCGACATCGCCGCGCGCGTAGCCGAAATGCGAGCAGACGTTCGTGCCTTTGAAGCGGTCCGGCGCGCCGTAGCTCGAGCCCCGCAGCTCGGCCTTTCCGAACCACTGGTCGTGCACGAGCGGGGCGCCTTCGGCGATCGCTTCCTCGATTTCGGTCACCGCCGGCAGATCCTCGTATTCGACGTCGATGAGGCTCAGCGCTTCCTCGGCGGTCATGTCGTCGGCAGCCAGCACGGCGGCGACGGGATCGCCGGCGTAGCGCACTTTATCAGCCGCGACGATGGACTGGTCTTTGTAGATGGCGCCGTAGCGCGAGTTAAACGAGCCGAGATCGTCGCGTGTGAGGACGGTGAAAACGCCGGGCAACTTCTCCGCCTTACGCGCGTCGATATTGACGATCTTCGCGTGCGGCAGCGGGCTGCGCAGGATTTTGGCATAGCCCATGCCCGGCAGATCGACATCCCCGGTGTATACCGCGGCGCCGGTCGTTTTTTCCGCGCCGTCGACGCGCGGAACCGAGCGGCCGGCGACTTTCAAAGTCCGCTTTCGTTGCACGAATGTTACCTTCCGTTGCGGAGCGCCGCTATTTACGAATCTTCGGGCTGTCTTTTTCCGGAAAGTACGTGTCGCAGAACGGGCAGTGGAAATTCATTCCCGAGCCCAGCATGTGCGGATTGGCGACGAAGACTTTCTGACAGTTCGGACAGGTGATTTCGATCGTTTGCCCCATGACTCCCTCTTACGCCCAGTAGGTGGTGCGGTCGGTCGGTATGTGCTGCAGCACCTCGCCGGGAATGTAGTCCTCGAGCTTGACGCGCGCCATCGCATCGTCCGGGCACTTCGACACCGGCGAGAACGGCCGGTCGAGCGGCCGCGTCGCGTCGACGATCATGCCGGAAGTCTTGATCTCGTCCATGAGCGACGGGTCGAGAAAATTGCCGCGGAAAAGCGGCTGCAGGATCGAGATCTGCGCGTGCGGCTGCACCCGCGTCGCGAGCGCCCACAGGATATCGGTCGGATCGTAGACGTCGATATCGTCGTCGAAGACGAAGACGTTCTTCGCGTGATCGAACGTGAGCGCCGCCGCGGCGGCGCGGCCGGGGTCGCCCTCGGACATCTTCTTCATCGCGATGAAAATGTTGTACTGCGCATGCCGGCCGAACTTGCAGACCGCCGTGACACCCGGCACCGCCTCGCGGCAGCGGCGGAGATAAGCGCCCTCGCGCGGGAGGTCCATCCACGGCTTGTCCCCTTCCGGCGTGATCACCGACTGGTACATGCCGCCTTTCCGGTAATTGATCGCGCGCACCTGGTACTCGACGCAGGTCGTGTAGCGCTGCGGGCCGAGGTAGCCCGGCGCCTCGCCGAACGGACCTTCGACGACCCGCTTGCTGGGCAGCAAAGCGCCCTCGATCACGATCTCGGCGTCGGCCGGAATCAGGAGATCGTCGCCGTAGGTCTCCGACGGCGTCAGACGCAGCGGCTCCTGCAGATAACCGCCGATGACTTCGTATTCGCTCACGTCGAAGCCGCCGGTATAGCACGCGCCCATGTGATACGCGGGATGGTGCCCTAGAACGGTCGCGACCGGCGTCTCCATCTTGTTCGCTTCGTAGTCTTTGTAAATCTTCCACAGGTGGCGCGGCGAGGCGTAAAGCGCCGTGGTATTTTTTCCTTTCACTTCCATGCGATGATACGAGACGTTGTACGTGCCGGATTTGCGGTCTTTGGTGATCGTGGAAAGCACGATGTACGGGCCGCCGTCCATGTAGTGATGCCGCATGATCGGCAGCTCGAAGAGATCGACGTCTTTGCCGGCCTTGACGACCTCTTTGACCGGCGCCTGTTTCCTGTCGACGATGGTCGGCGGCAGGCGCTGCTCCTCGCGCTGGAGGCAGACCTCGGCCATCTGCGCGCGCGTCGTCTCTTTCGGCACGCCAAGGGCGATCTGCGTCTTGCGCTGTGAGATTTCGCAGTTCATCACGAGTTTGAAGTCGCTGCTGGGCTTTCCGTGCAGGTTGAGCGGCTTATCGAATACAAGAATGGGGAATTTTTTCTGGGCGCCGAGATGTTTGATGATCGCCGTCACGTCATAATGGGCCGGATCTACTTCCTTGCCGACGTGAACGACTTCGTTTGGAATCTCTCGGCGGCAGTCCTCCAGAAATGTTCTCAAGCTTTTCGCCATTAACTTCTCCTAAGCGTTCGAAATGTATAAACTAACTACATCCTGCTGCGCGAGGTTGTCAATCAAACGCAGCGAGGCGAACCCGTAGCCGGATAAGGGGAATGGGAGCGGCGGATCGCGTCAGCGTGCCGCTGCCGCTCCGTTCATTTTGAATAGGCGCATGAGGTTTTTACCGAGGATATTTTCCTTCTCTTCCTCGGACAGGTTTGCCATCGCCTTGATCGGCCGGATGGTATTCGGCCACGTCGAGATGGCGTCGCCGTGATCGAAGTCGCTGCCGATAATAATGTTGTGATCGGGCCAGACTTTGACAATCTCCGGCAGGTACGTCTCCCACGCGACGGCGGCGATGTAGAAATGGCGGAAGTATTCGCTCGGCATTTTCTTGAGCTTGCTCTCGCCCTTAAAGAATTGCATCACCGCCGTCGAGACCGGCGCCTCCGAAGGCATGTGGTGGTCGAGAGTAGCCATCAGCCAGGGCACCCATCCGATGCCGCCTTCGAAGAAGGCGAACCGCAGCGACGGGAAGCGATCCAACGCGCCGCTGAAAATCAGCCGCGCGGCGGTGACCATGTACGTCAACGGAAAACCCAGCGCGGTGGGAAAAAGCGGGAAGCCCTCGTAACGCTCGCTGCCGATGAGCCACGGGTGGCTATGCTGGTGCTCATAGACGCGCGCGCCGGGATGTACGAGTATGGGAATATCGAGGCGCGCGACCTCTTCGTAAAACGGCCACAGCACTTCCGAGTCGAGATCGCCGTTCTGATAGCCGCCGGATAATTTGACGGCTTTCAGTCCCAGCTCCTCGACCGCCCTTCTGATCTCGCGCGCGGCCTCTTTCACGTCGGGAAGATAGACCCAGGCGACGCCGATAAAGTCTTCCTGTCCGGCGATGTCCTCCGCGACGGTGTCGTTGTAGGCGCGCGCGAGCTGCCGCCCGAGCTCGGGATCGAGCTCGTAAATCAATTGGCGATTGTCCGGGATGAGTACCTGGCGGTCGAAGCCGTCCTTCTTCATGTACTCGCGGCGGATATCGAGATTCCAGCGCCCTTCCTTGAACGAGTGCACCACGTTCCCGTCGCGGTAGTACGTCGCGACCTTGCCGGCGACGCGCTCGCCGAAGCGGATATATTTGCCGTTGTCTTCCTTGATCTCGACATGGCCGCGGCCCGGATGCGAGACGCGGTCGATGAAACGGACTGGCCAGTAATGGGTGTCGCCATCGATATACACGGTTTTCTCCCTTTCAGTTCTTCATTCCGTAGCTCTCGTAAAGGCGGGCGACGAAGCCGCTCTGCTCGAGCCCCTTGAGAATGCCATCGTCGATAACTTCGTTGATCTTTATCTTCTCGGCCGCAGGCGTCCTGAGCTTCATGAATCGCTGGATATTGCGCAGGCCGTCGGGACCGGCATAAGGCACGCGATCGGTGTTCCTGATGATATCCAGATACCCTTCCTCGGCTACGGAAGGGTCTGACAGCTTGAGCCGCTTGCTGAACGTGGCGATGACCTGCGGCTTGTTTTTCGGCGCAAGGGTGAACGCGATGCCTTCAAGCAGCCCTTTAAGAATCCCTTCCAGCGTTGCGCGCTGTTCCTGCAGATACGGCGCGCGCACGACAAGGGCCTGGCCGGAAAACGGAATGCCGCTGTCGTAGAGCTCGGAGAGAATCGTAAAGCCTTTTTGTTTCAAACGACGGCTGAAGACGCCGTCCAATATCGTCGCGTCGATGTGCCCGGCTTCCAGAGCCTGCGCCAAGACGGTCTGGTCGCCGATGACGAGCACCTTGACTTCGTCGCGCACAGGATCGATGCCGACGTGCTCGAGTCCGAGCATGCCGGCCATCCACAGCGTCCCGCCGATGCTCTGCACGCCGAAGCGCTTGCCGCGGAGGTCTTTGGGATTTTTGATCGATGGTGCGGCCACCAGATCGTAGCCGAGCCGGTTCGTGAGCGTCGCGATCATCTTGAGATCGGCCCCGCCCATGACTGCCGCGAGAACCGAGCTGCCGCCGCTGTAGCCGACTTTCACATCACCTGCGGTGAGCGCTGCGACGAGTATCGGCGCCTGGCGGATGAAGATCGTGCTGGCCGGAGTGCCGTACTTGGCGAAAAAGCCGTGGTCCTCGGCGATCCACAGCGGCGCGACGCGCGCGTTCATCGCCGCGTGGGCGATGACGATCTTCCCCGGAGCCGAAGCCGCGCGCGCCTCGGCCTGACTCCAGACAAGGCAAGCACAGACGATCGCAAGCGCAACGCGCATCGGCCTTAGAGGTTGAGCAGGCGCGCGGCGTTCTCGCCGAGAATCTTGTCCTTCTGCCGCGCCGTGAGATCGTTGCGCTCGCGAATGCCCGACACGGTGTGCGGATATTCCGAGTCGAAATGCGGGTAGTCCGTCGCCATCAGGATATGGTCCTCGCCGACTTCGGCGATCGGACGGGCGAAATCCTTCTCGTCCGCCTCGCAAGTGAAGTAGCAGTTGCGGCGCACATACTCCGACGGCGGCCCCATCTTGAGAGCGCCCGTGAGCTGCGGGAAATCCTGCGCCCAGTCCCAGTCGTCGTCCATGCGGTGCATCCAGTAGAGCGGGAACTCCGCGCTGCACTCGAAGAAGGCGACCTTGAGCTTGGGGAATTTCTCGAAGATCCCGCCCAGAACGAGCGCGATCAGCGCCGGCGTGCAGTTCATCGGCCGGCCGAGGACGTGAGTCTTGTAGAAATTGTCGAACCGGTCGACGAGGTCGCCGTTGCTGTTCGGGTGGCAGAAGAGCGGGACGTTCAGCTCCTCGGCCGCCTGGTAATACGGATAATAATCCGAGCTGTCGAGATTGCGCGTGCCGCAATAAGGCACGAGGTGGCCCGCCTTGAAGCCGAGCTCTTTCACGCAGCGTCTAAGCTCCTCCGCCATCGCCTCGGGGCATCCGGCCGGAGCCATGGCGACGGGAAGGAACAGATCTTCATTGCCCTTCACGAGCTTCGCGACCCAGTTGTTGTAGCAGCGGGCGAGCTGTGCGCCGAGCGGTCCGATGTTCTGCGTTGCGATGCTGATCTGCGTCGGGAAGATGATCTGCTTCTGGATGCCCTCTTTTTTAACGCCTTCGCGGCGCGCCTGCATGTCGTAGCCCGCGACCTGCCGCGCCGCGACTTCCCCGCCGCGCCAGCCGGAATCGGGATCGTATATATAAGGATGGCTGTGCGCCGCGCGGCCCTGCGGGCTGATCGGATCGAGCGAATGGATGAATTTTTTCTTGTGGCCTTGCCCGCTGCCGATCGGCACCGGCGTGAGCTTGGCGTAGGCGCCTTCGAGCTTGTAAATCTCGTCGAGAAAATAGCCGTCCCGCAGATGGGAATCCAGATCAATAATCATGGTCATGCACCGCCTTTTTGAAGATTTGATCTATTTTCCGCCTAAAGCTTTCATGAACGACTTGTCGATCAACTCATCCAGCGTGAACTTGCGTTTGATCCTGCCGGCGTCGAATTCCTCCTGGATGACGGTCGGGACCGGCTTCTCGGCGATCTCGCCGTTTACGGGAAAAGAATCGCGGTACTCGTCGTATCCCGCCGGCGCCATCGCCGGATCCATCTTGACGTACTTCCTGATCGCCGCGATCGCGTCCTGCCTGTTCTCGTGCGTGTGGCGGACGCCGCGCTGGTAGGCGCGGAGGAAGCGCGTCACCTGGTCCTTTTCCTTGGCGAGCCAGGTTTCCCGCGCGGCGAACGTCTCGTATGGCCACTGCGGGAAAATTTCTTTCAAGTCGAAAAGCTTGTTGTAGCCTTTCGACTTGGCGATCTCGGTGACGGGAAACCACACGACACTGGCGTCGACGCCGCCGGCTTCCAGCGCGGCGAAGCGCGCCGGCGTGCTGCCGATTTGCAGGATCGTCACGTCTTTGGGATTGATGCCGAAGTGCTGCACGGTCGCGCGCGTGAGATAGTCCGTCAGTGACCCGAAGCGGCTGATCGCGAAGCGCTTTCCCTTCGCGTCCTTCATCGATTTGAAATTGGGATTCGAGTAAAGCTGGAACGGCATGATGTTGCTGATACCCCAGAAGTTCTTAACATCGACGATGCCGCTTGCGCGGCCGCCGATGGTTTCGACGAAGGCGCTGCCCATGATCTGCACGTCGCCCCCGGCGAGCGCCTGGATATTGGTGGAGCCCGCGTTGAACATGACGAAAACGACGTCGAGCCCTTCGTCCTTGAAGAAACCCTTTTCCTGCGTAACGTAAACCGGCAGGAAGGCGATGTTGACTGAGGAGAGCCCAACAACGATCTTGGCGTCGGCGAGCGGCGGCAGCGCCAAAATGAAAACCACCAACAGCGCCCATTGCAGAACGCGCCGCATGAAGACTCCTTCCGTTAGATGACCGACTGTTCGGGCAAAATCGTTTTTAGGATGCGGAGATAATTGCCGCCGAGAATGAGCGCAATATCGCTTTCTTTGTAGCCGCGGCGCTCGAGGCGATCGATCAGGTTCGGCAGGTCTTCGATCTCCTCGAAATCCTTGACGTAGGTGCGCTCATGCAGCGGATGGTGACGGTCTTTGAGCGTCCGCGGGCCGTCGTATTTGATGAAGTCCATCCCGAGCGCCATGTGCTCGATGCCTGCGAGGTTGACCATATAATCGATGTGATCGAGCAGATCCTCAAGGGTCGCGTCTTTTTTCGCTGTGCGCTCGGGGAGTGCGAGGATGCCGACCAGACCGTCCTGGTCGGCGATCGCCTTGATCTGATCGTCGGCGAGATTGCGCGGGTTGTCGAGCATACCGCAGGCATTGGCGTGGCTTACGATGAGCGGAGCCTCTGCGACGTCGAGCGCCTGGAAGAAACCTTCCCGGTTCATGTGCGCGAGATCAACGATCATGCCGAGACGGTTCATTTCCTTAATGACCTCGACGCCGAAGTTTGTGAGTCCGCCTTTGGTGCGGTTTTCCCACACGCCGTCGCCGAGCTCGTTGCGAAAGTTCCATGTTAGCTGCATCGAGCGGAGTCCGAGTCGGTAGAAATTTCTCAGCTGGTGGATGCTGCCCTGGAGCGGCATACCGCCCTCGAAATGCAGGATGAACGATATCTGCCCCGGCTGGACTTTTTCGGGCAAATCGGAGCGCGTCCGCACCATTGAGATCATTCCTTCGGAGCGCGGCGCTTCTTCTAGAAACATGTCGATGTTTTCGAGAGCGGTCTCCAGGTACCGACCCGTGTTCTGCGTGTGCGAATAGGAGTCGCCGCTGATCGCGTAGACGCAAAGATTGATCCCGTCGCGGATCAGCCGAGGAGCGATCCCGTCACGGATCGGCGACTCCTCCCCGACCGACTTGCGATAGAGCTGCTCGTATACGTCCCGGTGTCCTTCGACGACCACATGTTTCTTCAGCAATTCGCGCGCGTCCATGTCTTTCCTTTTCGCTTGAAGATAGACGTTCCTTGCGGTACTAATATCGGCAAACTAATCGCGACGCAAGCGCTATTTCCTTGACTTTTCCACTCGGAAAATCCCTCCGCCGTCTGTTTTTTCCTCTCCTCGCATTGCTCGTTTTGGCCTCCTGCAGCCGCAGCTCCGGAACCCCCGACGGCAAGACATTTCGCGTCAATTTAGGCACCGAGCCGCCCAGCCTCGACTGGTCGCTCGCGACCGATCACGTCTCCTTCAACGTGATCGCGAACCTCATGGTCGGCCTCGCCGAGTTCGATAAGAATCTAAAACCCGCGCCGGTCATCGCGAAGTCCTGGGACGTGCTCGACGGCGGAAAGCGAATCGTCTTTCACTTGCGCGAGGATGCGACGTGGAGCGACGGCAAAAAAGTCGTCGCTGCAGATTTCGAATTCTCCTGGAAGCGCCTCCTCGATCCGCGAACCGCGTCCGAGTACGCCTATACACTATTCGACATCGTCAACGCGGAGGAATTCAACCAGGGAAAATTGACCGACGATAAAGAAGTCGGGGTCGCGGCGCTCGACGACTTCACGCTGGAGGTGCGGCTCAAAAGTCCGACCTCCTATTTTCTATCACTGATGACGTTCGAGGTGACTTTCCCACAGCGCCGCGACATCGTCGAAAAATACGGCTCGAAATGGACCGAGCCCGGCAACATCGTCACCAACGGACCGTTTCTATTATCCTCGTGGAAGCATGAGAACGAGATTCGCCTCAAGGCCAACCCGAATTTCTTTCTCGGCAAGCCGGCGATCGACAACGTCGAGATGATGATGGTGAACGAGATGACGACGGCCCTGGCGCTCTACGATCAGGGCCAGCTCGACTTCCTCGATAACCACAGCATCCCAATCCTGGAGAAGCCCAGGCTAGCGAAGGCGCAAGGGTTCAAGCACGTGCCGCAGTTGCGCGGCGAGTACTACGGCTTCGCCGTCAACAAGAAGCCTTTCGACGACGTGCGCGTGCGCAAGGCCTTCGCGATGGCGATCGATCGCAGCTTTCTCCCCTCGTTGCTGCGCGGCGGCGAGCAAGCGGCCACCTCATGGATTCCGCCCGGCATGCTCGCGTACAATGCCAAGATCGGCCTGCCCTACAACCCGCCCGAGGCGCGCCGCCTGCTGCGCGAAGCTGGCTATCCCGACGGCAAGGGGTTTCCCCAGGTGACGCTCGCATACAACACGCTTGAGGATAAAAAAATTGTGGCCGAGGCGATTCAAGGAATGTGGAAACGAAACCTCGGCGTGCTCGTGCGTCTTGAGAATCTCGAATGGAAGGTGTTCTTGAAGCGGCTGCTGAACGATCCGCCGGCGATTTTTCGCGCCGGCTGGGGGGCGGACTATCCGGATCCGGACAATTTTATCAAGCTGTTCGCTTCCTATAGCCCGCAGAACTACAGCCGCTGGAAAAACAGCCGCTACGATCAGCTGCTCGAGCAGGCGGCGCGGGAGATGGGCGAGCAGAAGCGTGTGCGACTCTACAACGAAGCGCAGAAAATCCTGTGCGAAGTCGACGTGCCGATTGTGCCGCTCTTCAACACGGCGGAAAGCACCATTTTGAATCCAGGCTACACCGGGCTGGAGTACAATTCGATGGGCCGGCTCGTGCTGCGTAACGTAAAAGCGAAGACCGACAAATGAGCAGTACGGGCATAAGTGCCGTCCACCAGACGACGGGCGGGTTGCTTCTCCGCTTGCTTCTCGCCCATCGCGCCCCATACCGCACAATTTAATGGCCCCTTTCCTGCTCAAGCGGCTGCTTCACGGCCTCGCCGTCCTGTGGGTCGTCGCGACGCTCACGTTCGCTTTGCTCCGCTTGCTGCCCGGCGGGCCCTTCGACCGCGACCGGCGACTTCCGCCCGAGGTCATGGCGAATATCGAGGCAAAATATCATCTCAACGAACCCTTTTTCACACAATACGCTCGATACGTCCGTGGCATAGCCGTGGGCGATCTCGGGCCGAGCTACAAGTATACCGACCGCACGGTGGCGGACATCGTCCGCGACACGCTGCCTCCATCGGTTTTTCTCGGCGTCTTGGCGCTCTCGCTGGCCGTGGCCGTTGCCTTGCCGCTCGGCGTCGCCGCCGCGGCGTGGCATGACCGCTGGATCGACCGTGCCTGTACGACGATTGCGACGCTCGGCATCTCGCTGCCGAATTTTACGCTCGGCGCGCTGCTGATCTGGATTTTTTCCCTCAAGCTGGGCTGGCTTCAGGCTGCGCGCTGGGGCGCAACGGGTAGCGCGATCCTGCCCGCGATCACGCTCGGCGCGATGCCGTGTGCGCAGCTGACTTACCTCCTGCGTTCCTCGCTGCTTGAGACCCTCGGCGAAGATTTCATTCGCACGGCGCGGGCCAAGGGCGTCCGCGAGTCGCTCGTGCTCTTCAAGCATGCGCTCAGAAATTCCCTTATTCCGGTCTTAACGCTCCTCGGTCCGCTGTTTGCCATTCTCGTCGCGGGCTCTTTTGTTGTGGAATACGTTTTCGCGATTCCGGGCATGGGGAGATTTTTCATCACGGCGGTGACCGACCGCGATTATCCGCTCGTCATGGGCGTGACGCTCGTCTATACGGCGATTCTGGTGTGCGCGAATCTCACGGTCGACATCCTTTATTCAGCCGTCGACCCGCGGGTGGGCGGCCGCTAACGGCGATGACAAAGCCTATGCGCGCCCGCTGGCGCTCCCCGGCGTTTCTCGTGAGCTTGGCGTTCATTCTGTTCGTCATGATTGTGGGTTTTCTCGCGCCGGCGATTTCTCCCTACGCGCCGGGCGGTTTGGAAGAAAGCCGCATGCTCGAAAGCCCAGGAGCCGATCACTGGTTCGGCACCGACGAGCTCGGGCGGGATCTTTTCACGCGGATTCTTTACGGCGCACGCGTCTCGCTGACGGTCGGCATCGGCACCGCGCTCGTCGCGCTTGTGGTCGGTACGCTGTACGGACTTCTGTCGGGCTATACCGGCGGTGCGGTCGACAATCTGTTGATGCGGATCGTGGATATTTTCTACGGCCTGCCGGATCTTCTAATCTTCGTTTTGCTATCGCTGTTTCTGGGTCGCAACATCGCGGGGGTATTGATCGCGCTCGGCTTTATCTCGTGGGTGCGCTTCGCTCGCGTCGCGCGCGGCCAGGTGCTCCAGGCGAAAGAGCTCGTCTATGTCGAAGGCGCGCGTTCCATCGGCGCGTCGCACGTGCGCGTGCTTTTGCGCCATATTCTTCCGAATATCTTCGCGCCGTTGCTCGTGACGCTCACGTTCAGCATTCCGGCGGCGATCCTGGCCGAGTCCACGCTTAGTTTTATCGGACTCGGCATCAACGATCCTTACAGTAATTGGGGAACGAGCTGGGGAACGCTCGCGCAGGACGGGTGGCGCGCCATGCGCAGCTACCCGCACATCATCTTTTTTCCCGCAATAGCGATCTTTCTTACGATTCTCTCGTTCAATTTTCTGGGGAACGGACTGCGAGATATTCTGGACCCGAAGACGCGGCGGTAACGCAATAAACTGTTCGTCGCTTGGACGATTGCGCTCGCGTCGAGGCCTGACGGCCGCGGCGGCGGACTACTTCATTCCGATGATGTGGTGAACGTTAACCGCGCTCCAAAGGTCTCCAGGCCTCGTCAACTTCGGCTGGTAACCACATTTGGGACATCTCGCCTGCCGCGCGGCGGAGGTGATCGTTTCACCGGACTCTAACTCTTTTTCAAAATCCGTAGCGCAATCGAAACACCTGAGCAAACAAATCCGTTGACGATCCATAGCTGAGGTTTTCCCGACACATAGGAGATCATTGCGTGCAGTAATTTACAGACAATGATCGTCGCAAACTTTCTCATAGCCGATACGACAATGATTTGTCCAATAGATTTTTCATTTGCCATTGATACTGCTTTGATATAACCAGAAGGTCATGGATCTAAGGCGCTTGAAGTATTTCGTCACTGTGGCCGAGGAGCTTCACTTCGGCCGTGCGGCGAAAAGACTCCATATTACACAACCGCCTCTCAGCCAGCAGATTCAGCTCCTGGAACACGAACTGGACATGATGCTTTTCAATCGGACGCGCCGGCGCGTCGAGCTGACGAGCATCGGAAAGGTTTTTCTTGTCGAGGCGCGCGCGCTGCTGCAGCAGAGCGACGATGCCGTGGCGCGGACACGGCGCGTCCAGCGAGGCGAGGCAGGTCGGCTATCGATCGGCTGGATGCCGTGGTCGGTTCTGACACCTCTTCCTTTTATGATCCGGGAATTCTGCCAGCGTTTTCCCGAAGTGCATCTCGACGTCCACAGCCTCAGTGCCGAAGGGCAGCTGGAAGCGCTCCATGAAGGCACCATCGATGCGGGCTTCGTACTTTGGATTTCGGATTTCGGGCTTCCTTCGCGCACCGGGCCATTGAAGACAGAAATTGTTCTCAAGCCGCCGCTCGTCGTCGTCGTGCCGCAAAACCACCGTTTCGCGGCGGCGGGACGGGTTGAATTGGCCGATCTCACGAACGAGCCGTACATTCTGTTCAAACGCGAGAGCGGGCAAGTTTTTTACGATTACGTTATCAGCTTTTATCAGCGGAACGGTCTGCGCCTGAATATCCGGCATGAAGCCGATCATCCTTCCACCGTGTTGGGCTTGGTTGCCGCGGGGCTGGGAATCACGATTCTGCCGTTTACCTCGACCCACGCCATCCCGGGGGTCGTATGCTGCGATCTTCCCGCCGCATCGCCGCAGCTCGAGATCGCGCTCACGTGGAGACCGCAAAACGAGTCGACGTTGCTGGCGAATTTTACCGAAACAATCCGCAACTACCGCTTACTGGAAGAGAATGTATCCGGCCGCGAAGGAACCGGATTGGAACGACTGAAAGCAGGATAAAGGCGGCTAAGCGGTTGTTTCGAGCGATCGCCGCGCCGGAAAGGCGCCCTCTTTCAATACCCGCCGATAACGCTGCGCGGGCGCCAGCGCCGCGCCTGGCGCTCGTCGATGTAGTCCCCACGGGCGAAAAGTTTGATAACGGCGATCCCCGCAACGAAGCCACCCACGTGCGCCCAAAAAGCCACGCCGCCCATTTCGCCGCCGAAGGAAACAAGGCCGCTGAAGAACTGGATAACAAACCAATAGCCGAGCATGACCCACGCCGGCAGCGCCAGCGACGTGATGAAAAAGCCGAGCGGAACCAGCGTGTAGACGCGGACGTTCGGATAGAGTAGCAGGTATCCCCCCATGACGCCGCTGATCGCGCCGGAGGCGCCGACCATCGGTATAGCTGCATCGGGGCTGGTGGCGATCTGTGCGAAGGCCGCGGCTAGGCCGCACAATAAGTAAAAAATCAGGAAGCGCACATGGCCCATGGAGTCTTCGATGTTGTTCCCGAAGAGCCACAGAAACCACATGTTGCCGAGCAGATGCATCCACGACCCGTGCAGAAACATGTGCGTGAAGAGGTGCGTCAAACCGTGACCGGGCTCCGCCGCGCAGACCAGTCCCTCGCCGAGCGGCACCGTCGTACCGGGAGGCAATGTGCCGGTGAGTGCGCCGGGAATCAGGCCGAGATTGCATATCGAAGCCGCCACAGTGGCCTCCGAGCCAGCGCCCTGAACGAACAGCCAAACCAAGACGTTGACGGCGATGATCGCCAGGGTGACGATCGCTGCCCGCTGAGTCTCATTTTCATCGCGATAAGGAAACATAGGCCTCAAGTTTAGCGTACGCAGGCGCGGGGGTGAAAGCAATACGATCTCATTCGGGCGGACGCACCGAATAGACGGCGTTTTTGCCTGCCGCCGGATCAATGCATCAAGCGGCCGCCGGAGACGTTGAGCGATTCTCCAGTGGTATGAGAGGAGTCGCTGGAAGCGAGGAACAGCGCCGCCGCCGCGACTTCCTCGTGTTTTGCGTATTTTCTCAGCGGCGTGTCTTGAAGCACCTTGTTTTCCAGCTCTTTGAATTCCATTCCTAGATTTTTCGCCCGCTCCGCATACATCACGCGAAGGTCGGGCTCGTCCATGCCGCCGGGACAGACAACGTTTGCGCGCACGCCGCACGGGCCCGCCTCTTTGGCGATCGTCTGCGTTAGCCCGAGCAGTCCCCATTTTGCCGCGACGAGCGAGCCGCGAAGGGCCATGCCTTCCTTCCCGGCCGTCCCGGAGATGCTGACGATACTGCCGCGCTTCTGCTCGATCATGACTTTAAGGACTGCCTTGCAGCAGAGAAACGCGGCTTTCAGGTTTACCGCGAGCACGGAATCCCATTCTGTTTCGGAGATATCCTGAACCGGCACGAGCGGGCCGCGCAGTCCGGCGCTGTTGACCAGGATATCGACACCGCCAAAGCGGCGCACGGCCTCATTGATCATGCGGTTCACCTGCTCCGCGTCGGTGCAGTCGGCGGCATAAAAGACCGCCTCCACATCCGACTCCGCGGCAATCGCGCGCGCGACCTCTTCCGCTTCGGCTTTCATGCTCGGCAGATCGACGAGCATCATGCGCGCCCCCTCGGAGGCAAACTTCCGCGCGATCGCGGCGCCGATACCGCGTCCCGCTCCGACGATGATCGCGCTTTGTCCCTCGAGCTTCATTCTTTCTCCTTATTATCTACGAGCCGTACCCGCCGTGATCGCCGAGCGTCACCTTTCCGCGGAACAGGCGATAGACCATGATAAAATATGCGACGGCGAGCGTCATTCCCAACAGCCACCAAACAAGTCCGACATTCAGGCTATAAGCGCCTGCCTTCGCGTTGTGGATGGTCAGACTGTAGGCGGGGTCGCCGCTCGACGGCAACACGACGGGATAAAGTGCGAACGCGGCGCCGCCGATCGTGCCGATCAGGTAGACGGTCGAGCATAAAAAAGCGGCGAGATCCCTTTTTCGATGATGGAAGAGCGGTATTGCAACGAGAGCGGCGACGGCGGCTGCTGGAATAATCCAGCCCCACGGGCGCGCATAGAAATTGTTCATCAGCGCGGGACGGACGTAGAATGTAGCGGGCAGCGAAACTATGGTCAGAAGAACCAGCGCGCGCCAGCCGCGAGCGGCTGTCAGGCGGGCGCGGCTTTCGACCTCACCTGTCGTTTTGAGGGCGATGTAGTGCGCCCCGTGAACGATAAGCGCCGCGAGCGCCAGTGCGCCCGTAAGCAGCGTGTACCAATCGAGGATGCCGGCATCGGGTCCCGCGGTGAAATCGGTCCACAGCGGCGCGAAAAAATAGCCGTCGGCGCCGAGCGGCACGCCGCGGACGACGTTGCCGATGGCGGCGCCGAAAAACACCGCAAGCAGCGCGCTTGCCGCAGAAAAGACGAAGTCGAAAAGCGACTGCCACAGCGCGTCGTCGACGTGGGAGCGCAGCTCGACGCCGACGCCGCGCAGCATCAAGAGCCAGAGCACGATCATAAGCGGCAGATAAAAGCCGCTGAAGCTCGACGCGTAAAGACGCGGGAAGGCGAAGAAGATCGCGCCGCCGGCGGCGAGCAGCCACACTTCGTTGCCGTCCCACACCGGACCGATCGCCCGGATGATCTGCGCGCGCTCGGTTTGGTTCTTTGCGGCCAAGAGATGAATCGCGCCGGCGCCGAGGTCGAAGCCGTCGAGCGCGACGTAGGCGATCACCATCCCGGCGACGAGTACGAACCAGACTGTTTCCATTTCAGCTCCGCACGGTCTCGATGCCTGCCGGGTCCGGTCCATGGGCGACCTCGCGCCACATGAGCAGGAGAAATAGGACGCCGAGCAGCGCGTACATGCCCATGAAGCCGAGCAGCGTGAAAAGCGCGTTGCCTGCCGCGACATTGGCCGAGAAGCCTTGATCCGTCCGCAGAAGCCCGTAGACGACCCAGGGCTGGCGGCCGATTTCGGCTGTGATCCATCCTGCGGTGTTGGCGATGTACGGAAACGGAAAGCTCAGCATCAGGATCCAGAGCATCCAGCGGCTCTCGAAAAGTTTTTGGCGCCACAGGAGCCAGGCCGCCGCGGCCATGATCGCGATGAAGATCGTCCCGAGTCCGACCATGATGTGGTAGCAATAATAGAGGAGAGGAATATTGTCCGGCCACTGATCGCGCGGGAACTCGGTGAGCCCTTTCACCTCCGCGTTCCAGCGCTTATGCGTGAGGAAGCTCAGCACCTTGGGCACGTAGAATGGGTTGTCGAGCTTCAGTCGATCCATATCGGGCTGGCCGAGGATGACGATCGCCGCGCCTGACTCGGTGTGGAACAGCCCTTCCATCCCCGCCAGCGTCACCGGCTGATGCCGTGCGACGAGCTGTCCCTGCATGTCGCCGCTCGGCCATAGCTGGAACAGCGACGCGGCGACGCCGACGGTCACACCCAACCTTAGAAACATGCGGCCGTATTCCGCCTGCTTTCCGGAAAGCAGATAAAAAGCTCCGGCGGCGGCCATGACGAAGGCGCCGGTGATGACGGCGCCGCTCATGTTGTGGAGGTATTGCCAGAACGCCCACTCGTTGAACAGTAGACTCCAAAAACTTGACAGGTGGGCGGTGCCATCGGCAGCGATCGTGAAGCCGACGGGATGCTGCATCCAGGCATCGGTCACGATAATGAAAAAGCCCGATATCCATGAGCCCAGAAAAACCATGAAAGCCGCGAGCCAATGGACGCGCTGGCCGAAACGCTTTTCACCGAAGAGGAAGAGCCCCAGAAACGACGATTCCAGAAAGAACGCGAAGACGCCCTCCATCGCGAGCGCCGTCCCGATGACGCCGCCCGCGTAGTTCGAGAAACGCGCCCAATTGGTGCCGAACTGAAACTCCATCGGGATTCCAGTGATGACGCCAAAGAGGAAATTGACGGCGAATATTTTGGCCCAGAAGCGCGCCGCGCCGTTGTAGCGCTCGTCCCCTTTCCACAAAGCGAGCGACTTGAAGATCACGATGAGCGGCGCGAGCCCCATCGTGAGCTGGGGGAAGATATAGTGGTAGGTTACGGTGAAGGCGAAATGCAGCCGATGAATGGCGAGCGCACTGTCCATGGCGACCGGGGGCGCGCCGTTGTTGCGCGCCCCTACTCTGCTATTTCCATCATCCCGACGGCGAGTGCGTTGCGATAGGCGCGGTCGATCGCCAGGCAATCGTTCGCCGCCCTGACTACCATGCGGGCGATGCGGTCGTCGGTAACGTGTCGCTCGAACACCGCCTCGAACATATTGGAGTGATCGATATCAGCGACCATGTGAACTTTGGTGTTTTTATCCAGCTTCTCGACCGATCCGACGAGATCGGCGACCTGCTTTGCCGCCATTCTTTGCGTGAATCCGCCGCCTTCGATCAGCTCGGCGTTGTTCTTTCGCTCGGTCGTGTGATTGATCATCAGGCTCTCGATCCAGGAGCGCGTCGAGCAGAGATAAAGCCAGGCGTAAATCGCCGCGCGCGCGCCCGGCAGCAAGGTCTCCTCGCCCACAGCGCGCGACATGTCGTCGTCGGTTAAATGGGCGGCGCCGAGGCGCTCGTCGTAGATGAGCTCGTCTTTCTCGTGCTCCCAGATTGTGCGTTTGACGTCGAGCGGCGCTTTTGCCTGGGAAGCGGCCCAGCAGTCGCGGCGGCTTTTGATGTAGTGGGGATAATGGCGTCCGAGCAGCTCGTTCCGCGCCGGCGTGATCTTCACGCCGAAAAGCCGCCGATATTCCGGTGTATCGAAATGATGATTGAGCGTTGCATCGATCTCCGCCCGCGCTTTCTGCCAATAGCTCATATGACCTCCCGAAATTAGGATACGTATTACAATTTTATTTGTTCTTGCGCCCGCGCGATGCCTTCGCGAAAAATCTCATTCAAAGCGAGCGATTGCCGCGCCGCGTCGAGCGCCAGCGATTCGTTCTCTCCTGTCGCATATTTTTCGAGAAACGGCAAAAACATGTCGCTGTGCTTCTCGTCCGCCTGGCTGTGCGCCTGCAAATTGGGTATCTGCTTCCACGTGAAGCCCATGTCTTCCATCCAGCGCTTCGCCATGCGTGTGGATTGGCCGCCGCCCAAATCGCCGAGTAGGCGGTCGTCGTTGCACCATTCGGTGATCGTGAGCGCGGCGAGCGCCTCGACCCAGCTTTTCTCGCGCGTCATCCATCCCCACGCGTAGAGCGTCGCCAGAGTAGACGGGAGCGCTTTCGCGTCGACAACCTCCTCGGGAGCGAGACCGACCGACTGTCCCTGCTTGATAATGAGCGCGAGATGGCCGTATTCGGAAAACTGGTCGCGGATGATCTCTTCGTATTCGTGTTCCAGGATGCGCTGCTTGATGCCGAGGACGGGGCAGTTGCCGGAGACGTTCGCCCAGCAGTCGCGGCGGTGGCGCACAAAAAGGCTCTGCTGCGTCACCATCACGGCGGCGCGCGGCTTGTTCATCTTGACGGCGAAATAGCGTTCGAGCGCGGGCGAGCGGATGTAACTGCGCACCATTTCACCCAGCGTTTCGCGCCATACGGCTTCCTTCATGAACGGCCCCCTGCCTGTTGTAGTTTGTCGAAAAAGCCTTCGGCTTTGAGTTTGTCGATGATCGCGTTGTCGTAAAGCTTGACGTTGACCGGCCCCGAGTGGCCGACCATTTCCAGAATTGTGTCCACGGCGGCCGGATCGACGCGTGGCACGGCGTCGAGGTACTTAGTGACGAACTCGTAGTGCATCTCCGGCGCGCCGCCGCGCGGCCCCATGTATTTCGCCAGCATCTGCAGCGCTTGCGGTTTTCTCGTCCGAAGCGCGGCGATGCCTTCGATATATGCCTTGACGATCCGCTCGACGGTTCCCGGCGACTTTTTGAGATAATCGTTGCTCACCGCGAGCAGGTTCATAGAATACGGGATGCCGAGCTCGGCAGCGTCCACCAGGGCGCGCGCCCCTGGGGCGGGCGACTGTGATGCGACTCGCCCCTCGGCCTGGTGGGTGCGAAAGCCCATGTCCGCCTCGACCACACCGCCGAACTGGCGGATGTCGACCTTGCCGTCAAGGCCGAGCTTCTTGGTGATCAGCCGTGTGACGAAGTCGCTCGAGGAGCCGTAGCGCGTGATCGCGAGCCGCTTGCCGGCGAGCTGTTCGGGCTTGGTGATTTCAGGCTGGACCCACAGCACCATTCCCGGCCGGCTGGTATTGCTGCCGACGGCGACGATCGGCGCGCCTTTGAGACTCGCGGCGACGACCGCGTTGCTCGCGCCGAGCGCCGCGTTCAGACTGCCGCCGACGAGCGCCTGGATCACCGTCGCGCCGGACGCGATATAGATCATCTCAAGGTTGAGGCCGTACTTCTCGAATGCGCCGACCTCCTTGGCCATCCACACGCCCGCCATCGTTGGGCTGATGGCGCTGTAGCCGAAGGCGATTTTTTCTTTCGGCGCGTCGGCCGCGAAAGAACTCGTAGCCGTGGCGGCCAGGAGAAGCGCGAGCAACAGCGAGAAGACCGGCTTCCGCATCTGCGTCATCGGAGTCTCAGACCGCTTCCATCGCCGAGGCGATGCCGGCCTGATACGTGCGGTAAAGCGCCTCGGACTCGCGCGCCGCGTTGAGCGCGAGCTTTTCCTTGTCGCCGACGGCGTGCTCCGCGAGCACGGAGAGAAACATATCGCTGTGCTCTTTGTCCGCCTCCCGGTGGGCGCGCCAGTTGGGAAGATCGTCCCACGTTAGGCCGAGCTGATCGACCCAGCGCTGCCCCATTTTATACGCGTGTCCGCCGCCCTGGTCGCCGAGCAGGCGGTCGTCCTGGTTCCATTCGGTGATCGTCATGGACGCCAAGCCTTCCAGCCAGGGCTTGTTTTTCGTCATCCAGCCCCAGGCGTAGAGCACCGCCATCGTCGACGCGATCGGCTTGGTCTGTATGATGTCCTCCGCCGTGAGGCCGATCGCCTTGCCCTGCCGGATCAGCAGATCGAGGTGGCCGTGCTCGGAGTGCTGGTCGCGAATCACTTCCTCGTATTCGTGACCAAGGATTTTCTGTTTCACGGAGAGGATCGGGCAATTGCCCGAGACGTACGCCCAACAGTCCCGGCGGTGGCGCACGTAAAGCGAAAGCTGCTTTAAAATAATCTGCGCGCGCGGCCGCGTGATCGGTATAGAATAGTAGCGATCGAGCTCCGGCGACGACATCGTCTCGCGCGTAAGC
The DNA here is from genome assembly GCA_036522615.1 of Binatia bacterium. Classification (GTDB taxonomy): domain Bacteria; phylum Desulfobacterota; class Binatia; order UBA9968; family UBA9968; genus JAJPJQ01. The sequence continues at coordinate 2,529 of DATDFN010000084.1, read as the reverse complement.
TCTCCGAGCGCCTGTCTCCAACCCTGTTCGTTCATACTGCTTGCCTCCGGTTTGATTCTATTTCAGCTGTTCCATGGCCCGGCCGACGCCTTCGCGATAGAGAGCGGAAAGCTCCAGCGATTCGCGGACGCCGTCGAGCGCGATACCCTCGTTTGCGCCTGTCGCGTACTCCGCGAGAAATGGTAAAAACATGTCGCTGTGCTCCTCGTCCGCCGCGCCGTGGACTTTGAACTGCGGCAGCTGTTCCATCGTAAGACCCAGCTCCGCCATCCACTTTCGCGCCATTCGGCTCGAATGACCGCCGCCCTGGTCCGCCAGCAGGCGGTCGTCGTTGGTCCATTCCGTAACGGTGAGCGCCGCCATGCCTTGGAGCCAATGTTGTTCCCGCGTGATCCAGCCCCAGCCGTAGAGCGTCGCGAGTGTCGTCGGAATCGGCGTCGGGTTCAGTACTTCGTCTTCGCTGAGTCCGATAAATTTTCCCTGCCGGACGAGCAGGTCGAGGTGGCCGCGGTCGGTGTATTCGTCCTTGATGACCTCGCCGAACTCATGCTTAAGAATTTGTTGCTTGACACCCATGACCGGACAATTGCTGGAAAGAAACGACCAGCAATCGCGCCGGTGGCGGACAAAAAGCGCCAGCTGCTGCAGCAGCAGCCGCGCGCGCGACTCGGTCGTCTTGACGGAAAAGTAATACTGGACTTGCGGAGAGCGCATATTTTCTCGGACCATCTCTCCGATCGTCTGCCTCCAGCCGGCGGCGTCCATTACTTTCCCCTTTCTTTCGCGAGGCGTTCGACAAAGCCGTCTTTCACAAGCCGCTCGACAGGCGCGTTGTCGAAGAATCCGTCGACGGCCATGTCGCCCTTGCCTTCCCAATTGAGGACCGTATGGATCGTGGCCGGCTCTACGGCGGGAACCGTATCGAGATACTTGACGGCATACTCGTACGGCTCGGTAACCGTGTCGGGCGAGCGCCGCATGTACTTTGCAAGCACTCTCTGCCCTACCTCTTTCCTGGTTTTCAGAACATACATGCCTTCGATATACGCCTTGAGGATTGCTTCGACCGCCTTCGGCGAAGATTTCAAATAATCGCGCTTCACCGCCATCAGGTTCATCGAATAGGGAATGCCGAGATCAGGAAGGTCGACGAGCATATGCGCCTTCGATGCGGGCCGAATCGACAAGATCGCGCCGGCGATCATTCCCGTCCCAAAAGCGGCCTCCATCTCGGGCACGCCACCTAGCGGCTGGATTTTGACCTTGTCCTTGAGGCCGTATTTCTCGAGCACCATGTTCATCAAGAAATGCGTCGTCGAGCCGAATCGAGAAATCCCCAGCACTTTTCCTTGAAGCTGTTCGGGGCGCGAGATCTCGGGCTGCACCCACAAAACCATTCCCGGACGATTCGCCACGCTGCCGATAGCGACGAGCGGTGCGCCGCGCAGAATCGCGCTTACTACGGCGTTGCTGGCGCCGACCGCCAACTGGACGTCCCCGCCCATCATCGCTTGCACCGTGACGCTGCCGGAGGCGATGTAAACGAGGTCCGCGCCGAGTCCGTATTTCTCGAAGGCGCCGATCTCCTTAGCCATCCATAGGCCGGCGAAGTTGGCGCTGATCGAAGCGTACGCCGCCTTCATCTTCGGCTGCGCTCGGACGTTTGCTGGAGGCAGGAGCAGCGCTACCGCAAAGATGAAGACGAATTTGCGCATCATGGCGCCGGTTGCGCGGTTTAGCCGCGCAATGAGCCGCTTCGCCTAAACCGGCCAGCCGTGCTCCGAGACATCGACGCGGTTGCCTTCGGGATCCTTGATCCAGCTCTCGGCGATCGCGCCGAAAGTGTTCGACTCGGCAGTAGTCTCCGCGACTTGCTCGACGGTTTTCACGTCGTCGACCTTGAAGCCGAAATGGTTGATGCCCCAGGGATGGCGCGGTGTGCTGATGAGCGCCACGTCGACGAAGCCGTCGGAGAGGTAGATCGTGCCGTTCTCGCCGCGATGCTTCTCCTCCATGCCGAAAACCTTCTTATAATACGCGGCGGTTTTTTCGCGGTCCTGCACGTTGATCGCGATGTGGCGGATGCGCGGCTTTTCCATGAAAACGTCCTCCTTTATTCTAACCGCTGTTTAACCCTTCCCCGAAAATTTGTCTAGCCAAGCTCGGCGCAATGCATCGCATTTGCTCAGGACAAGGCATGTGTGTTCGGCGCGAAGAGCTCCTCGACGGGAATCTTCCGCGCGGCGAGCCCCTGCTCGTGCAGATAGCCCATCAACGTCTCGACGACGTGCCGGTTTTTCTGCAGCCCGTACGGCCAAGGATCGTCGCCCAACGTTTCACGCTGCTGCCGCAGCGGCTCGCGAAACCAGACCAGGCTGATCTTATAGGGCGAGAGATCGTTCAGCCGGTCGTAAGCTTGAAGCTTCGCCTGCTGGAAGGCTCTAAAAAGATTGACGGCGATCTCCGGCGATTCCTTCCACAACTCCTCGCGCATCGCGACGGTGTGCATGATCGGAAAAATGCCGGTCT
>DATDFN010000083.1:0-21469 GCA_036522615.1 Binatia bacterium | reverse complement strand
GTGAGCCGGGCGTACGGGCCGGCCTTCACCCGGTAGGTGGTCTGGCCATTCACCGGCGCCGGCTCGAGCAGCACCGGGATGCCGCTCGACGCGATCACCTTTTGCAGGTTCTCGGCGCGGTCGCGCTCGCGGAACGACGCGACCTGGAGCACGTAGCCGGGCGACGCCTCCAGGCGCCGCTGCTCGTCCATGCTGAAAAGGACCGACGTGCTGCGCTCGGGAACGGCGGGAGCGGCCGCGGCGATCCCGGTGTCGCTGCGGACGCCGGCGATTTTCAACGTCTCGTAATTATTGAGCCCGTAGGCGAGGAGCTTGGTGCTGTCGCCCCATAGATCGTGCGATCCCAGCATCGAGACGATCACGGTGTTGCCGTTCCGCGCGGCGGCGCCGACAAAGCATTTCATCGCCGCGAGCGTGTAGCCGGTCTTGCCGCCGAGCGCGCCTTCGAAATTCCACAGCATGCGATTGTGGCTCCGCACCATGAGCTGGCGCGGCTTCGCGCCGCGCCCCGGCGGCGTCGCGCTGACGGCGCTCGCCTTGGCGGCCACGATCTCTCGGAACGTCGGATTTTTCATCGCGTAGTTGAAGATGAGCGCGAGGTCGCGGGCCGTAGAATAGTGCTCGGCCGCCGTGAGGCCGTGCGGGTTGACGAAATGGGTGTTGACGGCGCCGAGGTCGTGCGCCTTTTTCGTCATCATGTCGCCGAAGCGCTCGACCGAGCCGCCGATGCCTTCGGCCAACACCATGCCGGCGTCGTTCGCCGAGGTGAGGAGCAGCGCGTAGAGGAGATCGCGGATGCTCATCTTCTGGCCGGCGCGCAGATACAGTTTCGAAGACGGGACCTGCGTCGCGGTCTTGCTGACCGTAAGCATGTCGGTCAGCGGCTTCCCGCTCTCCAGAACGACGACGGCGGTCATGACCTTCGTCGTGCTCGCGGGGGAGAGCTGCTCGTCCGCGTCGCGCTGGAAGAGGATTTCGCCGGTCTTGGCGTCCATGAGGAGGGCGGCCCTGGCAGTCAGGCCCGCCTCCGGAAAATCGGAGCGCGCCGCCGGCGGATGGATGAGAAGAACAGGGAAAAAAAGGAGAAAAAGCCAAGCGCGATGTTTTATTGCCTTCAGAACAGACAAGCCTCCTTACGCTTAGACGAAAACCGTCACCATTTATATCATAATCCGGCGCGGCCGAACAGAGTTATTGTGCAGTATTTGGCAGCTACTGCAATTGCTGCTCGACAGCATCGATCGCTTGACGCGCGAGGGTGTACTTTGGCTCGATCGCGAGCGCCCGCTGGAACTCTTCGAGCGCCTTTTTGAGCATTCCTTTGCTCAAATAGACACGGCCGAGATTGAAATGTGGATAATGGTAAGCCTCGTAGCGGCGCGCGCGGATCGCACGCTCGAGCCACGGGATCGCCTCGTCCAGACGGCCGAGGCCGATGAGATACGCTCCGATGTCGTTGTAGGGGTTGCCGAATTCGGGATCGACGGCGATCGCCTTCTGGCATTCGGCGATCGCTTCCTCGTATTTTCCCTGAAAGCTGTAGGTCCAGCCGAGAAAAGTATGCGCCTCGGCGGTCGGACGCGAGGCGATCGATTCGCGGTAGAGCCGCACCGCCTCGTCGAGCTTCCCTTCCATCTGAACGCGGTATGCCTCGTGAAACAGCCGGACGGCTTTTTCGAGGTTTTCTTTCTCGTCCATCGCCTCAGTCTTTTTTGCGCGGAGGCTCCGGCGTTACGCCGTGTTTCTTGAGCTCGCGCTCGGCGTCGGCGCGCTCGCCCTCTTTGCGCCCCAGCGCCTCGTCACGGATGCGCTGCCGGCACGAGTCGCAGATGCCGCCCTGGAGCGGCACCGCTTTGGCGCAGACCATGCATTTTTTCAGTTCCGTCGCCACGGGTCTTATTCTAACCGAAAAGATCGCTTTGCCCAAGGATATTCGCGCGCAGGCGCTTCCGGCGGCCGGAAAAGCTCTAATCGGCGAGGATTTTTATCTGCGCGGGATCTTCGAGGATCATCTCGAGGCCGTATCGCGGGTCGTCTTTGACTTCGCCGGTGACCTCGATCTCTTTGCCTTCGAAGCTTTTCGGCGCGAGCTTGTTCTGCTCGAAGCGCTCGGCGGCCGAGGCGAAGATCACGGCAGTGAACGCCGCGCGCGACGGGCCGAAGTTGATGAAGTAGGTATTGCTCTTCGAGGATTTCCCGACGCGGTAGACGCGCCCGCGGACCTTCGCCTGCGACCCGGCGAGCGCTTTGATCTTATCGACTTCGCGCGCCTCAACTGCGGTGGGCTCCGGCGCGGGAGCGTCCGGAGCGGATGCGGGCGCAACCGCGGAGACCGGCGCGACGGCGAGGGGCGGCGGCGCCGGTCTCCAGCGCTGGTAAAGAATATGCACCAAAAAGCCGCCGGCGAACGCGGCGGCGACGAGCGCGGGAATGACGGCCTTGCGCAGCGATTCCTTTGCGGTCATTTCTCGCACAGGCCGAGGATCAGCCGCTCCATCGTGATGCGCGGCGAGTGGTTGCTCGATTTGAGGCGGAAGTCGGTCTCGTAGACCAGCTCCAAGTCGCGCGCGAGCTTCTTCGTGGTGAAGCTCTGCGCTTTCATGACGGCGTGATACGCGGCTTTGGGGTTCGACAGCATGCGCGTGGTTTCTTCCGGCATGTTGCGCACGAGCTCGTCCGGCGACATGCGCCGTTTCACCCGGCGCGTCTCCTGATCGATGAATTGCCGCGCGATGAGCAGCCGCCGAACGGCGCTCGCGATCGGCCCCAGCAGCGCGAGCGGATGGCTGCCCTGCGCCATCAAGCGCGCGACCTGCGCCAGCGCCGCGAGCGCGTTTCGCGCCGTCAGCGCGTCGGTGAGATCGAAGATCCAGCCCTCGCCCTGGTCGATGACGACGGCGTCGACGTCCTCGGCGCGGATCACCGGCGCCGCGCCGACATAGAGGATAAGCTTCTCGACCTCCTGGTGGAAAGACCAGAGCTGCGTGCCCGCGCGCGCGAGCATCGCCTCCCGCGCGCGCGGCTCGACGCGCTTGCCCGCCTCGGCGACGCGCCGGTCGAGGAATTGCGCCAGCGTCATGGCGTCGATCTTGCCGGTGCGGTCGCGCTCGACCGCGAGGTCGAGCGCCGCGCCTTTCTCGGCGAATTTCTTGTAGAGCCGCGTCCGGCGGTCGACGTGATCGGCGGTCAGCAAAAGCACGCCCCACGGCGGCGGCCCGTTGTCCAGCAAATCCGTCAGCCGGTCGGCTTCGCCGCGCCCGCGGCGTATTTCCATGTTCTGCGCGCGCGCGTGCAGCAGGATCGCCTCCGCGAGGTCGCGCCCGCCGTCGCCGACGACGGCGGCGACCTCGGCAGCCTCGGCGCGCGCCTCGGCGCGCTGCCAGCGCTCCTGGGTCCAGCCTTCGAGGTTCAAGAGCTCCAGCAGCGCCCGCGCCGCGTCGTCTTTTCTCCCGTCGTTCCAGAGGCCGAGAATTTTCTCGCCGATCTCGCCTTTGTTCTCCGCCGAGGCGAAATACGGCGCGCTCTCGACCCACACGGTTTTGACGCCGGGAAAAAACGGCGCGGTCATGAGCGCGGCTTCGACCTGGTCCCACGACGCGCTCCGGCCGTCGAAGCGCTCGAGGTTGAACGCGCGGTTCTCCTCCGGCACGAGCGCGTCGACGAGCGCCTGCGCGCCGCTGCGGACCTTGAAATCGTCGCCGTGGAGCAGCAGCAGCGGATGCGCGGCGCCTTTGCGGATGTCGGCGAGAATCGATTCGACGGTCGGCTTCATCGATGCGTTAAATCAAAACCCTAAAGTTCTAATGATTTTTTATCGCTTCGGTATCCACATCCGGCTTTTTTCGCTCCACATATAGTCGGACTTCCAGACCTTCAGGCCGATGGTGAAGTTGCCGCCGGATTTCGTAACGAAGATTTTTTCGTTCGAGTGCGGAATCTCCGTACGCGCGATCAAGTAGACTCTTTTCGCGATGCCTTTGTTCACGAGGATGCGGTCGCCGACCTGCATCGCGGTCTTGGACTCGCGCCTGGGCTCTCTTCGGTGGTCGCGTCTGCGCATACGAGAAAATTAACATCGCCGATTCCGGCGCGCAAACCGCGACGCCGTCACCGGAGCTTGAGCTCCTTCTGCACTTCGGCGAGCAGCGAAAAGTCGCGCAGCTGCGACAGCGGCACGCGCTTGTCGGATTTGAGCTCTTTTAGGCGCGCGTCGACGGCGAACTGGTACGTCGCGTCGGTCACGCCGCCGTCGGCGCTGAACGACGGCAGGATCAAATCGTAGGATTCGCTCGCGACCTCCTTCGTCTGCTGCAGCCAGCGGCTCATGATCGGGACGACTTCGTCCTTGCGCTCGCGCACGACGCGCAGCCCGCGCACGATCGCGCGCACGACGCGCTTCGCCTGCTCGCGGCTCTCCTTCAGCCGCTGGTCGGTGATGGAAATCGCTGAGATCGGGCTTCCGACCTTCAAGTCCTTCGGCCCGCCGACGACGTTATACCCCTCGCGCTGCAGACGGATCGGCCCAGGCGGCGACACGCAGACGGCGTCGACGAGGCCTTTTTTCAGCATCTCGACGCGCACCGGCTCGTCGGCGCCCAGCGTGACCATCTGCACGTCTTTCAGGTCGATGCCCTTCGCCTGCAGGATAGCCTCCGCCGCGAGGTAATCCGAGCCGCCGATCCGCTGCGTCCCCAGCCGCTTGCCTCTCAAGTCGGCGATCGTCTTGATCTCCGGCCGCGCGACGATGTGGTGCAGCGGCTTTTCCGTCAGCACGGCGAGCTGCTTGAACGGCATGCCCTGGAGCGCCGCCGTCATGATGTTCCCGAACGTGAGCGTGTATTGAATGTCGCCGTTCATCATCGCCGGCACCGCGACCTGGCTGCGCATCTGCACCAGCACCGGCTCGATGCCCTCGTCGCGGAAGAAGCCTTTCGCCGCCGCGACTTCCGCCGGCAGGAAGGCGTACGTGCGGCTCGAATAGGAGATCAGGACCTTTTCCGCAGCGAGCAGCGGTCGGACAAAAACGGCAGCGCAAAGCAGCAGCGCGGCAAAAACAACGCGTTTCATCGGCGTTCATTCCCTCCCGGTTGCCGGAGGCCATCAAGCTAGCACGAAGCCGCCGGGCGGCCAATCTATTTTCGCCAGCTTGACAATCCCGGACGGCGCTCCTATACGTGAGGGTCTTGTATCTGAAAAACTTTTCCGGAGGATGCCGATGCGATTCGTCACGTTCGTAAAAAACAATCAGCAGCGCCTGGGGCTCATGGCCGGCGCGGATCAGGTAATCGACTTGGCCGAGCTCAACCGGCGCTACCTGAAAGCCGGCGCCGCGCCCTATTTGAGCGGCATGCAGGCGTTCATCGAGGCCGGCGGCGCCGCCGTCGCATTGGCCAAGAAGGCGGCGAAATACGTCGACGGCCGCGACGAGGACGGGCAGAAGAAGCTCCGCCAGGGCGGCGCGCTGTACAAGGCAAGCCAGGTGAAAATCATCTCGCCGATTCCGCAGCCGGCGAAGAACGTCGTGCTCTTAGGCGTGAATTATAAGGAGCACATCGAAGAAGGCGCGCGGGCGCGCTCGATCGAGCTCAAATACCCCGAAGCTCCGGTCTTTTTCACCAAGCCGAAGACGGCCGTCATCGGCCACATGGGCAAGGTCGTGCACTGGAAGGCGACGGAGAAGCTCGACTACGAGGTCGAGCTCGCCGTCGTCATGGGCCGGAAGGGCCGCGACATCCCGAAGGACAAGGTCTACGACTATATTTTCGGCTACACGATCTGCCTCGACATGACCGCCCGGGATCTCCAGCGCAAGCACGGCCAGTGGTTCAAGGGTAAATCGCTCGACACCTACTGCCCGCTCGGCCCCTGGATCGTGCACAAGAGCGCGCTCCCGAACCCGCAGGACCTGAGGCTCATCTGCCGCGTGAACGGCGAGACGATGCAGGACGACCGGACCTCCAACATGATCTTCGACATCGCCACGACGATCGAGTCGCTGTCGGCGGGCATGACGCTCGAGCCCGGCGAGATCATCAGCACCGGGACGCCCTCGGGAGTGGGCTTCGCGCGCGTGCCGCCGTTCTTCTTGAAGCCCGGCGATAAAGTCGAGGCGGATATCGAGGGCATCGGCGTGCTTCAGGTGGAGATTGCTCCGGCGCCCTAGGAATTTTGAATTTTGAATGCTTAATTTTGAATTGAAATCATAATTCAAAACTCAACATTCAAAATTTATGTCAAAGGTACGGCCTGCGGCCGTGGCGGGCTCGTTTTATCCCGCCGATTCCGAAGAGCTGAGCGATCTGCTTCAGGAATGCTTCGATTCCCATCCGCTCGGCCCTCAAGGAAGCCGCACTCCCTTGCCCTCTCTCGTCGGCGGCATGGCGCCGCACGCCGGCTACTCCTATTCCGGCCCCTGCGCGGCGCATCTTTATTCCCGCGTCGATAAAAGCGCTTCGCTGGCGATCGTCGTCGGCGTGAATCATCGCGCGCGCGGCGCGCGCGCCGCGTTGAGCCCGGCGGATTTCTGGGAGACGCCGCTCGGCCGGGAGGCAATCGATCGCGAAGCCGGCGAGCGCCTGCTCGACGAGGTCGACTTTCTCACCGCCGACGAGCGCGCCCATCGCGAAGAGCACAGTATCGAGGTCCAGCTCCCGTTCCTGCAAACCGTCCTGGACGATTTTACTTTGCTGCCGATCGCGCTCGCGCATGTTTCCGAGGCGGAATGTCGCCGGCTCGGCGCGGCGCTGGCGCGTCTGTACGAAGCGCGATCGGCCGCCGGCGCTAAAGTGATTCTCGTCGCGAGCAGCGACTTGAACCACTATCTCTCGCCGGCGGAGACCGAGCGCCTCGACGGCCTGGCGCTCGAAAGAATCGTCGCGCTCGATCCGCCGGGCCTGCTCCGCACCGTCGAGGAAAATCGCATCACAATGTGCGGCGTCGCGCCGACCGCGACTGTGCTCTTCGCCGCAGCTGAGCTGAGCGCGAAAAAGCCGCGGCTTCTCAAGCACTGCCACTCGGGCGATGCCAAGCCGATGCCCGAAGTTGTGGGCTATGCGAGCGTGGCGGTCGAAGTTTGACTTGACCGGACCCATTTGTTAGGTGTGAGTTGATGCTAGGGGTGTCCGTCGAGGCGGACTGAGAGCCCGAAAAGATCGGGCAACCCTCCGAACCTGATCCGGATGACACCGGCGTAGGGAAGCGCGAGAGTCACGGCCTCCGCTGTTTTGGGGGCGAGCTTAGACCGTATTCCCTGGCCAGAAGTTTGGCCGAGTCGAATACGGTTTTTTTTATGCTGGTCCAGATCAACGGCGAGAAAAAAGAGATTGAAAGCGGGCTCAGCGTCGCGCAGCTACTCGACACGCTCGGCATCCGCAGCGGGCGGGTCGTGGTCGAGCTCAACCGCGACATCGTCGCGCGCAGCGCGCACGGGGAGACATTTTTACAGGAAGGAGACGCCGTCGAGATCGTCCATTTCGTCGGCGGCGGATGAGAGGCCCTTATGAACGATGCATTCAAATTGGGAGACAAGACGTACCGCTCGCGCCTCATCGTAGGCACCGGCAAGTACAAGGACTTCGAGGAGACGAAAAAAGCGATCGAGGCCTCGGGCGCCGAGATCGTGACCGTCGCGGTCAGGCGCGTCAACATCACCGATCCGAATAAGGAGAATCTGCTCGATTATCTCGATCCGAAAAAATACACGATTCTCCCGAACACCGCGGGCTGCTACACCGCCGACGACGCGGTGCGCACCTGCCGGCTCGCCCGCGAGGCCGGCATCGGCAGTCTCGTGAAGCTCGAAGTGATCGGCGACGACCGCACGCTCTTTCCCGATATTCCCGCCACGCTCGACGCGGCGCGCCAGCTGATCAAGGAAGGCTTCGTCGTGCTCCCTTACATTCACGACGACCCGGTTACGGCGAAGAAGCTCCAGGAGATGGGCTGCGCCGCGGTCATGCCGCTGGCGGCGCCGATCGGGTCGGGTCTGGGTATCAGGAATCCCTACAACATCCGCATCATCCTCGAGCACGCGACCGTGCCGGTGATCGTCGACGCGGGCGTCGGCACGGCGTCGGACGCGGCGGTCGCGATGGAGATGGGCTGCGACGGCGTGTTGATGAACACCGCGATCGCCGGCGCGCGCGAGCCGATCCTCATGGCGGAAGCGATGCGGCTCGCCGTCGACGCCGGGCGTAAGGCGTTTCTCGCGGGGCGCATTCAGAAAAAACTCTACGCCACCGCGTCCAGTCCGCTGGACGGGGTTCTCGGCTAAGTTGCACCGCCCCGATTTCGACCTTTACCTCGTCACGGACCGTAAGCTGACCGGCGGCCGCGAGCTCGTCGAGGTCGTCGAGCAGGCGCTGATCGGCGGCGTTCAGGCCGTGCAGCTGCGCGAGAAGGACCTCGACGGCGCGGAGCTTTTTCGCCTCGCCGAAGCGCTGAAAAAATCATGCGCGCGCCAGCGCGCACGGCTTCTCATCAACGACCGGATCGATATCGCGCTCGCGGTCGACGCCGACGGCGTGCAGCTGAGCGCCGCCTCGATGCCGATCGGCGCCGCGCGCCAGCTGCTGGGCGGGGATAAACTCATCGGCGCTTCGATTCATTCGCTCCAAGAAGCGCAACAAGCCGTGCGCGACGGTGCGGACTTCGTTCTCTTCGGCCCGGTTTATTTCACGCCGTCGAAAGCGGCCTACGGAGCGCCGCAGGGGATCGCGCGGCTCCAGGAAGTAGTGGAAAAAATTTCGATTCCCGTTTATGCTATCGGTGGAATTACAGGCGGAAACGTCGAGGAGATCAAAAAGATCGGCGCGCGCGGGGTCGCGTTGATCGCGGCCGTGATAAGCGCGCCGGATCCTGCGGCCGCCGCGCGAGCGATTGTCAGCCGGCTTCAAACCTAGAGGAGGCGAATGAACGAGAGCGCTGCGGAAGCTTTACGCTATTTGCAGGACAATCTGCTATTCACGCTCGTGATTGCGCTCGTCGTCGGCTTTCTCGCGAGCAAGACGGTGACGCAATGGGAGAAGTCGAACATCGCCGTTTATTTTATCATCGGCGTCTTAGGGACTTTCCTAGGGCAGTTCGTCTCTCGGTACATCGGCCTGCAGTCGATCCTCGAACTAGCCTCGAGCATGGAGCTGCTTTTCGACGTCGTGCTCGCGTACTTCGGCTCGTTCGTCGTCGCCGCGCTCATCCACATGTTCAAACCGATGTAAGCCACCCTAGCTCAGTTGGTAGAGCAGCTGATTCGTAATCAGCAGGTCGCCGGTTCGAGTCCGGCGGGTGGCTCCAGTTTTTTCAAATAGTCGTTCGTCGCCCCTTATTGCCTCACCGCACGAGCGCCGCGTATTTTTCCCTCAGCTTGCCGTAACGCTGGCCGGCCTCGGTCGCGCCTTTGCGGATATCGTCCGAGACGACGTTGTAGGGCGGTCGGATCGGGCCGGTTTTGCAGTAGCCCGAGGCGGCCATGAGAATCTTTTCCAGCTGGATGTTGTTCGAGCCGAAGACCTCCGCGGAACCGACGATGTGATGGTCCGGCTCGTTCGCCCACGCGATGTCGTCGGCGACCGCTTTCGCCTGCTTGGCGTTGCCGTCGGCGAGAGCTTTCATCAGCGCCACCGCGACCTGCGGGCCGACGGACGGAATCCAGCAAGTCGTCTGCGTCTCCGGCGAGATCTGCGCGAACTCGTAGGCCAAGCCGACCGGTGGAATAAAATTGATGCGTCCCTTGGTCGCCTCGACGACCTGTTTGAGAATCGCCCGGTTGGCGAATTTGGCCGACATCACCGTCGGCGCCTTGGCCGCGACCGGTCCCCAGAACGCCGCGCCGAAATCGAAGCGGAACGCCCGCGGGTTGGCGTAGATCATGATGGGAAAATCGGGAAACGTCTCCGCGACGTCGGCGTAGAACTTCACCGCCATGTCGAGCGTCGCCGGCTGCCACATCGGAATGCCGAGGAGCGTCCCCGTGGCGCCGAGCCCTTTGACGAACTTGATGCGGCGCGCGACCTCGTGGCCGCCGAGCGCGGTCGTGCCGATGAAAGTCGGGATGCGCCCGCGCACGGTCTTCAAGATGCAGTCGACGTACTTTTCGTAATCGTCTTGCGCGGTCGTCGCGCACTCGCCCATGGTGCCGAGCGCCATGATGCCGGCGGCGCCGTCGCGCACGAGATTTTCGCTGATGCGCGCGGTCTCGTCGAGATCGACGGTGTCTGTCGCATCCAAGCGCTCGGCGCCTTCTCTGGCCGGCGTCGGCATGATGGCGAGAGCGCCTTTGATATCTCTAGCGGTGATCATGGGAGGTCCTCCTTAAAATCGAAATTTGCCGCGCGATGCGTTGATCCTTCTATATCAGCTTTTTTTCGACTCGTCTTTCGGCGCCGGTATCCGCTCGCGCTCCATCTTTTTTCCCGTTTCGTAGTAGCGCCCTTCGATCGCGAGCTTTCCCGCCTCTTTTTCGGCCTCGGTCCACCATCCGAGATCGTAGCCGTACCACGGTCGCCGGAGTTCGAGCCGCGGCAAGCCCAATTCCTGCCAGATCGGAATGACATGTTCCATAATATCCTTCGGCGGCAGCGAAACCGGCGGATATGGCCACTTGCGCGTCGCGTCCATCAGCATGACGGAGACGCTCGAATCGCCGCCGGTCGTCTGGAACCCGCCGGGGTCGCCGGTTCCCGGCGGAAACGCCGACCAGTCGGCCGAGACGAGTCCCATCATCTTCACTCTCATATCGCGGTGCGGCTGCAAGCGATACGTGACCGCCCACACGATCGCATCGACGCTTCGCGGGTCGATATCATCGTCGACGACCACGATCATTTTAGCGCGGATGCTCGGCGACGCTGTGCACGCTTCCAGAATAGCGCTGACTTCGCCATCCTTCGGTTTACCTATCTGGATGCAGCATAGCCCCCAGCCGCCGCTCGCTTCGTGATACCCGACGTCCTTTACGCAATCGAAGCCCCGGCCGCGCAGATAGGAAATCGCGTTGCCCTCGCTGCCGACGGTCCGGATCATGCTCGATTCCGACGGCGGGAACTGGCTCAGCATCGTCACCCAAAGAGGATTTTTCCGGTGCGTGACGCAGGTGATTTCAAAAAACGGATTGAGCTGCTGCGGGTCCATGTAGCCGGTGAACTCGCCGAACGGCGCCTCCGGCTCCAGTACGTCGGTGCGGATAAAGCCTTCGAGGACAATTTCAGCGTTCGCGGGCACTTCGATGTCGACGGTCTTGGCTTTCACGACCGGCACGGGCTCGCCGGCGAGCCCGCCCGCGACCGCATACTCGTCTACGCCGTAAGGTATTTTGATAACCGAGGCATAGGCCACGTTGGGCGGCGCTCCGATGACCGCCGCGGCCGGCATCGGCTTGCCGAGCTTCTGCCATTTGCGCCAGTGCTGCGTGATGTGCTGCCCGCCGCCGGCGTTCATGCCGAGCCGCGTGCGCGATTTCATCATGCCGCGGTATGTGCCGATATTGCGCACGCCCGTCTCCGGGTCTTTCGTGATCCACTGGCTGCAGCTCGTGAACGGCGCCGCGTCGAAGCCAGGCGTCGAAATCGGGATCGGAAATTCTTCCAAACCCATGCCGGGTCGATCCAACTCCTCCTGACGATGGACCTCCTCATGCACTGGCCCGTCGCCGACCAGCGACGGCTCGATGGGATTCTCACGGGCCTTCGTCCACCGCTCGGCGATCCGCGCCGGATCGCATTGCAATCCCGCGCCGTAAATTCGCCGCGACCCGGCGAGGCAAGCGACTGCGACGGGAATCGAAAAGCGGCGCCCGGCGAGATCGGTCACGTGCTCGAAGAGAAACGCTTTTCGTTCGGCTTCCGGCAGGCCGCGAAACTGCAGGCGCACGAGCGGATTCAGCTCGGTGTCTTTGTTGATCGGGCGATTCACCCGCACGAGCAGCCCCGCCTGTTCCAGCGCCGCGAGGTGCTCGCGCATGTCTTTGAAATACGCCAAAGCCGACTCCCTTCTAGAACGCCTTCAACGGATTATCCCAATCTCGGCTCATCGTCCACCGGGCTGCAGCCGGAAGCCGAGCGCGCGGCCCAGTCCCAACAGGCACAGCAGCATGAACACAATAAAAAACCCGATCACCGCGGCGCGCTCCAGGTTCGCGTCGGCGATCGAGTCCAGCATCAGCAGCGAGATCGTCCGCGTGCGGTTGGTCGAAAGAAAGATCACCGCGGGGATCTCGCGCACCGCCTGGATGAACATGATGATGCCGACCGACAGCAGCGTCGGCTTGAGCAGCGGGATCAGGATGCGGCGGAACGTGGACAGCCACGACGCGCCGGCCGTCGCGGAGGCCTCCTCCAGCTCCGTGCTGATCTGCATGACCGCCGCCTTGATGATCTGCGTGCCGAAAGGCATTTCCTTGATGATGACGGCGGTCACGAGCAGCGACACCGTCCCGTAAAGCATTTTCACCCAGCTTCCCGAGCCGAGCACCGCCCACAGCAATGCAAGACTGATCAAGATGCCCGGCAGCGACCAGGGAAGCCACGAAAGCAGGTTCACCGTGCCGCGTCCCGGCAGCTTCGTGTGCACGATGAAGTAGGCGATCAGCGCGTAGAAAAGCGTCCCGACGATACTGGCGCCGAGCCCGAGGATCAGCGTGTTGCCGAGCGAGCGGAGAAAAATCGGATCGTGAAACACCGTGGTCCAGTGGCGCGTCGTCCAAGAGACGGCCAGATTGAAAAATCCGAAGACCTCCATGAACGTTCCCATGACGAGCGTGGCGAGCGGCAGCGCGATCATGACGAGGATGAAGAGCGCCGACATGGTCAAGGTAACCCAGCGCCATCCGCCGAGGGCGGTCGGCCGCACCGCATAGCTGCGGCCGGTAACGACCGTGTACTCGCGCCGTCCGAGCAGCCTCTTCTGCACCCAGACGAGCGCGAAGATGACGAGGAGGAGAATGCTCGACAGCGCCGTCGCCTGGCCGAACAGCGGCGGCTCCCAGTGGATGAAATCGTAGATGCGCGTCGGCAGAACGTAGATGCCCGCGGGAATGCCGAGTACTAATTCGATCTCGAACGATTCGAGGCTGCGGATAAAACCCAGCGCCGTCGCCGTCAAGAGCGCCGGCGCGAGAACCGGCACGGTAATGCGGAGCAGCGTGCCCATCGTGTTGCTGCCGGAGGTCTGCGCTGCTTCCTCGAGCGCCGCGTCCATGGCGCGGAAGGCCGGCGTGATCAGAAGAAACCGGACCGACGTGCTGAACGCCAGATGGCACCAGATGATTCCCCAATAGGAAAAAACGTTGAACGGCGCGGCAGCGAGGTTGAACGCGCGCATCAGCGCCATATTGACGAGGCCGCTGTGCGGGTCGAGGAGCAGAATCCATCCCATCGTCATCGGCAGCAGCGGAAGAAAAAACCCGAGCCACAACGCGAATTCGATCAGCCGCTTGCACGGCGTGTCGGTGCGCGCGACGACCCAGGCGAAAAAGATCGCGAGCACGGTCGTGATGACGATGCGCACGGTCGCCAGGCTGAAGGTGTTGAGCAGGACGGAGACGAGCGTGCGGTCGTTGAACGCCGCGATCCAACCCTGAAGACCCCAGGTCGCCGGTTGGCCGGGGCGGCTGAGCGCGAAGCTCTTGAGGAAGATGAGGCCGACCGGATAGGCGGTGACGAGAACGACGAGCGCGATGAGCGGCAGCAGCGCCAGGTAAGTCCACGGCGTCGGCAGCGCGCGCGCTTTGGGGGAAAACAAGGCCGTGCCTCGATCGATCGTCGAACGCGCGGGAATCGCTACCTCCCGAAGAGTTCCTTCAAAATCTTTTCTTCTTCGGGAGTCCGGGTCTGCGCCTTTTCGCTGTAGCCGGCCCAGTACTTCACGCCGGACTTCGGAACCATGTAGGTAAACAGGTGGTCCGTGGGCACGTCGAGCCGCCGGCTCACGTGATTCATCGCTTTGCTCCAGAGCGTCTGCGCATCCTTCGTGAGCAGCCAGTTGAGAAAGACCGTCGCGGCGTTCGGGTGCGGCGCCTTGTTGATGAGCATCGCGGTGCCGAAGCTGGCGCCGATGTAGGTGCCGATATCTTTGAAATCTTCCAGCACGTCGAACTTGACGCCGCGCTGGAGCAGCTGCGCCATGACGCCGTCGCTCGGCGCGACGAGAATCGCGTACTTGCCCTGCGCGACCCATTCGATCTGCCGGCGCTGGTCGCGGTCGACGACGGCCGCATTCTCGCGCAGCTTCTTGTAAAAGTCGGTCGCCTTCTGCGGTCCGAGCATCTCCCAGATGAAGCGAAAGACCGGGACGGCGGCGCCGGACACCATCGGATCGTTGACGACGATCTTGCCCTTGAACTTCGGGTTTAGGAGATCGCCGACCTTCTCGACCTCCTCGCGCTTGACCTGCCTGCTGTCATAGATGATGGGCGAAGAGGCTTGACCGACGAAGACAAGATCGTAGAGCCCGTCGCTGTCGGAGAATTCGTGCTTGTTGTCGCGCCAGTACTTGGTATCAGCGACCTCGGGCAGGATGAGCGCCGGCCGCACGGGATCGAGAGCCTTCATCGGCTTGAGCTGAAAATTCGCGGTCGTCGGGCCGCCCAGAAAAACATCCGCGCTGTAGATGCCGCCGTCCCTCTCAGTGCCTAGCTTGACCGCCTGCTCGCCACTCCGGCCGCCGGAGTACTCGAGGTTCATTCCCGGATACGCCTTCTTGAAGCCCTCGATCATGGCGTTTCGGATCAGGTCTCCGGGCGGACCCAACACCACGACCGTCCCCTCTTTTTTAGCCGCGGCAAGCACTTTCTCCCAACGCTCCTGCCAGGCGGGCTTCGTCTGCGAGAACGCGGAGGACGTGTAGGCGAGCGACGCGACGAGGATAAATACCGCGGCAACGACGCCGTATCGCGACGCGCTGCTACGAGACGTTTTCATGCTATGGCCTTTCTGATTTCTACTTTGAACAGCGGACGGAAGAGTCGCACCGTCCCATATCAAAATCAGCGAGTGCGCCGCAACCGCACTGCGAATTTTTCCGGTGCTCGTCCGCCGGATAATGACGCTATGCTCCCTCGCCCGGCTCTTCGCGGTAGAGCTTCAACGCCTCCAGTGTCGGCTGGTCGTTCATCGAGAACAGTATCGCTTCCTCGCTTTTGGACGCGTTCTGATGGCTGTGCCAGCTCCAGAGCGGCACCACGAAGCAATCGCCCTGCTCCCATTCGTACTTCTTGCCGTTGATGACCGTTACGCCGCTGCCGCGAAACGCGTGATACACCGTGCTGCTGTTGTGGCGGTGCGTGCGCGTCGTCTCGCCTTTACGCAGGAGCTGGACGCAGCACGACATGGTCGGGAACGTGTGGCCGCCGTTGACGGGGTTGACGTATTCGAGCGCGACGCCGTCGAACGGACTCCCCTCGCTCGCTTCGAGATTTTTAAGCGTGCGGTACGTATCGTCCCATTTGTACTGGAGCGGCCCGGCGGCCTTCTCCCACGTCGGGCGCGCCATGCCGATGCGGTGCGCCGTAAGCTTTGTCGAATCCTTGATCGTCTGGAAATCGCCGGGGAACGGCTCCCACGTGATGACCTGAAGCGCGTTCAGCAAAGGATAGTCGAGTCCGTCCAGCCAGACGATCGGCTCGGCGTCGTTGCCGTGTCCGTGCCACGTCATCGGCGGGTTGAGGATCAAATCGCCGGGCTCCATGAAAAATTGCTCGCCCTCGACGACCGTGTAGGCGCCGCGGCCTTCGACAATAAAACGAAACGCGCCGAAGTTGTGCCGGTGGCTGCTCGCGAGCTCGCCCGGCTTCAGGAGCTGCACCGACATTTGGATCGTGTGCGTGGTCGCGCGCCGGCGCCGGCTCGGTAGATTCTGATAGGCGGGGTTGATCAGGCGCAGCGTGCGTCGGTCGGCCATGCCTTCGAGGCCGTGGATATCGCCCGCCCGCATCAGATGCTTATAGATGATGCTCCATTTCCACACGTGCGCCTGCACTGAAGTGTGCGGGTCTTTCTCGTACGCTACCTTGTCCTCTTCGGACGAGCCGCCCATCCAGTGCCCTTCTAGACTGTTGCCGGCGAGCTCACGGTCGAAGCTATCGAGCAATTCCTTGTCCGCCATTCGACTACCTCCTTGATTTCTCTTGACGGCTTTTTTGGGCCCGTCGCCCGTTTACTAATGATCGGCGTGCTCTCCCTGATGAGTCAAGACGAGGCCCAGATTTTCCAGCATCGGGCGCGTGCTGTGGGCGAGGATGCGCAGCGGCGCGTCGCCGGTGTTGAAGTATTGATGCCATCCGAAAACCGGAATCGCCAGCGTGTCGCCCTTTTTGATTTCGAACGACTGGTCGTCGACGATGCAGCGGCCGCTGCCGGCGAGTACGTAATCGATCTCATCGTAAAGATGGCGGTGCGCCCCAGAGCGTTTGCCGGGAGGAATCTCCGCGACGACAGTCGCGAGCGCCTTGGCGTGGAAGCCGAGGCGGCTGTCTACGACGTAAGCCAAATTTCCCATCGCCGTCGACTCGAATTTGAGCTCGCTGCCCTTGACCAGCACGCGGCCCGCGCGCCGGCGGTGCTCTTCGTTATAGGCGAAAGCCACCTGCTCGGCGTAGAGCCGGCTCGCTTCGCTGTGGCTGTCGGGGGCGGTCTCCAATGCGGCGCCGCCGGGAATGAGGGTACGCAGCGCATCTTCGCCCTGCTGCGCGTAAATCCAATATTCGGGATACCGCTCGTCCTCGTAAACGGCCTGTCCGATGCCCATGTAGAGCGGACCCGTCGTCGACGCGACATGCAGCGCCGGCTCTTTCGAGAGCGCGACATGGCGGTGCCACGCAAAGACCGGCACATTGATGAAGTCGCCGGCTTCCCATTCGTAGCGCACGCCGTCGACGATGCTGTAGCCTTTGCCCGCGAGCCAGTGGATCACCGCTTCGACCGTGTGGCGATGGCCGAGCGTCTTCCACTCCAGTTGGTCTTCCGCCTCCGTCGGCACATGCTTACTGACGAACAAACGATGCGTCCGGTTGTTGAACCCCAGACGCGGATCGACCATATAGACGCCGCGGTTCGTCTCGAGCAGCTTGGCGACCTCGTCGCCGGAGACGAAGATCGGCGATTCCTTGCGGCGCTTCTGTTCGTCCTTCCCGTATTTTACCTGTTCGAGATACAGCTTATCGTTGGGAACCGGATGGGAAACTGACATTCGATCTTGAACCTCCTATTGCTCCAGACTCGATGGCGGCGGACGAACGACTCAGCGCTCGAAAAGCTCTTTTAAAAGTTTTTCTTCTTCCGCGGTTCGCGTCTGAGCTTCTTCCGTGTACGACTTCCAGTATTTACCCTTCGGCGCCGGCGTCAGATACGCCGGCACGTGGTCCTTGGGGACGTCGAGCCTGAGGCTCATCTGATCGGTCGCCCTGCTCCAGAGCGTCTGACCATCTTTGCTCAAGAGCCAGTTGATGAAAACCGCCGCGGCGTTCGGGTGCGGCGCCTTGTTGATCCTCATCACGGTCGCGGAGCTGGAGCCGGTCAATCCGCCGATGTCTTTGAACTCGGGCATAAACTCGAATTTGAGTCCCCGCTTCTGGAGCTGGCCCGCGGTGCGCGGGCTCGGCCCCATGAGGATCGGATATTTTCCCTGCGCGACCCATTCGACCTGCCGCCTGAGATCGCGGTCGACCGCCCCGACCTGCGCGCGGAGCTTGCGATAATAATCCGCCGCTTTCTCGGGCCCCAACGTCACCCAGATGAAGCGCAGGAGCGGCACGGTCGCGCCGGTAATCTGAGGATCGTTGAGCACGACCCTGCCCTTCCATTTGGCATTTAATAAAGCGCTCAGCCGCTCG
This sequence comes from Binatia bacterium, assembly GCA_036522615.1. Taxonomy (GTDB): domain Bacteria; phylum Desulfobacterota; class Binatia; order UBA9968; family UBA9968; genus JAJPJQ01. The sequence goes on along the minus strand of DATDFN010000083.1, from coordinate 3,648 downwards.
ACCTCTTCGCGCTTGACCTGCTTCGGATCGTAAAGCAGCGGCGGCGAAAGCTCGATGCCGAAAACGAGATCGTATTGCCCTTCTTTATCCGAGAACTCGATCCGGTTATCGCGCCAATTCTTCACCTCCGTCACTTCCGCCAACATCAGGACCGGCGGGATCGGATCGAGCGCGCCCATCGGCTTCAGCTGAAAATTCGCCGTGGTCGGCCCACCGACCAAGACATCGACGCTGTAGACGCCCGCGTCGCGCTCCGACTGGATCTTGACCGCCTGCTCGCCGGTACGGGCGGCGGAGAACTCCATCTCGATCTCGGGATAGGCTTTCTTAAACCCGTCGACGAAGGCGCCGCGGATGAACTCACCCGGCGGCGCGAACACGACGACGCGCCCTTCTTTCTTCGCGTCGGCGACGGTTTTAACCCATCGCTCTTTCGCGTTCGGCTTTGTCTGCGCACTCGCCGGCGTCGGTGCCGTCGATAGCCAAGCGAGGACGAGGGCCGCGTAAATAAATCGGCTTATTTGCAACGCAGTCATGCCGCTTCGCCGGGCTCCTCCCGATAAAGCTTCAAAGCCTCCAGCGTCGGCTGGTCGTTGACCGAAAAAAGAATCGCCTCTTCTCTTTTCGAGGCGTTCTGGTGGCAGTGCCAGCTCCAGAGCGGCACGACGAAGCAATCGCCTTCGTTCCACTCGTACTTTTTTCCGTCGATTGTGGTGACGCCGCTGCCGCGGAACGCGTGATAGATCGTGCTGCTGTTGTGGCGGTGCGTCTGCGTGATCTCGCCGGGACGCAGCATCTGCACACCGCAGGACATCGTCGGGAACGTGTGGCCGCCGTCGGCGGGATTGACGAATTCGAGCGCGATGCCGTCGAACGGGCTGCCTTCGCTCGCTTCGAGATTTTTCAGCGTCCGATACGTTTCGCTCCATTTGTACGCGAGCGGTCCCGCGGCCTTTTCCCAAAGCGGCCGGACCATGCCGAGGCGGTGCCCCGTGGACTTGAACGATTCTTTGATCGGCTGAAAGTCGCCGGGAAACGGCTCCCACGTCAAAACTTGCAGCGACAAAATCAACGGATAATCCAACCCGTCGAGCCACATGATCGGCTCGCTCTCGTTGCCGTGCCCGTGCCAGGTCATCGGCGGGTTGAGAATCAAATCGCCGGGCTCCATGAAAAATTGTTCGCCGTCGACGACCGTGTAGGCGCCGCGGCCCCTTGCGACGAAGCGAAACGCGCCGAAATTATGGCGGTGGCTGCTCGCCAGTTCGCCGGGCTTCAGGAGCTGCACGGACATATGGATCGTGTGCGTGGTGGCGTGCTTTTGTCCCTGAAGCTGCTTGAGGCCTGGATTCTGCAGCCGGAGTGTTCGCCGCTCGACTTTTCCGCCAAGGCCGACGAGGTCTCCGGCCTCGCGCAAGGAGCTCTCAATGTCCGCCCATTTCCACACGCAGGGCTGAACCATCGTTTTGGGATCTTTCGTAAAGAGCCTGGCGTCCGAGTTCCATAATTCCTCGTTCCAAAGGCCTTGAAGGTTTTTTTGCTCGAGCTCCTGATCGAGCTGCTGAATCGATTTGCTCATCGCTGCTCCGCACTAAGATCTTGTGAGCTTCCGCTCGTGCGTTAAAAAATATTCGTCGATTAATTGTCTGCCTTTTTCGCTGATTTCGCGTCTTAGGGTCTCCGCTCTGTCGGCATCATTTTGCTCGATCGCCGCGGCGATGCCGGCGTGCATCGCCGCGACTTGCGCCATGTAGCCGGGCACTGACGTCAAAAACGCACGGTATTTGAGGCAAGGATTGCCGAGTATCTCGATAAACCGCGTCAGTCGCGGCGAGCCGCAGTGCCGGGTGAAAAATCTTTCTATCGCGGAAGCGATTTCCAAAAATCGGCCCGCGTCGCGTTGCGCCCCGGCGCGGCGCAACTCTTTGACCCAATTCTTGTATTTCAACAGATCTTTTTGGGTCAGTTCGAGGCTGGCGAGCCGGACGGCGAGCCCGATCAAATAGGAGCGCAAGAGAAAAATCTCGCAAGCGTCCTCGGGCGTGACCTCGCACACGTGGGCGCCTTTGCCGGGAACGAGCTTTATCAAGCCGTCGCGCTCGAGGATGCGAAACGCCTCCCGAACCGGCGACCGGCTGACGCGCAGCTCTTTGGCGATCGGATTTTCGCTGATCTTTTCGTTCGCTCGCAGGCGGTTTTGCGCGATCTCGGTCTGAATATGCCGCACGACCTGATCGACGCAGGTTTCTTTCGCGGAAAGGTTCTTCATTTAATTGTCTACAGACCTGTCGACAGATTTCTTATTGATTAGGGCTATCGTTGTCAAGCGCATAATAAGCTTGGCGGCTCGGAAAGCGGCTAGAAACCTGTACAGAAGTAAAAATGCCTCCGAATGAGGCGCTTGTGATTCGTGCAAGACGAGCGCGCCATCGAACGCCGCTCAGACTCGCCGCCAAGCCGGATTTTCCAGCCTTGTTGACTTCGCGGCCCGAGTAGACGTATTTAGCAAAGCCGATTGGATTCATGAGAAGCCTGCGACGAACTGCTTTTCTCCTGACCTCGATCGCGCTTTGCTGCGCGTCGGCGCACGCCGACGCGCAGGGAGCGTACGACTGGACCGGCTTCTATCTCGGCGCCGAGGGCGGATACGGCTGGGGGCGCACGTTTTCCAAATCGCTCGACAACGGCACCACGTCGAATCCTCCGATGAACGGCGGCGCCGGCGGTCCGTTCGTCGGCTTCAACTACCAATTCGATAACCGCATCGTTCTGGGTATCGAGAGCGAAGCGAGTTTCGGCAACATAGAAGGCGACACCGATTGCCCCAACAAAGCTTTCAGGTGCTTCGGCCGTGTCGACTGGCTCGGGTCGACACGCGTGCGCGGCGGCTACGCGTTCGACAAATTTCTTCCCTATCTCACGTTCGGTGTCGCCTACGGCCAGGCGACGCTCGGCCAGAGCCCCAAGGGATCGAACAAAGAGTCGGTCAACGCGCGCACCCACGTCGGTTGGAGCCCGGGCGCCGGATTCGAATACGCCGTCGCCCGTTCTATCATCGCGCGCGCCGCCTACGCCTATTATCATCTGGGCAATCGGACGGTGACGGACAATTTCGACGAGCGCCTGCGCTACCGGCTGTCAGTTCATGAAATTCAGCTCGGGCTGGGTATCAAATTCCACTGACGATTGTCGGACGTGCCGACTAGCCGCCTGATCGGTGTTTTAGAAGCTCAACGACCCGATGGGCTTTCTGGGCAGGCACTCGCGGCGACGTTTTCGAGCCGCACTTCGGGCATTGGCTCGAACTCGTCGTAGCGCGAATCGCGATCGCGGGGATTCCTTTTAAACTGAAAAGGGCGCCGCACTTAAAGCAGCGGAGAATCACGGTCCATTTCGAGCCGGCGGGGGCCATAGATTCCGCACCTCATCGCATACCCATCCATATTCCGTCAAGCTGAAAATGGCTCATACCCAGCGGCGACTATTTATACGCTTGCGGATAATCCCGTCGCGCCTTTTCGCCCGACACGTAGCCCAAAGCGACGTCGCGCTTGACTGCCGAGGCGTCGCGCTCCGGCGGCGCGCCGTATCCGCCGCCCCCGGCGGTGAAAAACGTCACGGTCTCGCCGGGACGCACGAGCATGTGGC
>DATDFN010000082.1:0-11982 GCA_036522615.1 Binatia bacterium | reverse complement strand
GCGTCGACCGCGCCGGTCACGAGAGCGGCGAGGCGCGTCGGCGTCGGCTCGAGCGCGCGCAAAACGACGTCGCGCTGGGGATCGAGCCCCTTTTTGGCGAGCAGGTCGCGCGTCATCTGATCGAGCGCTGCGCCGAAGCTCGAGACCGCGATCTGCTTTCCTTTAAGCCCGGCCAACGTGTTGATGTTTTTCGCCGCGTAGAGCCAGTTGAGCGGCTTGGTATCGAAGACGAGCACGATCTTCAGCGGCACGCCGCGGAGAATCGCCGCCGCGCCCTGCCCGAGGATCTGGCTGGCGTCGAAGTTCCCCGCGGCGAGTCCCTGGATGCCCGGCAGCATCCCGGCCTGGACCGGCAGCACCTCCAGGCCTTCTTCGCTGTAGAGGCCCTTCTCGATCGCGTAACGATAGATGATCGCGCTGAAGCTGACGCCCGTCGAGACGTGGAGATGCGCACGCTCCAGTGCCGCGGCGGAGCGCGGCATAAAGATCGCCGCCGCGACCATGATGAGAATCGCGCGGCGCATCAGAAGCCGTATTTCTCGACGGCCGCCAGTGCCGTGCTCAGAGCCGCCTTGAGCGCGGGTCTGGCGGAAACTTCTCGATAGGCCGACGTTACCGGACCGTCGCGCAGTATCTCGCCGGCCGAAAGCGCGCGGTCGAGCTTGCCGGCGGCGCGCATCTCGGCGGCGATGCGCTCGACCGCCTCGGGCGCGACGCCGCCGTCGACCGGCAGCGCCCAGCTGTCGAGGCGGTCGGGGCCGGTCACGATGCAGAGCCGGCGCTCGTCCTCGTTGTGCGTATTGGTTTTTCGGAGCCGCGCCTCCAGATCTCTCACATACTCGAAATTCTTCACGTCGCGCATGAACCAGAAGCTGCGGATGATCGCGCGGAAATACGCGGTCAATTCCGCGCCGCGCTGCTCCACCGTCTGGAGCGTCGCGACGGTGATTTTTCCTGGACGGCGCGGAAAAATTTTATTCGGGTCGAGAATCATTGGAAAGCCGTCGCGCTCGAGCGCGTCGGAAAAGGGCGGCTGCGATGTGACCGCGTCGACCTTGCCGGCACGCAGCATGTCCGCGTGCGCCGGGCTGTTGCGATAGCCGAACACGGGATCGTAGACCCATTCGACTTCGCGCGCGGGGTCCACGCCGGCGGCGCGGAGCGCGTCTTCGATGAACACCTGCACCAGGCCGCCCTTCTCGCGCATGCCGATGCGCCCGCCGCGGAGCGCGCTTATGTCCGTGACATGTTTCGAGCCGTACCACTTGAGAAACGGCGTGTAGCGCCAGCCGCCGACGACGAATAGATCCGCGCCGCCGGCGCGCTGCGCGATGGCGGCTTCGACGTCGACGGCGGTCGCGATGTCGACGCCGCGGTTTTTCATGGCGGCGGCGAGGCCCTCGGCTTCGAGCGGCCCGGGAATCAGGCCGCCGGCCTCGTAATCGAACGCGGGCAGGTTTTCCTCGCGAAAGAAGCCCTGCTCCTTCGCGACGAAAATCGCGATCTGATGGCCGACATGGTAGTTGCTGTTGGCGATGAGAAGCGGTTGATCGAGCGCGCTCATGACGCGCGATCATAATCGCGCGCCGAAAGGGGAGTCAAGCCGGGAAGTCGGCCGCGCCCTATTGGGACATGCTCATCTTCACGACGGCTTGATTATCGTCGCCGCCGGACATGCTTGCCTTGAAGGGGGTGCTCTTCGCGCTCAGCTTTCCCGTGACGCTGCGACCGATTCCGGTAGTATCGGGTATACCAGTGTCTTTGTCGATCAGAAACTCTTCGACGACCACACCGATCTGGCCGCCGGACGAGACCAAAACGCTGCCCGCCAAAGTATATCCTGGTCCCGCGCCGTCGAGGTCGTATAGATTAAACGCGCCGAGCGTTAGGTCGCAGGATCCGGGTGCGGTAATGTCGACGCAGATATCCGCCGCGGGGGTCAAATCGAACAACTCTACAGAAGCGACGCCGTTTTTAGTGGTCGTGGCCTGCCAGGAGCCGGTAAGATCCGAAGTGAGCAAACTTGAAACGGGCACTCCTTTCATATGTATCGCGCCGTTTGTGCTCGTGCCGTTCATGCTGATGCTGGCGAAGTCTTTCCCTTTCGCGGTAAACGAGATGTCAAGCGGCACGGACGCGCTTCCGCCGCTTAAAAAGCCACTCACGACTCCGGAAGAATCGATCGCCCACTCTCCGAAGAGGCCGAAAAAACCGAGGTTGAAGACGTCGGGGGCATTTTTGTTCTGAACCGCCTTCGCTTTGATAATGATGTATCCGGCGACGACTTTACCGAAGGTCGGATCGTCGAAGAATTGTATGTTCCCCGATCCCACCGTAAAGCCGCTGATCGTCACGTTCCACATGTCGCTTCCCGAAAGCAACGGAAAAGCGGCCCGGGCATCTTTCAGTCCGCACAAGGTCGAAACAAAAAAGACGGCGGCAACGAGCCACAGCCTGAGGTATCGCGCTCTCATCGTTCCTCCACGCATAGCTTGACCCAGCTGGTTTAGGGCTACAGTTGTGAGCAAATGACGTGCCGGGACGTGAAATTGCCGCTCTAATAATCTACATCGGCAAAATCAAGTAAAAGCTATGGATTGGCAAGCCTAGGAGTTATTTTGGGTACGGAAGGGGTGACGTTTTTCGGCAATGCACAACATGATTCGGTACAATTTGGCAGCGAAAAGCGACCATTTGTGCACAGATGCTCCGCCGCTTGACATTGGGAAGCAATATGAACTAGCTATCAGCGGAAATTACCGGACCGGCTTAGGGCGACAGGAGGGTCTATGAGACCGACGCGTAGGAATGCACGGCTACTGATTCTGATCGGGCTGCTGCTGATTTTGGCTCAGCCGGCGCGTGTTACATTCGGCGCGCAGGCAGCAAAACCGACCTACGGAGGGGAGCTGGTTTTCGCCGTCGGCGGCACGCCGCCCTCGTTCGACGGACACCGCGAGACCACCTTCGCGATGCTGCACCCGCTGGCGCCGCATTACAGCACGCTCTTGCGCTTCGATCCGCAGGCCTATCCCAAGATCGTCGGCGATGTCGCGGAAGACAAGTGGACCGTCTCGCGCGACGGGCTCACGTATACCTTCAAAATCCGCAAAGGCATCAAGTTCCATGACGGCAGCGATCTCACCTCGAAGGACGTAAAGGCCACCTACGACAAGATCATCTTCCCGCCCGAAGGCGTGGCGAGCGCGCGCCAGGCGTCGTACGGCGTCGTCAAGAGCATCGAAGCGCCGGATCCCTATACCGTCGTCTTCCAGCTGAAGCAGATCTCGGCGTCGTTCATCGCCAATCTCGCCTCGCCGTGGAACTTCATTTACAAAGCCGACATTCTCGCTAAAGACCCGCGCTGGTACGAGAAGAACGTGATGGGCTCTGGGCCGTTCGTTTTCGTCGAACATGTCCCGGGCTCGCACTGGATCGGCAAGAAAAATCCGAATTACTTCATGAAGGATCGGCCTTACCTCGACACGTTCAAGGCGATCTTCATCCGCGACACGGCGCCGCGCGTCGCCGCCGTGCGCAGCGGGCAGGCGCTGATCGAGTTTCGCGGCTTCAACCCGGCCGCGCAGGAGGATATCGTCAGGACGCTGGGAAAAGACGCCGTGGTTCAGGAAAGCCCGTGGATCTGCAACCTCACGGTGACGATCAACGCCGAGAAAAAACCGTTCAACGATCCGCGCGTCCGCCGCGCGCTGACGCTCGCCATCGACCGCTGGGGCGCGTCCAAGGCGCTGTCCAGGATTTCGCTGATGAAATACGTCGGCGGCCTTTTCCGACCCGGCTCGCAGTTCGCCACGCCCGAATCCGAGCTGGTTAAATTGGCCGGCTTCGGCAAAAACATCGAAGCCTCGCGCAAGGAAGCCCGCGCGCTCCTCAAGGCGGCGGGCGTGCCCGACGGCTTCTCCTTCACGCTCAAGAACCGCAACGTCAAGGAGCCGTATGAAGTCACGGGCGTCTACACCATCGACCAATGGCGCCAGATCGGCCTCAACGTCAATCACGTGATGCAGGAAGAGGGGCCGTACTTTAACGATCTCCGCCAGGGGAATTACGACGCGGCGATCGACTTCGCCTGCGACTTTATGGACGAGCCGGATCTACAGCTGCAGAAATTCCTGAGCGCCAAGAAAAGCTCGCTCAACTACGGCCGTTACAACGATGAGGTGCTCGACGACCTCTACGACCGTCAGAGCCGGCTGACCGACAAGGCCGACCGGCTGAAGATTCTGCGCCAGTTCGAGAAGCGCGTGCTCGACGAGCAGGCGTACCAGTTTCATATTCTCTGGTGGCAGCGCATCGTCCCGCACTGGGCCAAAGTCCAGGGCTGGAAGGTCACGCCGAGCCATTATGTGAATCAGGATCTACGGGACGTTTACCTGAAGCTGTATTAAGGCGAAAACCAGCCTTGAAGATTGCCGCCTGTAGATGACCCGCTACATCGTCCAACGCCTGCTGTTGATGATCCCGACGCTGTTCGGGGTCGCGACGCTGGTCTTTTTGCTGCTGCGGGTGCTGCCGGGAGACATCGTCGAGCTCAAATACGCCGGCAGCGGCACGTTCGCCCCGAAGCAGGCGATCGAGCGCGAGAAAGCGCAGCTCGGCCTCGACAAGCCGCTGTGGTGGCAGTTCGGCGATTGGATCGGCGGCATCGCGCGGCTCGACTTCGGTACGTCGATGTGGACCGGGCGCCCGATCACGCACGAGATCGCGATCCGCCTGGAGCTGAGCCTCGAGCTCGCCGTTATGGCGACGCTCGTCGCGATTCTGATCTCCGTCCCGCTCGGCACGCTCGCGGCGCTCAAGCAGGACACGGGTCTCGACTATTTCGTCAGGATTTTCTCCATCGCGGGCCTCGCCATCCCGTCGTTCTGGCTCGGGATCATCATGATTCTCGTTTTCATCATCTATTTCCATTGGCTGCCGCCGCTCACTTTCACGTCGTTCCGGGTAAATCCGAAGGCCAACTTGCAGCAGCTCATCTGGCCCGCGCTCGCGGTGGGCTATCGCTACTCCGCGGTGGCGACGCGCATGACGCGGTCGGCGGTCCTGGAAGTTCTGCGCGAGGACTACATCCGCACGGCGCGCGCCAAGGGGCTATGGGAAAAAGTGGTGCTCACGCGGCATGCGCTCAAGAACGCGCTGCTGCCGGTGATCACCGTTCTCGGCCTGGAGTTCGCGTTTCTCGTCGGCGGTCTGGTCGTGACCGAGCAGGTTTTCAACCTCAACGGCATCGGCAAGCTCTTCGTCGAGGCGATCAGCCAGCGCGATTACACGATGGTGCAGAGCCTCGTGCTGCTCACCTCGTTCGTCTTCATCTTCGTTAATTTCTTCGTCGATCTCGTCAACGCCTGGCTCGACCCGCGCATTCGCTATCAATGATCATGGCGCAAGAGACGGCGCCCGCGGCGCGATCGCCGACCCGAAGGAGACGCTTTCGCGCCTGGCTGCGCGTGGTGCTTCGCTTCGCGCGTAGACGGCCGCTCGGCGCGGCAGGGGCGGCGATTATTATCGTCATGATCGCGGCGGCGGCGCTCGCCGACGTCATCTCGCCCTATAACCCGCTGGCAACCGATTACGGCGCGATGCTCCAGGCGCCGTCGGCGGCCCATTGGCTCGGCACCGACGCGTTCGGCCGCGACGTGCTCTCGCGAATTATCTACGGCTCCCGCACCGCGCTGTTCGTGGGATTCTGCGCCTCGTTTTTTGGCGCCTCGCTGGGCACGGTAATCGGCGTCGCCAGCGCCTACTTCGGCGGCAAAACCGATCTCATCGTGCAGCGGTTCATGGATCTGCTGCTGTCTTTCCCGCTGATCGTTCTCGCACTCGTGGTGGTCGCGGTGTTGGGCACGGGAATGGTCAACGTCATTCTCGCCATCATGGTGCCGATGATCCCGCGCTCGGCGCTCGTTGCGCGAAGCAGCGCCCTGTCGCTCCGCGAGACGCCGTTCGTCGATGCGGCGCGCGCTCTGGGCTTCGGCCACGCGCGCATCATCTTCCGCCATCTGCTGCCGAACGTCATGGCGCCGTATCTCATCATGCTGACGGCGTTTCTCGGCCAGGCGATTCTCCTCGAAGCGTCGCTGTCTTTTCTGGGGCTCGGCGTGGCCGAGCCGGTGCCGGCGTGGGGATTAATGCTCTCGGGCACCGCGGTCGAGTTCGCCGAGCGCGCGCCATGGATGGCGATTTTCCCCGGGATCGCGATCAGCCTCTCGGTCTTCGCCTTTAATCTCTTCGGCGATTCGCTGCGCGACGCGCTTGACCCCAAACTGCGGGTCTCATAATTCTTCCGCTCTCCGCAGCGGCATATCGAAATATTACACGGGTACGGGAAAGACCCGTATCGAAAAATTTTATGAAAGGCGCAACCTTGTAGAGGCGGCAGCGCAAATACTGCGCCCGCTTGTTGCGGTGTCCGGCTCTTTCTGCGGAGGCGTGTATGCACGCTCACAAGATGATCATAGGAGGAATGACCGCCGCTGTGTTGGCGTTTTCCGCCGGCCCTGTGTTCGCGCTCGCGTGGGACTGGCCGTATCCGTGGGCGGACCCCAAAGAGGCAGCTCAGGACCGCAGCGCCGTACGCGGCGAAAGTGATGCGACAGCAAGCGACCGCCGCCAGCCGGAATTTGTTGCGAGCCGAGGGGAACCGGAGAAGGACCGGAGCCACCCCGCCGGCGATAAAAACGCGCTCAGAGGCGATCGCAACGATCGCGCCAATGATCGCTCTGAATTAAACCGCGACAGACGCGATTAGCAACGCCGTCAGCACGAACTCGTGTCGCCGCCCGCCGCGTTCTCTTTCCCTTGGCGGAGCGTGAAATGAAAAGTGGCGCCTTCGCGCTCGCGGCTGTTTACCCAGATTTTCCCGCCGTGCGATTCGACAATCATCTTGCAGATGGCGAGTCCAAGGCCGGTGCCTTTGTGTTTCGATATTCTGCCGCTTTGCGCCTGGCGGTATTTTTCGAACAGTCCTTCGATCTCGTTGGGGGGGATTCCGACGCCGGTGTCTTTCACCCAAATGCGCACCTCGTCGTCGCCCTCTCGAGCGGCGCCGATCTCGATGCTTCCACCCTCCGACGTAAACTTGATCGCATTGCTGAGAAGATTTGCGAATACCTGTCCGAGTCTCGTGCGGTCCCCCTGCACGCTGCAGCCGACCTCGTCGAGGCGGGCCGATAGCGCGATCTTTTTCTCGCGCAGAAGCACGGCGTAATCGTCGAGAGTCGCCGCGACGATCGTTGCGAGCTCGATGTCTTCGAGGACGAGATCGAGGCGTCCGGCTTCGATCTTGGAGAGATCGAGAAAGTCGTTGATGAGATCCAAAAGCGTCCGGCTCTGACCGCCGATCTTTCCCATCCAGTTTTTTTGCTCGTCGTTGACGGGCCCGACGAGGCCGTCTTCGACGATCGCCGCGGCGGACATGATCGCGGTGAGCGGGGCGCGGAGGTCGTGTATGATCATCGCCGTAAAATCGGCTTTGAGCTTTTCCAGCGCGTCGGCCTGCAGCGTCGCGGAGAGGATCGGCTCCAGCTCGGCGGCGGCGATCCGTAGCGTCTCGTTCGTCTCCTCGCTGTACGGCGCGCGGTTGGCGATAAAAACCGCCAGGCCGCCTTCCTTGGAGCGCGTAAAGCGCGCCGAGACCATCGTAAGATTCTTCGTCTCTGCTGCGGCGTCTTTGAGCATTTCCGGATTGAGAACCTTCACCGACAGCGATTCGCCCTTGCCGACCGCCAGCAGCCTTTCGCGCAGAATCGTTTCCTTTGCCGCCTCCAAGCCGTCGGCCGCGAAAGGAGTCGCCATGCGCACCAGCAACTCCGGTCCGGAGGGTCCGCGGACGCATATCACGCACATTTCGTAATCGATAAGCTCGTAAAAAAAGTCGCAGAGACTGTTTCCGACGGCGGCGACGCCACCGCCTAAGCTGGCGGTCTCGCGCATGCGGTTGCTGATGGTCGCCTCGAACAGCAGGCGGTCGAGCAGGTCGGTCAGACGCGCTTGGGCGCTGTGGGCGCGGGAAAGCGTATTCGATGCGACACGCCCGACACGGGGCCTGCTTTGTCTCTCTTCCAGAAGCCGCTCGACCTCGGCCTCGAGCGGCGCGGCGTCGGCTCCCTTGAGAACGTAGCTGTCTGCGCCGGCTTCTTTTCCCCAAAAGCGATGTTCTTGGTGATCGAGCGTCGTCAGCAAAATGATCGGAAGGTCCGCGGTCGCGGGATCGTTTTTGAGCAATCGGCAGAGCTGATAGCCGGTCAGCTCGGGCATCACGATATCGGATACGAGAAGATCGGGGTGCTGTTCCTGCACGATGTGGAGCGCTTCCAGCCCGTCGCTGGCTTGCACCACCTGATGGCCGCGCCGCTCGAGCGCCATCGCAATCGTGCTCCGCTGCGTGCGGCTGTCGTCGGCGACCACGAGCTTTGCCATACTTAGACCTCCACGGTCGGCTGGATCGCTTCGACGATTTCGCCGGCGATCTTGTCGAGCGGGCTGACGATTTCCGCGGCATCGTTGAGAATCGCTTCGCGCGGCATGCCGAAAACCAGTGAAGTGTCCTCGTCCTGCACGATCGTCCGGCCGCCCGCGTCGCGGATGCTTCTCAGCCCTTGCGCGCCGTCGCGTCCCATGCCGGTCAGCAGTACGCCGACGACATTGGGGCCGTAAATGTGCGCCGCCGAGTCCATCAAGCGATCTACCGAAGGGCGATGGCCTCGGCTCGGCGCTTCGGAGTTGAGCTTCAGGATTCGCCCCGGGCCGACTTCGAGATGACGATCGTCCGGCGCGAGATAAACATGGCCGCTCTGCAGCGGCACCTCGTCGGCGGCGACCTGCACCGGGAGCGCGGATTGTCTTTCGAGCCACTGGCGCAAGCCGGCGATGAAGCCGGTCGCGATATGCTGCACGATGGCGATCGGGACTGGGAAATAGCGCGGCAAACCCCCGAGGACCTTCGCCAGCGCCGGCGGTCCGCCGGTGGAAGCGCCGATGACGACGAGCGGCTGCTTGAGCTTCCGCACGGCCTGCGGCTTCCGTTTCGGCGCATGCGCCGGAGCCGGCCTGTTGTAGCGCCGCATCGGGTGGATACGCGACGCCGCTTTGATGCGAAACTTAAGTTCTTCTCCGATGCCCATGAATCCGCCCGGCCCTGTGCCGCTGGGCTTACCCATCACGTCGAGGGCGCCGCAGCGCAGCGCCTCGAAGGCGAGCTCCGAATCGCGGCTTTCGATCAGCGAGCTGACCACGACAATCGGCACCGGTCGGGTCGTGCAGATCGTCCGGATCGCTTCGATCCCGCCCATGAGCGGCATGTTCAGATCCATCGTGATCACGTCGGGCTCGAGCGTGTTTCTCATGGAGACGGCTTCGCGGCCGCTTTTCGCCCATCCGACGACGTCGATCTCGGGGTCGCGCTTGAGCAGATCGCGCATGATCGCGGCAATGGAGGGAGAGTCTTCGGCGATGAGCACTTTGATCATAGGAGTTCCCCCGTGCCCCCTCAAATTGTCGACTGACCGGCCGTCGGCATAGAAGACGGCTTTCTTCAAACGAAGCGCCGGACGATTTCGAGAAAACGCTTCTGGTCGAAGACGGCTTTCGTCAGGTACGCGTCGGCGCCGGCTTCGATGCCGCGGCGTTTGTCGGCTTCGGTCTGCAAGGCCGTCACTAAAATCACCGGCAAGTCCTTGAAGCGAGCGTCCTTTTTTATCCTCTCGGTCAAACGGAAGCCGTCGAGACGCGGCATCTGAACGTCGGTGACGACGATATCGAAACTTTTTTCGTGCAGCTTGATGAGCGCATCCTCGCCGTCGACCGCGGTCGTCACGTCGAATCCGGCGGCTTCGAGGATGTTTTTCTCGAGCGTCCGGGTCGTCAGCGTGTCTTCGACCACGAGCACGCGCTTCCTGAAGGCCGGCGTCGCGGGCAGCGCGCGGGGCGAAGCCACCGGAGAGATTTTCCCTTGCGTGACGGAGCGCAGGAGGTCGTTCGGATTCAAAATTAACGCGATCTCTCCCTTTCCCAAAATCGTCCCGCCGGAGAGCTGCGGGATGCGGCCGAAAAACTTCCCCAGTGCCTTGACGACGATCTCCTCCTCGCCGAGCAGCCGGTCTACGCCGAAGACGACCTTTCCGCGAGGGCTCTCGAGAACGAGCGCCGGCACGGCGTCCGCGCCGCTGTCGGCCTTGGGCAGCCCGAGGACATCCGCGAGCCATGCGAATGCCAGAGGCGCGCCGTCGACGACGACGGTCGATTTGCCTTCCACGTACGTTATAGCGTCGGACGCGAGCAGGATCGTTTTTTCCAGCGCGTCCGTGGGCAAGCAGAAAATATCGCCGCCGCAAAGGAAAAGCAGCGCGTGCGTCGTGCTCAGCGTCAGCGGGAGCGAAAGCACGAACGTCGTTCCCTCATTCGGCCTCGATTCGATGGCGATCGAGCCTTTCAGATTTTCGAGCCGCTCGAGAACGGCGTCGAGGCCGATGCCGCGGCCCGAAACCTCCGTCACGCCGGCGGCGGTGGAGAAGCCGGCGCGGAAGATCAATTCGAAAACCTCGTCATCGGTCCAGCGCTGGATCTCATCGGCGGATACGATCCCGCGCTCGACCGCTTTGGCCGCGATTGCGGCGCGGTCGAGTCCCCGGCCGTCGTCTCCGATCGTCATCAGAATTTTGCCGCCGGCCTGCCGCGCGCTGATGATCAGACGCCCGGCACGCGCTTTACCTTTGCGCTCGCGCTCGTCCGGCACTTCGAGGCCGTGGTCGATCGCATTGCGCAGCAGATGAATCAGCGGTTCGCGCAAATCCTCCAATATCTTTTTGTCGAGACGCGTCGCGGCTCCTTCGAGCCGCAGATCGGCCTCTTTGCCCAAATCGCGGCTGAGATCGCGGACCATGCGGAAGAAAGGCTCGAGGATCGTGGACAGCGGGAGCAGCCGGAGATCGCGAACGCCTTCATGGATCTCGTCCACCAGGAGTTCGACGCGGCGCGTGTTTTCGGAAAGCCGCTGGAAAACTCTGGCGAGGTCGTCGCCGACCTTTTCGATGTGACCGAGCGCGGCGCCGTCCTGCGGCTCCCGCGGCAGCTTCCTGCGCCAGCCCGCGAGCGCATCGAGCGTGTCCTCGATGTCGCGAAGATTGTCGAGCGCTTCGATCTTCGCGACGAGCAGCTCGCCGGCCTGATTAATGAGATAATCCAGTTTTTCGGTCTGCACGCGGACGCTGCCGAGCGCGGCGCCGTCCTGCGCGGCCGGCGTTCGACCGGGGCGCGCGGTCTCCTTCACCTCGCCTGTGTTTTCCACCTCGGCGGGCGCAGCCGCCGCCGCTTCACCCGCCGCGACTTTTAGCTCTTCGACGATAGCGTCGATCGCCGGCGGATCCTTGCCTTCGATCAACGCCGCGAGGCCTTCGCTGAGGGCGTCGATATCGCGATAGAGCGCATCCACGATGACGGGCGAAGTCTGCCGCTCACCGCGGTGCAGCTGGGTCAAAAGCGTTTCGAGATAATGCGCGAGCGTTTCCAGCGTCTTGAAGCCCATCATCCGCGAAGCGCCCTTGAAGCTGTGCGCCGCGCGGAGAATTTCGTCGAGACGGGCGCGCTGCGGCTCGCGTTCGAGCGCGAGCAGCCCCTCGTTGAGCTTTTGAATGTGCTCGTCGCACTCTTCGCGGAAGATCTGGAAGAGGTGCTGGTATTCTTGATCGCCGGGCTGCATTTTAGTCCCGGCTCTCGTCCCCGGTGTGGTCGTGGTTCCCCTCCGCGATCCTGAACCTCTGCACCATCTGCTCCAGCGATCGGCCCAGCGTCATCAGCTGCGCCGCGGCGCGGTTGGTCTCCTTCGTCCCCGCCACCGTCTCTCTCATCCCCTGATCGATCGCCCGCATGGCGTCGGAGACCTGGTCCGCGCCGATCGCCTGCTGGCGGGTCGCCAGCGTGATCTCCTGCACCGAGCCCATCGTCTGCTTGATCGTCTCGGTGACG
>DATDFN010000081.1:0-3559 GCA_036522615.1 Binatia bacterium | reverse complement strand
ATGGAAGGATCGATGGCGCCATGAGAATGCGCGTGGCGAGTCGCGTGTGAATGACTGCCGGAGTGAGCATGCGCATGTTCATGCTCATGCATCTTGTCAGACCTTTTTCATGCCGCGTGCACCAGAGGCCAGAGAATCAATCCGACGATTCCCGAAATCGTCACGATAATAGGTTCTGGGATTTTATAACGCCATAATATCGCGAGGCTGGCAAGACCGATCGTCGCCGTGGGCAGGTCGGTGATCGCGCGCATGCCGAGCACAATGACCGCGCCGGTGATGGCGCCGGTCGCCGCCGCCGTCGCGCCGTCGACGAACGCTTTGAGCTGCGGGTTGTTGCGGTGGCGCTTGAACCAGGGCGCGGGCACGATGGTGAAGAAATAGACCGGCAGGAAGATGCCGATCGCCGCCATGACCGCGCCGGCGAGGCCGGCGACCAGAAAGCCGATGAACGCGACGGTGATGACGACGGGCCCCGGCGTGATCATCGCCACGGCGACGGCATCGAGAAACTGGTGCTCGTTCAGCCAGCCGAACTGCTGGACCACTCCCTGTTGCAGGAACGGAATGATCGCCAGGCCGCTGCCGAAAACGAACGCACCGGCCTTGGTGAAAAATAATAGAATCTGCGTGAGGACGCCGGTCGAGCCGTCGGCGGCGCCCGCGTGACCGAGCCATTTCTCCATCAGTCCGACGGCGAGGCCCAGCGCCAGGGCGGCGAGGATCATTAGAACACCCTGCCGCTTTCCCGGCCACGCGTGGAAAAGCAGAACCACGAGCCCGGCGAGAATAAAAAATTCCGCCAGCTCGGTTTGCGCCCATGCGGTCACGACGGTGAGAAAGGCGCAGATTGCCCAAAGCAGCGGGTCGCGCTTATTCGTGCTGCGCGCGAGCTTGAAGGCGGCGATCGCGATGATCGCGATGACGGTCGCGCCGATGCCGTAGAAGACCGCCTGCATCCACCACAGGCCGCCGTAGGTGACGTAGGCGATTGAGATCGCCACCACCATGAGAAAGGACGGCAGGACGAAGGCGAGGCCGACAAGCGTTGCGCCCAAGATGCCGGCCTCGAAATATCCGATCGCGATCGCGGTCTGCGCCGCCAGCGGCCCCGGCATGATCTGCGCCAGCGCCAGCGAAAGCTTGTACGTATCCTCCGTCAGCCAGCGCCGCTGCTCGACGAGATCGCGGTGCATGAATCCGACGAGCGCGACCGGACCGCCGAAGCCGAGCGTACCGAGCTTGAGAAAATAGGCCACAAGCGGCCAGAGGCCGATCGCGCTTGGCGCGCTGCTTTCAACCGTCGCGGCATTCGGCTCAGTCATTTTTTAATGATTCCTCCAGGTCCCTTGCATTGCAACTGAATCCTGCATATAGCAGTTGTATCTTCAAGTCAAAGGACGTCTATGCCGGATCCTCAGGGTCGCTGGTTGCTCTTGATCCATCAGATCCCACCTAAGCCAAATTATTTTCGCGTTAAGGTCTGGCGCCGTCTGCAGCGCATCGGCGCGATTGCCGTCAAAAACTCGGTTTACGTCCTGCCGAAAACCGATCAGAGCCAGGAGGATTTTCAATGGCTCCTGCGCGAGATCGTCGAAGGCAGGGGCGACGCCTCGATCTGTGAGGCGAATTTCATCGACGGTCTTTCCAACGAGCAGGTGGAGGCGCAATTCCAGACGGCGCGCGACGCCGACTACGGGCAGATCGTCGACGACGCCCGGAAAGTCGCCGCCGTTTTCCCGCCGCGCCGGGCGATAGACGATGCGCTTCGCGCCGAGCTCGAGGGCGAAATCGCCAAGTTGAGACAGAAACTGGCGGAGATCGTCGCCATCGATTTTTTCGGCGCGCCCGGCCGCGATGCGGCGGAAGGCGCCGTCCGCGACCTCGAAGCGCGCGTCACCGGCCGAAAAGCGCCGCGCTCCGGCGCGGCCGGGAACTATCGCCGCGAGGATTTATCGGGCAAGACCTGGGTCACTCGGCGAGGCATCCACGTCGACCGCATGGCGAGCGCGTGGCTCATCCGCCGCTTCATCGATCCTAATGCGCGCTTCAAATTCGTTTCGCCGAAAGGCTACAAGCCGCTTGCGGGCGAGCTCCGCTTCGACATGTTCGAGGCGGAGTTCACGCACGAGGGCGACAACTGCTCGTTCGAGGTGCTGCTCCAGCGCGTGGGGCTCAGCGACGGCGCGCTTACGCCGATCGCTGAGATCGTCCACGACATCGACCTGAAGGATGCGAAATTCGGCCGCGACGAGACGACCGGCATCGAGCGGCTCATCGCCGGCATGGCGATGGCGCATAAAGACGACGAAGCGAGACTGGCAAGAGGCGCGGCCGTGTTCGACGACCTTTACGAATATTTCAAAAGGAAAAGAGGCTGAGCGCGCCATGCGCGAAGCTATCCATCATCGCAGGAGGTGGTAATTTTTTCTTAGGAGGATGGATCATGAAAACAAAATATGCGATCGCCGCCATGTTCGCGTTCTGCTTCTTGCCGCAATCGGGCCATGCTGCGGAGACCAAGCTCGATGTCGCGAAGATCGAGCAGCTCACCGGCATCAAAGGCGAGCTGAACGAGAAGGAAGGCGTCTATACCGTCCGCGCGCCTCGAAGCGATCTCCAGGTCACCGCGGCCGGCGTCAAATTGAATCCGGCGATGGGACTCACATCGTATGCTGCGTTCATGAAAGCCGGCGGCAAGACGTTGGTCATGGGCGACACCACGCTGCTCGAAGATCAGGTCAATCCCGTTATGAGCGCGGCGCTCGACAACGGCCTGCAGGTGACCGCGCTGCACAACCATTTTTTCTGGGACTCGCCCAGGGTGATGTTCATGCACATCGGTGGCATGGGCGATGAAGAAAAACTCGCCGCCGCCGTCGGAAAAGTTTTCGCCAAGATCAAAGAGACGAGCGGCGGCAAGGGCGAGACGCCGAAGGCCGACATCGACCCGGCGAAGACTTCGCTCGATCCTAAGAACATCGACTCGATCATGGGTGCGAAAGGCCAGCTCGCGAACGGCGTTTACAAAGTCACGATCGGCCGCACGACGAAGATGGGCGGCACGACGGTCGGGAACGCGATGGGCATCAATACTTGGGCGGCGTTCGCCGGCAGCGATCAGCTGGCGTCCGTCGACGGCGACTTCGTCATGCTCGAAGGCGAGCTTCAGGGCGTGCTGAAAGCGCTCCGCGGCGCGGGAATCAACGTGGTCGCGATCCACAATCACATCGAGACGGAATCGCCGCGCATCGTCTTTCTTCATTACTGGGGTGTTGGCCCGACGAGCGATCTGGCGAAGGGCGTAAAGGCCGCGCTCGACACGCAAAAGAAATGAGACGCTTCTCCGAAGCAGACAGCTCACTGCGGCTGGCGATTCTCTCACCCGGCGATCGCGATAAGAGATCGAATGCGACCCCCGAGAACAGCCGGTTCGCGGATTTGTTCGCCGCCTTCGCCGCCAAGGGAATTCAGGTCGAGCCCGCCATATACCGGGACGATTTTTGCGCCGAAGTTCGCGAACAGTTGATGCAAGTGGACGGCGTCCTCGTATGGGTCA
>DATDFN010000080.1:0-6881 GCA_036522615.1 Binatia bacterium | reverse complement strand
CTCGAAGGCGTGCGCGCCGTCGCCGAAGGGCGCGCGCCCAAAGGCGTTGCCGGAGGCGGCGTGGTGAAAATCGATTCGTTTACCGGCATTCGCGCGAAGGGAAGCTTGTGAAGCGCGCTCTGCCGCCGGCGATTTTTCTTTTCTTTTATCTTACCGCGTCGGCGTCCGCTGCGCCGATTCACGTCGCCTATAGCGCGATCAGCGGCGCGATGGCGCCGCTCTGGGTCGCGCAGGACGGGGAATATTTCCGCCGCGAGGGGCTGGAGACTCAGCTCCTTTATATCGGCGGCGGCTCGCTGCTCATCCAATCGATGCTCGGCGGCGACGTGCAGTTCGCCTACGGCCCGTCGGTGCCCGTCGTCAACGCTTCGCTCCGAGGCGCCGATCTCGTGCTCATAGCCAACACCGGCAACGCGATGGTCTTCTCGATCATGTCGCGCCCGGAGCTCAAGAACCCCGCCGACTTGAAAGGCAAGAAAGTCGGCGTGACGCGGCTCGGCGGCTCGACCGATCTCGCGCTCGACTTCGCGCTGGAGCGCTGGGGCGTTGCGCGGCGCGATCTGACGGTCGTGCAGACGGGCGGCATGCCGGAGAGCCTCGCCGGCGTCGGCAGCGGCGCGCTCGACGCTTCGGTGCTGTCGCCGCCGAGCAACTTCCGCGCGAAAAAATCCGGCCTTTACGAGCTCGCCGACGTCGGACAGATGGGCATCGTTTTTCCCAACACGCCGATGTCGGCGCGGCGGAGCTATATCCGATCGAATCGCGACACCGTGCTCAAGTTTCTCCGCGGCTTCAGCGCGGGCGTCCACCGGCTGAGAAACGACCGCGACTTCAGCATGAAAGTTCTGTCGCGCTACACGCGCGTGACCGATCCCGAGATTCTGGGCGAGCTTTACCAAGTCTTCGGCGTGCGCCACATCGGCGATCCGATCTCCTACGTGCGGCTCGAAGGGGTCGAGCGCATCTTGAAGACTATCGATATTCGCGAAGCGCGCGACGCCCGAGCCGCCGACTTCATCGACAACACGCTGCTCAAGGAAATCGAGCAGAGCGGCTTTTTCCGCAAGCGCTAGCCGACATGAAGACGATCGTTACCGGCGGCGACGGGCGGCTAGGCCGCTACGTCGTTGAAGAGCTGCTCGCGCACGGCGTTGAGGTCGCCGCAATCGACGTCGAGAAGCCGGCGGCAACGCAGTGCGAGTTCGTCGCCGCTGATTTGACTAATGTCGAGAAGCTGCGGAAGATTTTCGCAGGCGCCGAAGCGGTCGTTCACCTCGCGCGCCGACGCTTTCTCTATACGGAGAACGGATACGACGCGGCGAGCGGAACGTGGAAGACGCCCGACGTCGCCGGCGACGCCGGGCGCTTCAACGACAATACGGCGATGACCTACAACGTACTGGCGACGGCCGCGGAAGTGGGCATGAAGAAAGTGATCTGCGGCTCGAGCCTCGCGGTGTACGGCTTTTATTATCCGTCCGCGGCCGTCGCGCCTGATTATTTGCCGATCGACGAGAAGCATCCGCGCCGGCCGCACGATCCCTACGGCCTCTCCAAGCTCGTCGGCGAGCACATGTGCGACGCCTTCCACCGCAGGGCGGGACTCCGCATCGCGAGCCTGCGCTTCTCCGGCATTTATGCGCCGGAGAACGCGCGCGTGCTGGGCGAGCGGCGAAACAATCCCGTCGTGCGCGGCGTCGGCGCGCTGTGGAGCTATGTGGATGTGCGCGACGCCGCGGCGGCGTGCCGCTGTACGCTGGAAGCGGATTTTTCCGGCCACGAGGCGTTCAACATCTGCGCGCCGGCAACCATCATGGACGAGCCGACCGCCGCGCTCGTCCGGCGGTTCTGGCCGCAGGCGAAAAATATCGACGCGCGCCTGGAAGGCAACGCTTCCGGCTACGCGACGGCGAAAGCGGAGCGGCTGCTCGGCTTCACGGCGCGCCATCGATTTCACGACGGCATTCTCGATTAATTACTCGGAGGCTAAATGCAAGGCGAAAGACCCTACGATCCCAAACCGTACGAAGGCAAGACCTCGTTCGACCAGTTTCTCGACTGGGAAGAGCTGCCGGTGACGAAAAATTTCGTCGTCGGCGATATCCGCAAGCTCGAAGTCTCGCCGTGGCGCCGTCGCGGCGGCCGCGCGCACTACATCATTCTCGGCCATCCCAAGGAGCCGCCCAACTCGGCGGCCTATGTGTGCGAAATCCCCCCGGGCGAGAGTCTCAAGCCGCAGAAGCAGATGTTCGAGGAGATGATCTACGTGCTCAAAGGCCGCGGCGCAACCACCGTGTGGCTCGACGGCGGCAAAAAACAGACCTTCGAATGGCAGGAGCGCTCGATGTTCTCGGTCCCGCTGAACGCGTGGCACCAGCACTTCAACGGCCAGGGCGGCGAGACCGTGCGCTACATCGGCTACACCAACATGCCGATGGTGTTCAACATCTATCACAACTACGATTTCGTCTTTAACAATCCCTATCAGTTCCTCGACCGGTACCACGGCGAGGAGAACTATTTCAGCGGCAAAGGCGTCGCCGTCGTCGAGCGCCGCGTGTGGGACACGAGCTTCATCGCCGACATCGAGAAGCTCAACTTCCACGACTGGACCAAGAAAGGTCCGGGGGCGACGAACGTCGAGCTCGAATTCTGCGACAACATCATCTCCGCGCACATCACGCGCTCGCCCGTGGGCGCGTACAAAAAAGCGCACCGCCACGGGCTCGGCGCCGACATTCTCGTGCTTGAAGGCAAGGGCTATTCGCTCATGTGGCTCGAAGGCACGGAGCTGGAGCGCTACGACTGGGGCGAGTTCAGCATGTTCTCGCCGCCGCACATGTGGTTTCACCAGCATTTCAACACTGCGAAGGAGCCGCTCAAGATGCTCGCCTTCAAGCCGTTCGGTCAGAAATATCAGGTCATGGATTACGATCGACTGTTCGAGAGCACCAAGGGCGGCGGTCATCTGATCGAGCTCGAGGACGAAGACCCGAAGGTGCGCCAAATGTTCCAGAAAGAGCTGGAAAAAGAAGGCGTGCAGTTCAACATGCCCCCGGTGAAGTACCGGCGCTAGGAGTTTTCATGCGAAAAATCTATTTGGCGGTTTTTGTCGCGGCGCTGCTTTTCCGCGCCGCGCCAGCGCCGGCCGAGGAGCGCGTTGTCCTCGGCTACAGCGGCGTCGGCTCGGGCGAGGAAGTGCATCATCTCGCGAAACAACTCGGCCTCTTCAAAAAGTACGGCCTCGACGTCGAGATCGTGTACATTCCCGGCGGATCGACCGTCGTGCAGGGAATGGTCTCCGGAGAAATCCAGTTCGGGCGCGGCTCGCCGAGCGAGGTCGTGAGCGCGAATCTCGCCGGCTTTCACCTCAAGATGATCGCCGCGCTGATCAACAAATTCGTCTATAGCTTCGTGACCCCGCCGTCGATCACCAAGGCGGCGGACTTGAAGGGCAAGAACGTCGCCATCTCGCGCTTCGGCTCGGGCTCGGATTTCATCACGCGCATGGCGCTCAAATCCTGGGGTCTCGACCCGGCGAAAGACGTGACGATTCTGCAGGTGGGAAATTCGCCGGAGCGCCTCGCCGCGATCGCCGCCGGCAAAGTGCACGGCTCGATCCTCTCGCTCTCGCAAACGCCGCGCGCCAAGAAGATGGGCCTGCGCGTGCTCGCGGATCTCTCGCAGGTCGACGCCGAGTATCCGCAGGGGGTGCTCTACGTCACTTCGTCGCTGATCGAAAAGCGCCCCGACCTCATCCGTAATTTCATGAAGGCCTACGTCGAGGCGATCCGCGAGTTCAAGACAAACAAACCGGCCGCCTACGCGGTCATCGAGAAGAGCAGCGGGCTGAAAGACAGGGCCGACATCGAGGAATACCACAACGTGCTCACGAAGAATTTTCTCCTGAATTATCCGATGCCGACCGTCGCCGGGATGAAAACTGTGCTTGACGATCTCGGCGCGCGTAATCCCAAGGTGCGCGAGCTGAAGGCCGAGGATCTGATCGACACGCGCTTCTTGCGGGAGCTGAAGGACTTGGGCTTCGTGAAATGAACACCCTCACCCTACCTCTCCCTCGAAGGGAGAGGGTGAAAATTTTTAGGACATCTTTTTAAGAGAATCCGATCCGCTCTCGCCTTGGGAGAGATCAGGGTGAGGGGTGATTACGAAGCGTAGAGCTGGTCGATGAAGCCGCTATCGTCGATCTCGCGGAGATAGTGGAGGTCCCACGGCTCCATCGGCGAGATGTTTCCCATTTTGGGATCGTGCGCCGCGTCGAGCTCGAAGACGTTCTGGATCGCTGCGGGCAGCGGATACGGCTTGGCGAGGAGCAGCTGCGCCCACTCGCGTTGCAGATGGACGAAATAGGCGCGGTCGTCGAGCGTGTAGCGCTTGGAGAGATTTTTTTGCAGTATGTCCGCCACCTGTTCCGGCTCCGTCTTGAAGTAGTGGATTGCGTCGATCAGCGACTTCAAAAATAGAATCACCGTCTCGCGGTTGTCGCGGATGTAATCGGTCGTCGTGAGGATCGTCGTGTTGTGGATCACCGGCCGTTCCGGCAGCGGGATGATTTTCAGGCCCTTGTTCTCGGCGTAGAGATCGAACGGCATGTCGACGAGCGCGGCGGCGGCCTTGCCCGCGACCACGTCGTCGACGTAGCGCGTGAGGTTGCCGCTCATGCTCTCGATCGCCTCGACCTTGATCTCGTCTTCCTTGAAGCCCAGCTGCCGCAGGATCGCCTTCAAGTTTCCCGTCACGCACGGCGCCGTCGAGTGGCAGACGATGCGCTTGCCGCGGAGCTCGTCCACGCTCTTGAGCCCGACGGGGCCGACCAGGCGGTCGTCCCAGCGGTTCTGCGTCTGCGCCAGATAGACCAGCCGCTTATGCCCCTTGGAGCGCTCGCGATAGGTCTCGTGGTGCAGGCCCGAGACGAAATCCACCTCGCCCGCATAGACGAGCTTGGTCCGGTGCCCCATCGTCGGCGCGCGCGCCCCGCCGACGATCTCGAGATCGATGTCGAAGCCGTACTTCCTCGTGACCCCCGATTCCTTGAAGATCGTGAGCAGCGGCAGATGGGACGAATCGCTGGCGAGCAGCGCGAGTGAACGCATCAAAAAACTCCTTCTCTGGATGCCGGACGGTGAATTTGTATGACAAATTGCGCGGGGAAGCAAACACGATTTTCCGCCGTAAAAGCCAAGGATATTGTTAACAAGACAGCTTGCAATGGCTCTAGTCTATTTCGTATATTGCACGGCCGTGGATCATCCGTTCATGGCCGACGCCCGGCGCATCCTCGCCGTTTTTATATATGCGCGCTAAACTTCAACGCCTGCGCCGCGTCGTCGAACCGGAGCCCTCCTCCCGGCGCGGCCGTCGTCGAAGCGCCCGATTACACGAAACAAGGCGGGACGTGGACGTACCGGGTGACTCACAAAACCTACAGCGGCGGCTCTCGATCGGACATGGAAAATGGCGAGTTCGAAATACAAATGCGCAATGGCAAGTACCGAAGAGTCAAGCTCGAGGATGGCAAAAGAATTCCTGTTAGCGGCGGCACCTGGCTCTACGCTGCGTTACCGTTGCCAGCAGTGATTCAGGCAGAGACACAGTATTACAATTTTCCGCTTTGGGTCGGGAAGGAGTGGGAAGGCTGGAGACGTCTCGGCCGTTGGCGCGACAGCCATGCAACCGTCACCGGCATTGAATCCGTCACGACAGCCGCTGGAACTTTTGAAGCCTACCGAATCGAACGCGCTTTCGTTATGTTCGAGGGGATTTACAACTATTACGACACCTATGTTTATTTTTATAGTCCTCAAACCCGTAGCGTCGTTAGGTACGATTACAGGCGGGAAATGAAGGACCTCGTCGGCGATGTGAAGTACGGCCTGGAAGAGACCGCGGCGGTCGAGCTGCTGAGCTACAAGGCGGAACCGGAATCGTCGGATGTTAGAAAGGCAATTGGGGGAGACCTTTAACGTACGGATGGTTACAGGGATTTCCGCCGCATTTCTTTGAGACTCTCGTCTTCATCCGAGCTCGGCGTCACGTACGCCCTGCACGAGCTTAACGCGATGAGC
The DNA here is from genome assembly GCA_036522615.1 of Binatia bacterium. Lineage (GTDB taxonomy): Bacteria > Desulfobacterota > Binatia > UBA9968 > UBA9968 > JAJPJQ01. The sequence goes on along the minus strand of DATDFN010000080.1, from coordinate 795 downwards.
GCGAACGCGAGCGCCACAGCCAAATACCGCGAATGCTTTGCCATAGCGTCAATCACTCTACCTTTTTTCCCATCTCCTTCAATACCTCCCGCATGACGCTGAAATCGAAGACGTCGTCGACGCCGACGTTCTTTTTCGTCTCGACGTTCCAGCGCGTGCTCTCCAAGACTTTTTCCAGCGTTGCGCGCGGGACGATCAGATTCCGGCTGTAGTTCTTGCCGTTCGCTTTGTACGCCTCCTCGGCGGCGGCTGGCGTCGAGCGCCCCCAGGCTGCGAGGTCCTTCATGGCGCCCTTGGGATTGTCGAGGATGAACTGGTTCGCGCGGTAGAGCGCGCGCAGGACTTTCTTCACCTCGTCGCGGTCGTTCTTCAATTTGTTTTCGTGCAGACCGACGCCGTTCACCGGGAACGGAAACAGCGTGCCGACTTCGAGCAGTCGCTTGAAACCCATCTTCTCCGCAATCGCGTCGCCGGGCGGCGTCACGAGCGCCGCCTGCACGACGCCGGACTGGAGCTGCGCGAGCCGGCCGGAACTGGAGCCGGCGGCGGTGAAGCCGATGTCGCTCTTGGGATCGAGGCCGTAGTGCGCCGCAGTGAGGCGCGCGAGGATGTCGGTGAGCGAGCCGTAGGAGCTGATCGCGGCCTTCTTGCCCCTGAGATCGGCGAATTTCTGGATCGACGGGTGGACGACGAAGACGTGGTTCGGCCGCTCGATCAGGATCGCCGCGACCTTCATCGGCAGGCCGCGCAGATTGCCCGTCACGATCGACTGTAGAATCAGATTGTAATCGATGT